>DASYRX010000123.1:0-19418 GCA_036003845.1 Gemmatimonadaceae bacterium | reverse complement strand
CCGAGCTTGGGGTCGAGCTCATACGTGTCGTGCACGATTCGCGTGACGACGTTCCCCTTCCACGCGTTGATCTCATGCTCGAACATTCCGACCGCGTTCCCACCGCCGTTGTACATCAGATACTTCCCCACCAGGCCGCTCGAGTTCGCAAGCCCGTCGGGGAACACGACGGACTTGGACATCAGCAGCAGCCGCGGAGTCTCGGCGCCGTTCGCGCACAGCACGACGGCCTTGGCGCGCTGGAAGATCTCCTTCTTGTCGGCGTCGTAGTACTTCACGCCGACCACGCGTCCCTTGGGATTGATCTCGACCTTACGGACATAGCTGTTCGGTCGGATCTCGCAGCGACCGGTGCGCACCGCTTCGGGGATCATCGTCACGAGGGTGCTCGACTTCGCGCCGACTTCGCACCCGAACCCTTCGCAGAAGCTGCACTGCACACACCCAACGCGGCCGCGATACGGCTGCGAGAGGATCGCTGTGGGCGCAGGGAACGCCGTCCATCCGAGCTTCCTCGCTCCCCGCTCGAGAAGGATGCCGCCCGACTTTGCCGGCAAAGGTGGAACTGGGAATCCTTTCGATCGCGGAGGATCGAACGGTCCTGGCGCACCCGACACACCGACCTCCCACTCGACCTTCGTGTAGTACGGCTCGAGATCCGCGTAGGTGATCGGCCAGTCAGCGAACCCGGTGCCGGCGATCGTCCCGCGCTTGCTCGCCTCGATGAAATCGATCTCGTGGAAGCGCCAGTAGTTCGCAGTGAAGTGGACCGATCCGCCACCGACGCATTTCCCGTACAGCAGAGCAGGCTGTAGAACCGCCTTGTCTTTTTCTGTCGCTCGGAATGTGTTCGGCTGATCTCTCCAGTTGTTCGTCAGAAAACTCTCCTGGACGATCTGCACCTCATCGTGTTTGAAGTCGCGCTCCGTGCGCCACGGTCCCTGCTCGAGAACGACCACGCGCATGCCGGCCTTCGCGAGCTCTCTCGCGACGACGCCGCCAGCTGACCCGGCGCCGACGACGACGAAATCCACCTCCTCGGTGGGGCGGTACTTGGGAGCTCGCGGTTGTTGACTGGGAGGCGTCCCGTGCGCCCCGTGGTTACTGGACATTGCGGTCATACCATCCGAATGGCGCTTGCCACGATGCCTGATTCGCCCAGCCGAGCAGCTTCCATCCCACCTGGTTGCGATTGCCACCGCGGTCGGGGTGCGAGAACATGCCCGAGATGGTCGCCTCACGGAGCAGCCCGAATACTGGCGACTTCGCCTTCTCCAACGCCGCGATCATTGCATCCTGCCGCTTGGTGTCCAAGGCTGCGAACGACTTCGCACCTGGATACCGCTTTCGGACTTCGGCGGTAAGTGCCTTGAGCTGCTGGACGAATTGCGCCTGCTCGTCCTTGAAGAATGTGGCGAGGGCGCGATCGACGAAGTACACGACCCCCGCCTCACGGGCGCCCGGGGTGCCGTCGTCGGACGGGATGATGCGCGCCGAGAACGCCTCGACGTCGGCTGCCTGGTCGGGCGTGAAGAACTGAAACGCGGGTTGAGGGCTCTGCCGGAGCGCCGTCGCGGCGTGCGCGCCGGCGGCGAGGAGGAGGCGCGGGTCGACGGTTGCGCCGAGCCAGATCGACGTGGCCCCTCCGGCAATCGCAGCAAGCGCGCTGCGGCGAGAGACCTTGAAGTCGTTAGGCATGAGAGCGTCTCGGGGAGGAGTCGTGGCTGAAGCAATCGAATGTACGCGTGAGCCCGAGTGGTGTCATTGGCTGAACGGCCTCTGGACGTTTGGCCCGCTGAGGGGCCGACCAGGCGCGGAGGTTGTTCGGGTTGCCGAGCGACGCGCGGCGGTGCACGTTCTGCCGACAGTGTCGGAACACGAGCACCATTTTCGCGCACTGACGCAGCGGCACGGCACGTTCGCAGCGGCACTAACCGCCCTGATGATCGTGCTGTATTTCGGCTTCGTGCTGCTCATCGCGTACAACAAGCCGCTCATGTCGCGTCTGATCACGCGCGGCCTTAGCGTCGGGATCCTCCTCGGCGCGCTGGTAATCCTCTGTTCCTGGCTGCTCACCTGGGTCTACGTGCGATGGGCGAACACGCACTATGACAGTGCCGTTGACCGGCTCAACCGTTAGGTGCACGCCATACTAGTCGCCGCGCTGCTGCAAGCCGCGGCTGCCCCCGCCCCCGCGGCCCAAACGCGCATCGGGGAGCCGAACGCCGTGGCGATGGCGTTCTTTTTCGTCTTTATCGCTGTGACGTTAGGCATCACGTATTGGGCGGCCCGGCGCACGCGCACGACGGAAGAATTCTACGCTGCCGGGCGCACGATCACGGCCGGACAGAACGGCTTTGCCCTCGCGGGCGATTACATGAGCGCGGCGTCTTTCCTGGGCATCGCAGGCCTTGTGTCGACGACGGGCTTCGATGGGCTCATCTACTCGACTGGTTGGTTGGTGGGCTGGCCAGTGGTGCTCTTTCTGATCGCGGAACCCTTACGAAATCTCGGGAAGTACACGTTCGCGGATGTCGTTGCCGCACGTCTGCGCCAGGCGCCGGTGCGGATCGCCGCCGCGATCGGCACGCTAGCCACAGTGATTTTCTACCTGATCGCGCAGATGGTGGGAGCGGGCGGACTGATCCGCTTGATGTTCGGGCTGAACTACGAGACGGCCGTAATCATCGTCGGCGCGGCGATGATGGCGTACGTCATCTTCGGTGGGATGATCGCGACGACCTGGGTGCAGATCGTGAAGGCAGGGCTACTGTTAGGCGGCGCGGCGCTGCTCGCTGTGCTTGTGCTGGCAAAGTTTGGTTTCAATCCGCTGCGGCTCTTCGCAGCGGCCGCGGAAAGGTTCGGCGATGGCGTGCTTGCCCCAGGGCGTCTCGTCACGACGCCGCTGGACACGATCTCGCTAGGCATGGCGCTCATGTTCGGTACCGCGGGACTGCCGCATATCCTCATGCGCTTCTACACCGTGCCCGACGCGCGAACGGCGCGGAAATCAGTGTTCTATGCGACGGGTCTAATCGGCGGATTCTACTTGTTGACATTCGTACTGGGCTTCGGGGCGATGGTCCTCGTCGGCCCTGACACGATCACCGGAATCGATCGCGGCGGGAACATGGCGGCGCCGCTGCTTGCCGAAGCGTTAGGCGGGACGCCTTTCCTCGGCTTCATCGCTGCGGTCGCGTTTGCGACGATTCTGGCGGTGGTGGCCGGCTTGACACTCTCCGGTGCCGCCGCTTTGTCACACGATCTCTGGGTGAATGTCGCTCGCGCCGGCACTGCGACAGCCAACGAGCAGCTGCGCGTGGCGAGAGTCGCGACAGTCGTGTTAGGCGTCATCGCGATCATTTTAGGTATAAGCTTCAAGGGACAGAACGTCGCCTTCATGGTGGGGCTCGCGTTCGCGATCGCGGCCAGCGCGAACTTCCCGGCGCTTGTACTCTCGATCTTCTGGCGTCGCTCGACAACGCAAGGCGTCGTGGCGAGCATGCTCGTCGGAACGCTTGCGACGCTCTCTCTCATCTGGCTCTCGCCAACGATCCAGGTCGACATCCTCAAGGCGCCCAGTGCCGTCTTTCCTCTCAAGAATCCAGCACTCATCACGATCCCGTTGTCGTTTCTCACCGGCATTGTGGTGTCGCTCCTGACGTCGGATGCGGAGTCGCTCGCGGGATATGAGCGGGTCGAGCGGCAGATGCACCTCGGCCATTCGACCACGACATAGGCATCGCGATTTCACATGGACGACGCTGTATTCGCCCGGCTAACACGCCTGGCGCGAGAGTTTCGCGCCTCGATTCGCGAGCGCTCGCCACTACCGGTTTCGAATTTCCCAGCCGGCATGGAGCTGAGTGCGAACTACAACTTTTTCAGCTCAGAACCGCGCGCGCTGGAACAGATCGTTGAAGACGTCGCACGCTGGATGGAAAGTGGGACGCTGCACGTCACGCATCCACGCTACTTCGGCCTCTTCAACCCGAGCGTTCACGCATCGTCGATAATCGCTGACGCGCTCGTCGCGCTGTACAACCCGCAAGTCGGCGGATGGTCGCACGCGCCGGCTGCGAACGAGATCGAGCAGTGGACCCTGCGGGCGCTCGGCGAGTCGTTAGGCTGGACCGGCACATTTGCCACGCACTTCACGAGCGGCGGCAGCGAGGCGAATCACACGGCAGTGCTCGCCGCTCTTGGCGACCGCGCGGCGGACTACGTCAAGGGTGGCACCGCGGCGCTCGCGAAGCCGCCGCGTATCTACGTGTCTGATGAGAGCCACCACTCGTTCGTGAAGATCGCACGCGCGTGCGGCCTTGGCGAACAGGCGCTGGCGCACGCCACGACCGATTCGTCGTATCGCATGCGACCAGACGCGTTACTCGCGGAAATCGAACGCGACGAAGCATTAGGCTTCACGCCCTTGATAGTTGTCGCTACTGCTGGAACCACAGGGAGTGGCGCGATCGATCCCATTCCCGAGATCGCGGAGATCGCCGCCGAGCGCAACATCTGGTTGCATGTCGATGCCGCATGGGGCGGCAGCGCAGCGCTGGTCCCGAAACTCAAGCCATATCTCACGGGCATCGAGCTGGCCGATTCGGTGACGTGGGACGCGCACAAGTGGCTCTCCGTCTCGATGGGCGCAGGAATGTTCTTCTGCAAGCATCGCCAGGCGCTCAAGACGATGTTCGAGATTTCGACTGGATACGTTCCGCCGACGGTGGAAGGTGGCGTCGACCTGTACAAGGAATCGCTGCAGTGGTCGCGTCGATTCATCGGCCTGAAGCTCTTCTTTGCGCTGGCCGAGCATGGCATGGATGGGCTGGGCCGCATCGTCGAGCGCCAAGCGAATGTCGCGGACAGTTTGCGGCAGCGTTTGACTGCAGCGCAGTGGCGCGTGGTGAACGACTCCGTGCTGCCGCTCGTCTGCTTCACGCACGACGCCATCGACGACACGAACCTAACGACTCAAACGGTCGTCGAGCGCGTGTTGACCCGCGGTCGCTGCTGGATCTCGCACGTGACGCTCCCGCGCGCCAAGTCCGCCTTGCGAGCCTGCATAACGAGCTTCGATACGACCGAAGCCGACCTGGACATCCTCATGGAAGATCTCCGGTCCGCCATCTCGTAAGCGTCGGTCCCTCGGCGCCTAACTGCCGAAGTGGAAGCCCTGCCGAACGAAGACTGTCACAAAAGTCGCAGCCGATGACGTGATAGGCGCGCCGCGTGACGGCCACCGATGACCTTCCATCGTCAATCGACAGGCAACTTCACAGGTCCAACTCGCGCACCAATGGGCATCGCCCTCGGCATCATCCTCACGCTCTTCATCCTCCCGTATATCGCGGGACCGCTCCTGCTTTGGTTCAGCGGCTCACGCATTCCTCCGACTCAGATCGACGAGGCTGATCCGTCGATACCGCTCCCGCAGAGCGCGGAGTCGCACTTTTGGAAAACGACGCACTTCTTCTCGGCGAACGGTTTCGAGCAGATGGGCGCTCGCGTTCGCGAAAGCGCGCGAAATGGACTCTCGAGCTTCAAACAACTCTGGCGTCACCCCGAGAGTGGCGAAGTAGCGCTCGTCGGCGCGTTCCATAAAGAAGATGATCCTGCCTTCGCCAACACGTTCGTCGCTTTCATGAATGATCGCGGAGGCGCTTTGGTGAGTACGAGCAACTTCAACGCAGGTGCTCGCACATTGCTCGATCCACCTGGCACATCCCGTGTCACAGTTCCAACACAGGACCTGCATGAGTTGCGCGCGCTGCACCGCGGACACGTCGCCGTGTACGGACCGAATGTCGCCCGCCCGCTTCGCGTTGAGGATTGCATGACGCTGTGCAAAAAGCTCGAGGAGGCGACGCGTACGGTCGCGCTTTCACAGAAACGCTTTCGCGTCGACGGTGATTCGCTCCGCGTCACACTCTGGGGCGCACTCTTCGGCATCTGGATCAACCTCTGGCCGTTCAAAGGAAAGTACGAACGGCGTGAGCAGATCATGCTCGAGCGCGTGATGGCGGCCGGCGTCGCGTCAGGCGCGCTTACAGCCGGAAGGAGAGCGGCGTAGTCGACCCATCCAAGTTAGGCGTTTCGCAAAAACAAGGAGCTTTGCGTTGCGAGTGTCGGGTGCCGAGTCTCGAGCACAAGTGGCTCGCCTGCACGGTTTTCCGAACCGCAAAGTCCTAATCAGCGGTGATTGAGGCAGATGAAGGCGAGCTTCGCGTCCTCGAAACTCGGCACTCGAACCTCGTCACCCAAAGCTCCGTGTTTTGATCTTCCCGTTCTTGCGACATTCTTCGCTAACGATCGGGACTCTGTTCGTCCCGCAATCGATTGCGCAAGAATTTCGCTGCGACGTGAAGTGAACGGGGCTTAGAAAGCAAGAATCTCGTCGCGAGCGAGGGGCGTGTATAATCCGCGCCTATGGCTGTCGACAGAGAAAAAATCCCGTACCTCCCTGAGCGCATAGAAGGTCTCGCGCAACTCGCCACCAACCTGGTTTGGAGCTGGAGCCGATACGCACGGCGGATCTTCGCGGCGATCGACGAACCGCTCTGGCACCTCACGCGACACAACCCAATCGCGCTCCTTCGGCGTGTACCGCCGAGCCGACTCGTAGAGTGCGCGCAAGACCCGCGCTTTCTCGAGATGTACGACGCAGCGATGAACGAGTTGGCGCGTGAAGTGGATCGCGCAGGTCACTGGTTCGCTCAGTTATATCCCGACCTGCTCTCGCGTCCCGTCGCGTACTTCTGCGCAGAGTTTGGGCTGCACAATTCGGTGCCGATCTACTCAGGCGGACTGGGTGTGCTCGCCGGAGATCATTGTAAAGCGGCGTCGGATCTTGGCGTGCCTCTGGTTGGCATCGGGCTCCTGTACACACAAGGCTACTTCGACCAGCAACTGCGGCTGGACGGATGGCAGGAAGACAGCGCCGAGCAGTTCGAGCTAGCCAACACGCCGCTGACGCCAGTGGCCGCCCCGGAGGGGCGCGTATTCCTAACGAGTGTCAACACGTTCGGCCGCGACGTTCACGTGGCCGCGTGGCGCATGGAGGTCGGCAGCGTCCCTGTCTTTCTGCTCGACACGAACCTGGAGATAAACCATCCCGACGATCGCGCACTGACGAGTAAGCTGTACGCGGGTGGCCCAGACGTTAGGCTGCGCCAGGAATGGATACTCGGCGTCGGCGGTGTGCGCGTGCTCCGCGCGATGGGCGTCGACCCCTCCGCATGGCACGCCAACGAAGGACACGCGGCGTTCATGATGCTCGAGCGTGTTCGTGAGCTGACAGCAGCCGGTCTCACGTTCAACGCAGCCGTCTCCACAGTGAGGGCAGCAACGGCCTTCACGACGCATACGCCGGTGCCTGCAGGACACGACAGCTTCTCGTTCGAACAAGTGGAAAAGTGCGCCGGAGCCGAGTGGATGAACTTCAACGGCGCAACGACCGAGCAAATCCTGCATCTGGGGATGCACCCAGCGGACAAGAACCACACGTTCCACATGACGTGCGCTGCGCTACGTCTCGCGCGGCACGTGAACGGCGTCGCCAAACGGCACGGCGAAGTGTCGCGTCAGATTTGGCAACCGCTGTGGCCCGACCACACAGTCGAGCAGGTGCCGATCGGGCACATAACGAACGGCGTGCATCTGGCCACGTGGATGTCGCGCGAGATCATGTCGTTACTCGACGCGCAATTGGGCGAGACATGGGAATCGCAGGTTGATGATCCTTCAATCTGGGAACACGTGCTCGCGCTTGACGATGCGACGCTCTGGCACATCCGTCAGGCAGCGAAAATCTCGCTGTTCAACTTCGTGCGCGAAGACGCGCGGCGGCGCTGGGTGCGCAACTGGAAAGAGGCGACGCACGTCGTAGGCGCCGGAACGTTGCTCACACCTGACGCCCTAACGATTGGTTTTGCACGTCGCTTCGCCACGTACAAGCGCGCCGACCTCGTGTTTCGCGACATCGAACGACTGCGCGCGCTGCTCACGAACCCCATTCGGCCGGTGCAGATCATCTTTGCCGGGAAGGCGCATCCAGAGGACAAACCTGGCAAAGAAGTGCTCAAGACTGTGTACGGATTCACGCGCGACGCGCAGCTCGAGGGACGTGTGGCGTTCCTCGAAGACTACGACCTGCACCTGTCGCATCGCCTGACGCAGGGGGTGGATCTCTGGCTCAACCTTCCGCGAGTCCCTCTGGAAGCGAGCGGGACGAGCGGCATGAAGGCGGCGCTAAATGGCCTCCCACAGCTGAGCACCCTTGACGGCTGGTGGCATGAAGGGTACGACGGACGCAATGGTTGGGCGATTCCACCGGAGTCCTCACGCCAGCTGCCCGATGACTGGGATGCGGATCAGCTGTATCAGTTACTCGAGAAAGAAGTCGTTCCGCTATTCTACGAGCGGGACGAGCGCGGCATTCCGCGCGGTTGGACGGATCGTATGAAGCATGCGATGCGCGCCGCGGGCCTGCGCTTTACAGCTCGACGCATGGTGAAGGACTACGTTAGGCAGAGCTACGCCGCGGCGATGCGAGGCGACCCGACCGGCGACGATCCGCCAACGGCGTGAGGATCTGATGCCGACCAAACGCGCTCCGTCAGCGACACCGCGCAAGCCGCGAGCCAAAAAAGCAGCAGCAGCACCAGCGGCTCCGGCGCCGGCGCAAACAGACGCCGTGTATCCCCTAACGACGCCGGCTGGCGAGCCGGTGAGCGTCGTGCATCTTGCCGCCGAGCTCGCGCCCTTCGCGCGCACAGGCGGACTCGGCGAAGCCGTCGCGAACCTCGCGCTTTATCAGCGTCGTGTCGGGATGGAAACGGCAGTCGTGATGCCGATGTACAGGCAAGTGCACGACGTCGCGAACGACCTCGTTCCGGCAACCGAGCCGTACACGGTCGCTGTGGGGCCACGTCAGGAGCAGGCCCAGTTCTTCGAGTCGGCGTCGCTGCGCGCGCGCGTCGGCGAAGGGAAGCCGCGCGTGTTTTTCGTAGCCAACGGTAACTATTTCGACCGTGAGGGGATCTACGGCGACCAGCACGGCGACTACGCCGACAACGCGCAACGCTGGTCCTTCTTCGCGATGGCGGCGCTCAACGGATTGTCGCAAGTCGTGAAGGCACCGGTGCTGCTGCACGCCCACGACTGGCACACGGCGCTCGCGCCCGCCTACCTCCGCGCGTACGACGTGGGGCGTCAGTTCTTCCGCAAAACGTCGTGCGTGCTCACGGTTCACAACGCGGGATATCAGGGGCACTTCCCGACGCCGACAATGGCGGACGTGGGGCTCCCCTGGGAGTTCTACAACTACCACATGTTTGAGTGGTACGGTCGCATGAGCTTCCTGAAGGGCGGCATGGCGTGCGCGGATGCCGTGACGACGGTGAGCCCGTCGCACGCGCACGAGCTGCGCACAGCGGCCGGCGGTTTCGGGCTGCACGATCATTTCATCGCGCTACGCGAGCGATTCATCGGCATCCTGAACGGGATCGACAACACCGACTGGGATCCTGCGACGGATCCGCACATCGCGGCGAACTTCTCGCGCGAGAGCTTAAGCGGAAAGCGAAAATGCAAAGCGGCGCTGCAACGACTCTTTGGACTGCCGCAGCGCCCAGGCACGCCGATCATCGGCATGAGCGCGCGTATGGTCGCGCAAAAAGGTCTCGATCTCATACTCGGCAGCCCACGATTCCTGTCGCTCGACGCCCAGTTCCTCTTTCTGGGGCAAGGCGAGAAGCGCTACGTGGACGTGCTCACCGAATTGGCGCAGCGAGCGCCGGGTCGCATCGGCGTGCAGACGCGCTTCACGGTGGAGCAGGAGCATCGCCTGCTCGCCGGCGCTGACATGATCGTCATGCCGTCGCAGTACGAGCCGTGCGGCCTAACGCAGATGCGTGCGCAGCGGTACGGCACGATTCCGGTCGCGCGTCGAGTCGGTGGCCTTGCGGACACCATCGACGACAACATCACTGGATTTCTGTTCGATGAATACACGCACCTCGATTTCATCCACGCCTGCGCGCGCGCGATCGATCATTATCGGCATCCGCAGACGTGGACGGCGATGGTGCGCGAGGCGATGGGTCGTGACTTCGGCTGGCAGCATTCGGAAGCGAAATATCGCGAAGTGTATCGGCGCGTGATCGAATCGCCGCGCTGGCGGCGTTAGGCACTGTTATGACGCCGCGCATGGACTTCGTCCTCATGCTGCACTCGCACCTGCCGTATGTCCTGAATCACGGTCGCTGGCCGCACGGCAGCGATTGGATCTGCGAGGCGGCGATCGAGACGTACTTGCCACTGCTCGGCAAACTGCGCTCGCTGGACGAGGCGAACATCGCGTCGCCGGTGACAATCGGCTTCACGCCGGTGCTGGCGAATCAGCTGGAGCATCCGACGTTCGCGCAGGAGCTCGAAGGATACTTCGCGCACCGCTTCGAGTTTCTCGATGAAGCGCCAGAGTCACTACGCTCCACGCACGATGAGCACCTGCTTCCGCTCGTGGACTACTGGCGCGAGCGGCTGGAGCGGATGCGCGCGCTCTTTCGCTCACTCGACGGCCGCATCCTGGACGGCTTCCGTCTACTGCAGGACAAGGGTCGAATCGAAATCACCAGCTCGGCGGCGACGCACGGTTTCCTGCCGGTGCTCGGCCGCGACGAGAGTATTCGTTTGCAGCTCGCGTTAGGCTTCGCCGAGCACCGTCGCATCTTCGGGCGTGATCCGGTAGGGTGTTGGATTCCGGAATGCGCCTACCGTCCATCCGGGCGTTGGCAGCCCTTACCTAACGTGCGACCCCGTCAACGAGCCGGCATCGAGCAGTTCGTCGCCGAGGCGGGCTTCCGCTACTTTTTCGTCGACGCGCACCTCGCGCGCGCCGGTCAACCACTGGGTGTCTATGCGCAGATGGTTCAAGGCGAGCCGGAGCGCATGGCGATGCTCATGGAGAGCGCGCGTCATGCCACCCGGTCGCCGTATCGCGCCTATCGAGTGAGTGGGCAGAACACGCCAGGACCGGTGGATGTTTTGGTTCGCGATCCACGTTCTTCCGCGCAAGTGTGGAACCGTCACGGAGGGTATCCTGGTTCAGGGGCGTATCTCGAGTTCCACAAGATCCGTTGGCCTGGCGGTGTGCGGCTCTGGCGCGTGACGGGGCAGGGGGTCGATCTCGGCGCCAAGCAACCGTACGAGCCGAACGCCGCGCGCGAACAGTCGCACGAGCATGCCAAGCACTTCGCGGCGCTGCTCAACGGCATCGCGCACAAGCAGCACGAGCATCGTGGCGACGTCATCGTGGCGCCGTTCGACACGGAGCTGTTCGGTCACTGGTGGTACGAAGGGCCTGATTTCCTCGGCGACATGTACGCCGTGCTGCCTAACTATCCGTCGGTTCGCGCCACACAGGCCCATGAGCACATCGACCGCTCGAGCGTCTTCCCTGTGCTGAGACTGGGTCCGGGCTCCTGGGGAAAGGACGGCGACTGGAGCATGTGGATGGGCGCGCAGACATGGTGGACCTGGCCGGCGATCTGGGAGCTGGAAGACGCCTTCTGGTCGCTCGCCCCGCGCGCCGTGAACAACCCAGCGGCGCATCCGATCCTCGCGCAGGCGGCGCGCTCATTATTGCTCGTACAATCCTCAGATTGGCAGTTCATCATCTCGACGGGCGAGGTCGACGACTACGCCATCAAGCGCTTCAACGGACACGTCAACGATTGCCGACAGCTCCTGGATGTGTTAGGCAGCGCAGTGAACGGTGAGCGCATCGAGGAAGGAGTTCGGCTCGCGGCCGAGCAACAGGAGCGTGACGACATCTTCCCGGACATCATTCCTTCGATTGAAACGGCGCTGATCGGCGCGACAATCGCGGCGCGCATGTAGCACGCCCAAGGATTCGTTATGAAGTGGAGCTGGCGGATCGGACGCATCGCGGGAATCGACATCGACATCCACGCGACGTTCGCGTTGCTCATACTGTACGTCGCCATCACCGAGTATCAAAGGTCGCGCAGTCTCGCGAGCGTCGCGATCAACATTGCATTTGTCCTCGTCGTATTCGCCTCTGTAGTCGCGCACGAGTACGGCCACGCGCTGACGGCGCGCCGTTACGGCGTGGCGACGAGGGGCATCACGCTGCTACCGATCGGCGGCGTCGCGCGGCTCGACAAGCTCCCGTCGAAGCCGCAGCAGGAATTGGCGATCGCGGCGGCTGGGCCGCTGGTCAGCGTGGCGATTGCGCTCCTGCTCTATGTCGTGTTGCGCGTCACGGGCAGGCCTTTGGACAGTGCCGACATCACGAGAGGAGGCGGTGCGTTCCTCGCCCGCGTGATGTGGGTGAACGTGGCGATCGTACTGTTCAATCTGTTGCCGGCCTTTCCAATGGACGGCGGACGCATCCTGCGTTCAGCGCTCGCCATCAAGTTAGGCAACGTTCGCGCGACGACGATCGCGGCGCGCATCGGGAAGATCTTCGCCGTTCTGTTCGCCATCGTCGGTCTCAACTCGAATCCATTCCTGGTGTTCATCGCGCTCTTCGTGTGGCTGGGCGCGAGTGGAGAAGAGGCGCAGACGCGAGTGCAAGCCGCGTTGCAGGACGTGCCCGTCGAGCGACTGATGATCTCGGAAGTGCGCACGCTCAAGGTGAACGATCCACTGGCGCTCGCCGTGCAACATCTACTCGCCGGGTTTCAGCAGGACTTTCCCGTGTTCGAGGGCGACCGCGTTGTCGGCGTCCTCACGCGTGTCAATCTCCTGAAAGCGCTCGCGCAGCATGGAGAACAAGCACGCGTCGGCGACCACATGCAGCGAGAGATATGCGTCACCAGCACGCGCGAGAGCGTTGACCGCGCCTTCGAACGTTTGCAACGCGACGAGTGCCACACAATGCCGGTATTGCGCGACGGTACGCTCGTCGGAGTGCTCACGCTCGAGAACGTGGGCGAGTACGTGATGCTTCGGCGGGCGCTCGAAGCCCGACGCACGGCCGCAGCGACGTGACCTCGTAATGCCGCACGGTCCAACCTCGGTCGTCATTCACGGACACTTCTATCAGCCCCCACGGGAAGACCCGTGGCTGGACGAGATCGAGGTCGAGCCGACCGCTGCGCCGTATCACGACTGGAACGAGCGCATCGAGCGCGAGTGTTACCGAACGGTTGTCGCCGCGCACCTAACGGCTGGCGGGCCGCACAACCGCATCGTCGGCATCGTGAATGCGCTGGAGTGGATCTCGTTCAACTACGGGGCGACCCTCCTCGAGTGGCTCGAGACGAACGCGCCGGAGACCTACGCCGCAACGATCGCCGCCGATAAGGCGAGCGTGGAGCGGCTCGGCTTCGGCAACGCGATCGCGCAGCCGTATCATCACGTGATCCTTCCGCTCGCCTCACGCCGAGACAAGCTGACTGAGGTGCGCTGGGGGATCGCGGATTTCAAGCGACGCTTCGGCCGTGAGCCGTTAGGGATGTGGCTCCCCGAAACAGCGATGGATCATGCGACGCTCGACGTGCTCGCCGAATGCGGAATACGCTTCACGATCCTGGCGCCACATCAAGTCGTGACGCCGCCGCCTAACGGGATGCCGGGCGAGTACCGCGCCGCGAACGGCAAATCCGTCGCGCTATTCATGTACGACGGGGATCTCGCACACGCCGTTGCGTTTGGCGGCGCGCTCAACAACGCAGGCCAGTGGGTGAAGAACATGCTGCGGCGCCCGGCGTCGTCGCGCGCTGAAGGGACTACGTCACCGCGGCTCGTCTCGATTGCGACTGACGGCGAAACGTACGGTCACCATCACAAGTTCGGCGAGATGGCCCTCGCGCGCGCGATCACCGACCTGCGCGAGCGTAAGGGCGTCATCGTCGAAAACTTCGCGTCGTTCCTGAGTCGCAATCCACCGATGCTCGAAATGAAGCTGGTGGAGCCGACGTCGTGGAGTTGCGCGCACGGTGTCGAGCGTTGGCGGTCCAACTGCGGCGATCGTGTCAACGGCGCCAAGTATCCGAGCCAGGCGTGGCGCACGCCATTGCGTGGCGGGCTGGAAGTGCTCGCCGCTGGGATCCACGCGCTCTTCGAGCGCGAGGGGCGCGACCATTTCGCTGATCCCTGGGCGGCGCGCGAAGAATATGGCGCTGCCGTGGGAGCGTCGCCTAACGAACTGGAGGCGCTTGTCAAACGTCTCGCGCAGAATACGGGAAAGCTGCAGCGAGCGCGTGAGCTCCTGGAAATGGAGCGCGATTCGCTGCGAATGTTTTCATCCTGCGCCTGGTTCTTTGATGACATTGGGGGTCTGGAGCCGCTTCAAGTATTGCGATACGCTGCCCATGCGTGCGAGCTGGCCGGCGCGCGCGACCCCGGGCTTCGTGACGAGCTTGAAAAGGCGCTGCTCGACTACTTGGAAAAGGCAGTGAGTAATGACCCGACTGTTGGCACAGGACGCGACGTCTATGAAAAGAACGTGCGTTCTCGTCTTGCGGCTGACGTTCGAGTAGCTGCCGGCGTCGCGGCCGCGCGCGCGCTCGGCCTCGACGCTCAAGCCGCAACTCCGCGCGCTTATGAAGCGCGCATCGACGAAGATGGCGTGACGCTGAGAGTTCGCCGAACCGGCCGAACGGCGCACGTACGCACAGAAGCAGATGCGCTTTCTCAGGATGACGCCGACATAACGGTTCGTGTAAGCCGAGCCGACGCCGCCGGTTCAGATTTAGTTCCTATCGACATATTTCCTGAGCGCACCCGCCGCATGATCCGCGCGTCGATGCGGCATCGCTTGCTTGCGAGCTCCCTAACGACTCAGGAGCTCGCCGCCCTCGCCAACGGCGACGCGTCGCTCCGCGAGCTGGCGGCGCGCGCGCTCGTGCGCTCGATCCAGGAGCTTGCGACCGATGAATCCGGTCTCGCTCTCAGACGCGCCAACGCGGTTCTCGACCTGCTCACGCAGCTGGAGAGCACGGTTCCGTTCGACGCGCAAACGGCGTGGTGGCGCGTGCGCGCGAGCGCGAACGGTCACCGCTCTCAGATCGCCGCGCTAGGTGCCCGTCTCGGATTCGAAGTATCGGCCGTGCCGATATCCGACTGATCTATCGGGTCATTCACGTTCACGATGCCCAAGCAACCAATCCGTTTCGTCTTCGGTCTGCATCTTCATCAACCGGTCGGCAACTTCGGTCACGTCTTCGAAGACCACGTGCGCGACGTATACCTCCCCTTCCTCACGCACGCGAAGGACTCGGGGCTGCTTCCCGTGGCGATCCACATGTCGGGCCCGCTGCTCGACTGGCTCGAACGCTACGATACACGCGTGCTGGACCTGATCGGGAACCTAACGAGCCAGGGGAAGATCGAGCTGCTCCTCGCCGGGTACTACGAACCGGTTCTCGCTGTCATCCCGCGGGATGATCGTCTGGAGCAGATCGCCTGGATGCAGCATGCGATCGAGCGGCGCTTCGGTGCGCGTGCGACTGGTTTATGGCTGACCGAACGTGTCTGGGAACCGAACCTCGCCGCCGATCTCGTCGACGCAGGTGTCGCGTTCGTCATCGTGGACGATCGCCACTTTCTCGTGAGTGGTGTTGGTCGTGAACGCCTGCACGCGCCGCTCTGGACAGAGAGTGACGGCAAGCGTCTCGCGCTCTTTGCCATCGACGAGCGGCTGCGCTACCTGATCCCCTTTCAGCCGCCGCGAGACACGCTGGCGTACCTAACGAGCTTGCGCGAGAGCGGCCATCAGCTCGCCGTGCTCGCGGACGACGGTGAGAAATTCGGCGGTTGGCCCGGAACCAAGGACTGGGTGTACGATCGCGGATGGCTCAAGGAGTTCACTCAGACACTGCTTGGCGCCGTCGAGCGCGGTGAGGTGATGCTTTCGACGTTCGCCGACGCGCTCGCGAATGTGCCCAGCAGCGGGTTGGCGTATCTCGCAACCGCGAGCTATCGCGAGATGGAAGCATGGTCGCTGCCTTCTGACTCGGCAGATCAGCTTGCAGATCTCGAGGAGCAGCTCGGAGCGGAGTACCTAACGCGCGTTGGCGCGCTGATTCGTGGGACGCACTGGCGCAACTTCCTCGTCAAGTACGCGGAAGCGAATCGCATGCACAAGAAAATGCTGGCGTTGTCGCTGCTATGTCGCGCACGCGGCAATCCTATTGAAGCGCGGCGTGCAATCGGCCGAGCGCAATGCAACGATGCATACTGGCATGGTGTGTTTGGCGGGTTGTACCTGCCGCATTTGCGCGAGGCGGTCTGGCGCGAGCTCGCCCACGCCGAGCGATACCTCCGCGCCGGCGAAGGCGCCAGCGTCGAGGAGATCGATCTGGACGTCGATGGTCATACGGAGTTGTGGGTGCACAACGAATCGTATTCGGTGACGATCTCGCCGGATCGTGGCGCAGCGATCGAGGAGTACACTCGGTTTGGCGACGCAAGAAACGTCGTCGACACGATGACTCGAAGACGCGAGCCGTATCACACGGTTCATGCGCCATCTAAACCTCCAGCAGCCGTCGCGCATCCAGAGCGCACGGACGATAACGCTCCGAGCATTCACGAAATCGCGAAGTCGCTGCATGTATCCGATGCGCCGCCTGTGGATCATGACGTCCGCGCCATGCTTCAGGAGCGAGTCCTCCCGGCTGAGATAACGCAGCTGGAAGTGGAGCGAGCTGTTTATCGGCCCATTCATTCGTGGACGGCAACAGCCTTTCACGCCAAGCACATCATCGACGTCGGCGATGCGCACGTGGAGCTCGAGGCGACGGATCAAGGGCCGATGCTCACGAAACGCATACACATCTCGAGCGACGGTCACATGAGCATCGAGTTCGAGTGGCGCGGCCTCGACTTCGATCCAGGCGACTGGTTCAGCAGTGAGCTCTCGTTTTCGCAGGCCCCTCCGATCGTCTCCTGCGATCCGACTGGAACGATCTGGTGGTATCCGATCGAAACCATCGCCAAGTCCGAGCGCGGCCTGGATCGTACGAAGCAAGGGATGACAGCGCTGGTGCGCTGGCCTGTCGCGCTCGGACGCGGCACACTGCAGATTCGTTAACCCGTTCCAACTTCGACTGTTCGGGGATTGAAATGACCAGAAAGCATATGTTGGAATGGGGCTAGGTGCCGTTCGTCGTCTTCGCCGCTCCGCTGCTGTCGCCTAACGCCTTGGGAATGGTGGAGGCAATCGCGTCGCTGCCCGACGTTCACCTCGGCGTCATCGCGCACGATCCGGCGGAGAAGCTGCCGGCACATCTCGTCCAGTCTGTTGCGCACTGGCGCGTCGACAATGTCCTGGATCCAACGCAACTATTGTGGGCAGCGCGCGAGCTCGGGCTGCGCTACGGGCCCATTCACAGACTGTTCGGCGCGTACGAGCAGCTGCAGGTCCCGCTGGCCCAAGCGCGCGCGACGCTTGGTTTGCCGGGACTGAGCGTCGCGGCCGCGACGAACTTCCGCGACAAGTCGCGCATGAAGGACGTGCTGCGTGCGAGCGGAATTCCCTGTGCGCGCCACGCACTCGCGCGCTCGGTACAGGAAGCGGAGGCGTTCGGACAGTCGTCCGGATTTCCGTTGGTGGTGAAGCCGCCGGCGGGAGCGGGGGCGCAGCAGACATTCCGCGTCGAGAACGTGGATCAGCTGCGCGCCGCGCTCGGAGTCGTTAGGCCGAACAGTGTACAACCGGTGCTGCTCGAGGAGTTCGTCATCGGCGAAGAGCACTCGCTGGAGACTATGTCCATCGACGGCACGGCCGTCTGGCATTCACTCACGCACTACTACCCGACGCCGCTGCACGTGCTGGAGAACCCGTGGATCCAATGGTGCCTCGTGCTACCGCGCGAGGTCGATGATCCGCGCTACGACGACATAAAAGCCGCGGCTCGGCTCGCGCTGTCGGCGCTCGGCATGACGTCTGGGTTGACGCACATGGAGTGGTTCCGACGGCGTGATGGTTCGGTTGCTATCTCAGAGGTCGCCGCGCGCCCGCCGGGTGCGCAAATCACAACGCTCGTCTCTCGCGCACATGACATCGATTTTGTTCAGGCGTGGGCGCGGCTCATGGTGTTCAACACGTTCGATCCGCCGAGCAGGCGCTATTCGGCGGGCGCGGCCTTTCTGCGTGGACAAGGGGAGGGGAGAGTCCGAGCCGTTCACGGGTGGGAGCAAATCGCGCGCGCGTTCAACGGGATGATCTGCGACGTCAAGTTGCCGGAGATCGGCAGCGAACGATCCCCGAGTTACGAGGGCGAAGGATATATAATCGTTAGGCATCGCGACACCGCCGCCGTTGAACAGGCGCTTGCAGAAATAGTAAGCGTGATGCGCATTGAACTAGGCTAACCCCTAACCCCCAACCCCTGGATCGATGCTGGTCTTGATGTTGGCCCCGGGATACCCAGGCGAAATGCCCTACTTCTGCCGCGGGCTCGCCGTGAATGGCGGCGATGTCATCGGCGTGAGCGACGTCCCCGAACACGAACTGCCGCGCCTCACGCGTGAGAACATGAAGGGCTACATCAAAGTAGCCAACTTCATGGACGAAGACGCAGTCGTTCGATCGGTGCAACAGAGCGTCGGCGACAGTCACGTCGGGCGCGTCGTCTGTCTTTGGGAACCAGGTGTGATCCTGGCCGCCAAGCTGCGTGAGGCGTTAGGTGTGCAAGGAATGCGCGTCGCGCAAGCCGACACGTTCCGCAACAAAGACCTCATGAAACAGAAGGTCTCCGCGGCCGGCGTCCGCACGCCGAAGCACACATCGGCGACCAGCATCAAGGGAGTGAAAGACGCGGCGAACGATCTTGGCTTCCCGATCATCGTCAAGCCGATTGCCGGTGCCGGATCCATGGACACGATCCGCGCGAATTCGATGGCTGAGCTGGAGCAAGAGCTGTCGCGTGTGAAATCGTACGACGAAGTGAACGTGGAAGAGTTCATCGAGGGCGATGAGTACACGTACGACACGATTTGCATCGACGGTAGAATCGTGTACGAGAACGTTTGCTACTACCGCCCCAATCCACTCGTCGCGCGCAGCACGGAATGGATTTCACCGCAGACGATGACGCTGCGCGATCTGAGCCCGCCGATCGTGCAACAGGGGATCGCGTTAGGCCACAAGGTGCTCGAAGCCATGGAGTTCTCTACGGGGATGACGCACATGGAGTGGTTCTACACGCCGAAGGGGGAGGCGATCTTCGGCGAGATCGCCGCTCGGCCGCCCGGCGCGCACACCGTCGATCTCATGAACTACACATCCGACGTCGATCTCTTCGTCGGCTACGGTGAGGCGGAGCTCAAGGGGACGTTCTCGCAGGATACGACTCGTAGATACAACGCGGTGAACATCTTCAAGCGCGCGCAGGGGCGCGGTCGCATAACGCGCATCGATGGGCTGAACAGCATCATGG
>DASYRX010000122.1:0-16948 GCA_036003845.1 Gemmatimonadaceae bacterium | reverse complement strand
GGTGGGACCGTCGGCGTTAGGCTTGGTCCGCCAAGTCGACGACGTATCGATCCTCGCCGAAATCGGCGTCGTGCTTCTGCTCTTCTCAATCGGTCTCGAGCTGTCGCTCTCGCGCGTGATTCGTTTGGGACGACTCGTGCTCATGGCCGGCGCACTGCAGATGGCGTTGACCGTGGCTGGCGCCGGCGTCGTAGCGATGACTATCGGGGAAGGCCCACGCCGCGCGCTCGTATGGGGCGTCCTCGTCGCGCTCTCCTCCACGGCCGTCGTTCTCAAGCTCTATCAAGAGCGCGGCGAGCTGGATGCGGCACACGGCAGAGTCGTTGTTGCGATCCTTTTGTTTCAAGACCTCTGCGTCGTGCCGCTCATGCTGTTATTGCCGCTGCTTGCGGGTGACACCGCCGGACCCGGCACGACCCTAACGCGAGTCGTCACGAGCGTTGTCGTCGTCACCGTGCTCATCGGCGCGGGGCGATGGCTCGTGCCATGGGCGCTGGCGCGCGTCGCGTCGATTCGCGTGCAGGAACTCTTCACCCTGAGCGTCGTCGGCATCGGGCTGGGCGCAGCGTTCGTCACCTCCGCGTTCGGGCTCTCGCTCGCGCTCGGCGCATTCATCGCTGGTTTGATAATCGCCGAGTCGGAGTACGGACTGCAGGCGCTGTCGGACATGCTTCCGTTCCGCGACGCCTTCACCGGGATCTTCTTCACCTCCGTCGGAATGCTGCTGGACGTGCGTTACGTGGCGCGGCATCCCTTTCTTGTCGTTGGCGTCACGCTTGGTCTTCTGGTCCTCAAGTTCGCGAGCGGCTACAGCGCAGTGCGAATCGTTAGGCGTTCGACGCGCGTTGGCTTGATGAGCGGACTCGGCTTGGCGCAGATCGGTGAGTTCTCGTTCGTTCTCGCCGGCAGCGCGCTCACGCTGGGGCTGCTCGACGCAGACCGCTATCAACTATTCCTCGGAAGCTCGGTGCTGACCATGCTGGCGGCGCCCTTCCTCGTGCGTGCTGCGGACGCTGCGTCCGAGTGGTTTCTGTCGCGCCGCGCTGCGCCGACGATGGAGTGGTCGACTCGCGAGGCGCGCGCCGTGACGGCCTACCAAGAGCACGTCATCATCGTCGGCTACGGCCTCAACGGTCGCAATCTCTCTCGCGCACTCCGCGGCGCCGACATCCGCTACGTGGTTCTAGAAGAGAACGCCCAGGTTGTGCGCCGTGCGCGCCTGGAGCGCGAGGACGTCGTGTTTGGTGACGGCACGCGCGCCGAGGTTTTGCTCCGAGTGGGAGCGGAACGGGCCCGTGCGATCGTTTTCGCGATCGGCTCGTTAGGCGAAACCCGTCGGGGTGTCGCCAGCGCGAGGCGGCTAAACCCGACGGCGCAGATCCTCGCCCGCACGCGCTACGTGAAGGAGGTGGAGGAGCTGCGGCAACTCGGCGCGAACAGCGTGGTGCCGGAAGAGTTCGAGACATCCATCGAGTTATTCACGCGAGTGCTCGAGCTCTACGGGCTGAGCGGTCCGGAGATCCGACGCCGAGCGGGCGAGTTGCGGCGTGACATGTACAGCTTTTTGCGAGAAGTCGGCACTGCACCGTCGCACACACAGGCGTCGCTCACGCGACTCACCGCGCATCTGGAGTTTGACGACATCGGCGTGCGAGCCGGGTCTCCGGCGACTGGATCGCGAGTCGGCGAGCTGCAGCTGCGCGAACGGAGCGGGGCGCATCTGGTTGCCGTGCTGCGCGATGGACAGGCGCACTACGCGCCAGACGATTCCTTCGTGATCCAGGAAGGCGACCGCGTGGTGCTCGTCGGAGATGGCGAGGCGTTGGCGCGCGCCGCGCGGCTGTTACAGAGGCAGGTGCCGGCGAAGCAATAGCGACGCGCGTCGTTCAAACCCTTTCCTATTGCGAGGACTCTAATCGCCATATATGGTGCCACCACATATGGCGACACATACGCTCAGCCGCGAAGTCAAAAAGGGGAGTGTCGAGTTGTTGATTCTCGCTCTGCTGGAAGAACGTGAACGCCACGGCTACGAGATGGCAAAGCAGATCGAGCGACGTTCCCGCGGCGCGATCACGATCCACGCCGCGTCGCTCTATCCCATTCTGTATCGGCTCGAGGGGCGCCGCATCATCGAAGGACGCTGGGTCGAGAAGACGGGCCAGCGCCGTCGCCGGTATTATCGCCTAACGAGTGTTGGTAAGCGCTCTCTCGCCGCGCAGCGCCACACCTGGCATGCGTTCGTCCAGGGCCTCACTCGCGTCGCGCGAATCCGTCCGGCATGACGCCCATCGATTGGCGCGCCGTCGTACGCGGCGAGCTTGGCAGCGTCACGCACGACGCCGCGAGCGACGAGGAGATCGTCGAGGAGCTGGCGCAGCATATCGCGCAACGCTACGAGGACGCGCTCGCAAGCGGACTTTCACCGGCGGCAGCGCGGGTGCGAGCCCTCGAGGAACTGCGAGCGGGTGGCGCAATGCATCAGGAACTGCGACAGGCTCGTTCGGCACCGCGGCCGGCGCCGACGCCTCCTCCGGCAGCGGGAAAGGGATCGATCATGTCAGACATTTGGCAGGACCTCCGCTACAGCATTCGCGTGCTCGCGCGCAGCCCGGGCTTTACAACCGCGGCGCTGCTCACACTCGCACTCGGAATCGGCGCGACGACTGCAATCTTCAGCGTACTCGACGCCGTCTTGCTGCGCGCTGTGCCGTTCGTGGAGCCAGAGCGCCTAACAATGGTCTGGGAGACGGACCGCGCCAGCAGCACGACGCGTGAGCCGGCTTCGTATCCGGACTATCTCGACTTCAAAGAGCGCGGCCGCCACTTCACGCAGCTCGCAGGCTTCATCGGCGGCGAGCTCAACCTGACGCCTAACAGCGGCGATCCCGTGCGCCTCGCCGCCCTCGCCGCAACGCACGAATTCGGCGCAACGGTCGGTATCCAGCCGATTCTGGGGCGTTTGTTCACCGCCGAGGAGGATCGCGTCGGTGGCCCAAAGGTCGTGCTCATAAGCGAAAGACTCTGGGAACGTGACTTCCGCCGATCGCCCAATGTGCTCGGCCAGTCCATTCGCCTGGACGATCGGCCGTACACGATCATCGGCGTGCTACCTAACGAAGCCGACTACGGCGTGATGCAGGTGCTCACTCTAGCGGCGTACGGTCGCGGCTTCGCCGATCGCGACCGATCGAGTCGCGTCGACCTGTGGACGCCACTGCAGGGGAATGCACAGACTCTGCCGAGGGACACGCATCCACTGCTTGTCATCGGCCGCTTGAAGCCCGGCAGCACGCTGGATCTAGCGCAACAGGACATGGCGGCCATCGCCACCGATCTGGAGCGCCAGTACCAGTCCAACGCTGACCGCGGAGTCTTCATCGAGTCCATAGACGACGTGTTGTTCAAACGCGTGCGGCCGGGGCTGTGGCTCTTGTTAGGCGCTGTCGGTCTCGTGCTGCTCATCGCGTGCGTAAATGTCGCGAACCTTCTCCTCGCACGCGGAACGGCTCGCCTGCGCGAAGTAGCGCTGCGTACAGCGCTCGGCGCGCATCGACAGCGGCTGGCGCGCCAGTTCGCGGTGGAGAACGTGGCGCTCACGCTCGGCGCGGCGGTGCTTGGCATAGTGCTCGCAGTCGTAGGGTTGCGCGTTCTCGTCTCGCTCGCGCCGGCTGAAGTGCCGCGGCTGAGCGAAGCGGCCATCAACCTGCGCTTGTTAGGCGGCGCCATCGCGCTCTCAGTCGTTATCGGGCTCGCCTTCGGCATGCTGCCCGTCATCCAGGCGCGGCACCTCGATATTCAGGGTGCGCTCAAGACGGAAGAGTCGCGTGGCGCCACAGCCGGCCGCAGCGGCCTTTTCGTTCGCTCTGCGCTAGTTGTCGCCGAGGTGGCGCTAGCTCTCGTGCTTGTGGTCGGTGCAGGCTTGCTGCTCAAGAGTTTCTGGACGGTGCAGCGCATCGATACGGGATTCGACGCCACGAACGTCGTGAAGGCTGAGTTCCAGCTGCCGCGCAGTCGCTACCCCGTGAACTTCCAGGTCTGGCCGAACTTCGTGGAGATGCATCGCTTCAACGCCGAGCTGCGTCGTCGTGCCGAAGCTCTCCCTGGGGTTGAGGCTGTTGCCATTGCCGGCAATCACCCGCTGGATGCCGGGTTTACCAATTCGTTCTCGATTGTCGGGCGCGAAGCGGAGTCTCGCAACTATCCGGAGATTACGGTTCGCCGCGTCACGGGCAGTTACTTCAACACCGTTAGGCTGGCGCTGCGTCGCGGTCAGGTGTTCGGTGAAGTCGAGCCGCAGGCGGCGCCTGTCGCAGTCATCAACGAAACGGCGGCCAAGGCCTTCTTTGACAAGGGCGAGCCGATCGGACAGCAGATTAACTTCTGGGGGTCGCGACGCACGATTCTGGGCGTCGTCGCCGATGAGAAAATGCACGGCCTAACGTCAGCGACTCCGCCGGCCGTCTACGTGCCGCTGCAGCAAGCGCCGTCGGCAAACGGCTCCGAAACGATCCTCGTGCGCATGAGCAACTCCGCCGATCGCGGCGCGGCGGCAAATTCGTTGCGCTCTGTCGTGCGCGAAGTCGACGCTGGTCTCGCGGTCTTCGGCGTCGAGCCTCTGGAGCAAACGCTGGCAGACTCCATTCAGCAGCGCCGTTTCGTCATGCTGCTTCTGAGTCTCTTCGCGGTTCTGGCGGTTGTGCTCGCTGTCATCGGCATCCACGGCGTCCTCTCGTACACTGTACGGCAACGGCAGCACGAGATCGGGATCCGCATGGCGCTCGGCGCCACGCCCGAGCGCGTGACGCGCCTTGTTCTGACGTATGGCGCGCGGCTCGCCGCGTTAGGCATCGTTCTCGGTGTTGCCGGCGCGCTCATGCTCACGCGATTCCTGGCGACGCTACTATTCGGCGTAACGACGACAGATGCAGCGACTCTGGTCGCGGCGGTTGCGCTGCTTACAGCCGCCGCGCTCCTCGCCACGTACCTCCCCGTCCGCCGCGCTGTCCGCATCGATCCGATGGACGCCGTGCGAGAACTGTAGAGGCAGACCAGCGAAGATCAGCGCCCGTTGAGCAGTACGTGCAACCCGATGCTAATCACGTAGCCTAACGCGATGGCCCATAGCCACCTCAAATGGGCGCCGAAGGTGTAGATGCCACGCGCCTGCCCCATGAGCGCGACGCCAGCGGCGCTGCCAACCGACAGGAGCGATCCGCCGACACCAGCGGTCAGCGTCGCGAGCAGCCACTGGGAGTGGTTCATTTCCGGCCGCGCCGCGAGCACACCTGCCATGAGCGGAATGTTGTCCAGCACCGCCGAAGCTCCTCCAAGCGCGATGTTCGCTGCAGTCGGACCCCACGATCCATACGTGGCGTGCACAGCGGCATCGAGGAAGCCGAATGCATCCAACGCCCCAACGCACAGCATTACGCCGTAGAAGAACATCAGCGTATCCCACGAAACCCGGTTTAGAAGCTCGAACAGGTCGAAGCTGCCGTGTTGCGGTGCTTGCGTGGCGTCATCGAGCACTAGCCTGAGCTCGTCGTCTTCAACACTCGAAACGCTCGTCGAACGGCGCAGAAAGTAGCCGTACAGATGCAGGGCTCCGAACCCTGTCATCATGCCAAGCATCGCTGGAAGGTGAAGAACCTGGTGCAGGACAACCGTCAACGCGATCGTCGCCAGGAAAAGCGCCATCACAGTCCGCGCGCCAACAAGCAGCTTCGGTGAATCCGCAGCAGCTTCCGGCAGGTCCTTCGGAACAGAGAAGGCCATCAATAGAGCCGGCAACAGCCAGTTGGCGAGCGACGGAATGAAGAGCCGGAAAAACTCCGAGAATTCGACGAGCCCACGCTGCCAAACCATCAGCGTGGTGATGTCGCCGAAGGGGCTGAATGCACCACCAGCATTGGCGGCGACGACGATGTTGATACAGGCGGGGACGACGAAACGCGGCGTCTTCGCGCCCACCGAGATTGCGACGGCGCCCATCACAAGTGCAGTGGTGAGATTGTCAGCGAGCGGCGAAATGCAGAACGCGAGGGCACCGGTCGCCCAGAAGACACCACGAAACGTTAGGCCACGCTTGATCAGCCACGCCCGCAATACGTCGAAAACCTGCCGCTCTTCGAGCGTGTGGACGTAGCTGACAGCCGCAAGGATGAAGAGAAACAACTCAGCGTACTCGAGGACGCTCTCACGCAGCTTCTCCTCTACGACGGCGCTATCGAGGGGCGAAATCGCCGCGAGGATCCAAACAACGCCTGCCGCGACGATCATTGGGACGGACTTTCTCAGATGTGTCTTGTCCTCGTACATGACGAGGACATAACTCAGCGCAAAGAACACCAGCGCCACCCACGCGGTCCAATGATTTGCGGGGGCATCAGTTGACGCTTGCGCGATAGCGAGCGGGGATAGCACGGAGGCGGCAGAATCAGCGATCACGGTTGTTTGGATTCGGCTCGTGTAAGACCGTCGTTTCGCGTGGCTCGAGCAAACGAAAGAAGCGTGTAGATATGTCGCAAGGCTGAAACAGTCCTCGCGGAATCATCCGTACAGACCGGATCCCCCGTGGGTCGGTCGCTCCACGCCCTCCTTCACTGACATGCGCAATATCAAGCTCGCCTTTCGCACGCTCGCCAAGTCGCCATTTGTCACGGCCGTCGCTGTCCTTTCACTGGCACTCGGCATCGGCGCGAACGCGGCGATCTTCTCCCTCTTCGAGCAGCTATTGCTGCGCTCGGTCCCGGCCCTTGAACCCGGGAAGCTCGTCAACCTCGCGGCGCCGGGCCCGAAGCCCGGCTCTCAGTCGTGCGGACAGGCTGGAAGCTGTGAGGAAGTCTTCAGCTATCCGATGTTCCGCGACCTGGAGAAGGCGCAGACAGCGTTCACTGGGCTCGCCGGGCACCGTTCCATCGGCATCAGCCTCGCCGTGCGCAAAGAGACTCGGGGCGGCGAAGCGATGGAGGTATCCGGATCCTACTTCCCGGTACTCGGCCTCACAGCTGCGTTAGGCAGGCTCTTGACCCCGGCCGACGATCAGACGATCGGTGCGCATTTCGTCGCTGTGTTGAGCTATCGGTATTGGGAGACTCGTCTGGGCCTCGATCGATCGGTACTCAACGAGCAGGTCGTGATCAACGGACAGTCGTTCACAGTTGTCGGTGTTGCGCCGCGCGGCTTCAACGGCACGACAGTCGGAACCACGGCCGACGTGTTCGTTCCCATCAGCATGCACAAAACATTGGTGCCGCGGACGGGGGCGATGGACAATCGCGCCAGCTACTGGATTTATGTGTTCGGGCGGCTCAAGCCTAACGTCACGATCGAGCAGGCGCAGAGGGCCATCAACCTCGTCTATCAGCCGATCGTAAGGGACGTAGAAGCTCCGCTGCAACAGGGGATGAGCGATCAGACGATGGCTCTGTTCAAGGCAAAGGAAGTCACACTGACGGAAGGTCGGCGCGGCCAATCCAGCATGCACGACGTAGCCAAGACGCCACTGGCGATGCTGTTCGCCGTAACAGGGATAGTGCTGCTCATCGCCTGTGCCAATATCGCCAACCTTCTTCTCGCACGAGGCGCCGGTCGTGCGACCGAGATGGCTGTTCGGCTTTCGCTCGGCGCACAACGACGCCATGTGCTGGCTCAATTACTCACTGAGTCATGCGTTCTGGCCTTGGTTGCCGGCGCAGTAAGCCTGCTCTTCGCGACGTGGACGCTGTCGCTGCTGGCCCAGATTCTGCCGGGCGACGCGAATCAAGTCATCGATCTGGGATTGAGCTGGCCGATCGTGCTGTTCGCCATGGTTCTCTCGTTAGGCACCGGCGTGCTCTTCGGGCTGTACCCCGCTCTCCATAGCACGCGGCGTGATCTGTTGACGTCCATTCGCGCCGGCTCCGGGCAGCCGTCCGGCGCACGAGCCGCGGCGCGCTTCCGCACGTCGCTCGTGACGGCGCAAATCGCGCTTGCGATGATGCTGCTGACGTCCGCTGGCCTCTTTGTAAAGAGTCTGCGCAACGTGAGTCGAGTGGACTTGGGGCTCGACATCGGCAACCTGGTGACGTTCACAATCGGACCTGAGCTCAACGGATACGACTCCACACGCAGCGCGCAGCTCTTTGCGCGCATGGAGGAAGAACTGGCTGCGCTGCCTGGTGTCACAGCGGTGACGTCTTCGATGGTCGGCATATTGTCGGGCAACAATTGGGGGACGGACGTAGCGGTGGAGGGGTTCAAAGGTGGCCCCGACATCGATGCCAACGCGCGATTCAACGAAATCGGGCCGGGTTACTTCCGCGCGTTAGGTGTTCCGTTGATGGCAGGGCGCGAGTTTACGCCAGCGGACGGGCCCGGTCGGCCACAGGTCGCCATCGTAAACGAGGCGTTCGCCAAAAAGTTCAACCTGGGCACGCAAGCAGTCGGCAAGCGGATGTCCACGCGCGGGAGTCGCAACCAGGGATTGGAAACAGAGATCGTCGGGCTGGTGCGCAACGCGAAGTACAGCGAGGTGAAGGACGAAGTCCCGCCGCTCTTCTTTACGCCGCACCGTCAAGATGTTGCCGTTGGGTACATGACGTTCTACGCGCGAACATCGCTCAGTACAGCCGAGCTGCTGCGATCGATCCCGGTGCTCGTCGCACGGCTCGATCCGAACCTTCCCGTGGAAGAATTGCGCACGATGCCGGAGCAGGTGAAGGAGAATGTCTTCATCGATCGCATGATCGGCACGCTGTCGTCATCCTTCGCGTTGATCGCGACGCTGCTGGCTGCGATTGGATTATAC
Organism: Gemmatimonadaceae bacterium; assembly: GCA_036003845.1. GTDB lineage: Bacteria > Gemmatimonadota > Gemmatimonadetes > Gemmatimonadales > Gemmatimonadaceae > DASYRX01. The sequence goes on along the minus strand of DASYRX010000122.1, from coordinate 8,157 downwards.
GGGGTGCTGGCCTACACCGTGGCGCAGCGCACGCGCGAGATCGGTGTGCGAATGGCGTTAGGCGCCCACGCCGGCAAAGTGCGCGGGATGATCCTGCGTCAGGTTGGCGTTGTGACGCTGATTGGTGGCGCGATCGGCCTCGCCGCGGCGATCGGGCTCGCCCGTGCGGCACGCAGCCTTCTCTTCGGGCTCGAAGGCTGGGATCCGGTCGTCCTCTCGATCGCTGCTGTGCTTCTCACTGCCGTGGCGCTTGGGGCGGGGTACGTTCCAGCTCTGCGCGCCTCACGCGTCGATCCCATGAAGGCTTTGCGATACGAATAAATCAAAACCTTTCACCGCGGACGAACGCGGACAATCTCAAAAGCTTTTACCACGGAGGTCGCAGCGACCGCCCCGTTCCCCGCCAGAGGACGCAGCGGACTGCAACTCTTGTTAACTGCGCGCGGCGGTGATGGTCTCGAACTCGAGAGCATTTCATCAAGCTTTGGGAGTTCTCCGCGTCCTCATGCGGCCGGGCGGTGGGCCCTGTGTCCTCTGCGGTGAAGGCTGTTGTCCGCGTTCGTCCGCGGTGACGTTTTTTTCTTGACGGACGCCGCGACACGATGCAAATCGATCGCTTCGGCTTCATCGGCATGCGACCGCCTTATGCCACTGTCTCGCGCAACTCCCCTGATCGCTGCTGCGGCACTCTTGGCCGCAAGCACAACCTCCGCACAGACACCGTTCGACAAACTCAAATTCCGCTCGATCGGACCCGCGGCGTTAGGTGGCCGCATCCATGACATAGAGGTGCCCTCAGGGGACCCGAGCACGATCTACATCGGTGCCGCGAGCGGCGGGATCTGGAAGTCGACGAACAAAGGCACAACGTGGACACCGATCTTCGACAATCAACCAGTCAGCACCTTTGGCGACATCGCCATTTTCATCGGCGATAACAAGATCGTCTGGGCAGGGACCGGCGAGCAGAACAACAGACAAAGCACGTCATGGGGAAACGGTGTGTATCGCTCCAGCGACGCCGGCGCGACGTGGACACACGTCGGCCTCGAGGAGACGCGTCACATTGGCCGCGTCACGCTGCACCCGACCGATCCGAATGTCGCCTATGTGGCGGCGTTAGGTAATCTCTGGAAACCGAGCGCCGACCGCGGTGTCTTCAAGACGACCGACGCCGGCCGTTCGTGGCAGAAAGTCCTCTTCGTCGACACGCTCACCGGCGCCGTCGATATGGTGATGGACCCTAACGATCCGAATACGCTCTACGCCGCCACGTATCAGCGGCTACGCAGCCCATGGGGGATGAACGGCGGCGGACCAGGGAGTGCGATCTACAAGACAGGCGACGGCGGTGCGACCTGGCGCATGCTCACAAGCGGCATTCCGGCCGGCGACAAGGGACGCATCGGTTTGGCCATCGCGCGCGGCAACGGCCGCATTCTCAACGCAACGATCGAGCACCCGCGCGAAGGCGGCACTTACCGCACGGAAGACGGCGGTGAAACATGGCGCAAGATGAGCAGTGTGAACCCGCGGCCCATGTATTACAGCTCGATCTATCTCGATCCGTCCAACGATCGTCGCGTCTGGGTGTTAGGCACCACGAACTTCCGCAGCGAAGACGCTGGTCGAACCTTCCGCAACCTGCCAGCCTCGCCGGTCTACGACGTTGGGCTCAAAACCGATCACCACGCGCTCTGGATCGATCCGCGCGACGGTCGGCACGTGCTGTTAGGCGGGGACGGCGGTCTGCACGAGTCGTGGGATATGGGCGAGACGTGGAACCGGCTCAACAACTTTGCTATCGGCCAGTTCTACGCGATTGCTGTGGACAAGCGGGAACCGTACTGGGTCTACGGGGGGATGCAGGACAATCACTCATGGATGGGGCCGAGTGCCACGCGGCATTGGTTAGGCATAATCAACGAGGACTGGAAGCAGATTGGCTTCGGCGACGGCATGTATCAGCAGTGGGATCCGTTCAATCCGCGTTTCGTCTACAGCAGCTCCCAGAACGCGAACATGCAGCGCGTCGACGTGCAGACGGGCGACAGGCTCGACGTCGCACCGAATCCGCCGGCTGGCGAGCGCCCGTATCGCTTCGACTGGACGGCACCGATCGTCGCCTCCCAGCACACCGCGGGCACCATATATCTGGGAGGGAATCGCCTCTTCATCTCGAAAGACCGTGGATATACCTGGTCGCGCACAGCGGACCTAACGCGGCAGATCGATCGCGACACGCTCCCACTGATGGGCGTACTCGGCCGCAACATTGCGCTCGCTCGCAACGACGGCGAGGAGTCGTTCGGTGAGATCACAACGATCTCCGAGTCGCCGGTCGACCCGCGCGTGCTGTGGGTCGGCACCGACGACGGAAACGTTCAGGTCACGCGCGACGGCGGTCTCACGTGGACCAACGTCACGGCGAACTTCTCCGGTGTCCCGAACGGCACGTTCGTTGCCAGAGTCGTGGCGTCGAGTGCGGCGCGCGGAACGGCGTACGTTGCCTTCGACGGACACCGCAAGGGAAACTTCACGCCATATCTCTATCGCAGCGTCGATTTCGGTAAGACGTGGACGCCGGTCGTAAACGGACTGCCTAACGGAAACCCGCTGCGCACACTGCACGAATGGAACGGCAAGGCGCACGTGCTATTTGCGGGAACGGAGTTCGGGCTCTACGTGAGCAGCGACAGCGCGGCCACCTGGCGCAAGCTCGCAGCGAATCTGCCGACGACACGCTACGATGATGTGCTGATCCATCCGACGACGAAGGATCTCGTCATCGGCACACACGGACGCAGCATCTGGATCCTGGACGACGCGCGACCGATCGCCGACTGGTCTCCGCGGGTCGCTTCAGCACCGGCGTTCATGTTCCCAATTCGCGATGCGACCATCGTCCAGTTCTGGGAAGACTACTCCAACAGGGCGCAGGGCGCCTACGCGGGGGAGAATCCTCCAGATGGCGCCATCATTCATTACCACTTGAGCCAGTCTGCGACAGACGCGAAGCTTACGGTGAGCGCGCCTAACGGGAAAGTGGTGCGCAGCTTCAGCGTGCCTGGTGAGGCGGGCGTCATTCAGCGCGCAGTGTGGGATTTGCGACACGACCCGCCACCGTTCCAGCCAGACACCACGCTCGCGCGACGCATGAGTCTTCCCATGCCGCCGCACGTGACGGACGACCGCGGCCCATTCGTCTCGCCAGGCACGTACACAGTCACGATCGAGGCGGGCGGCACTAAAGTGTCGCAGCCAGTCCGCGTGAAAGGCGACCCTATGTTGCCGATCACGCTCGTCCAGCATCGCGAGCGCGAAACGTTCCTCCTCGAAGTACGCGAGCTGCAACGCGACGCTGCGACGATGCTGAACGCGATAGCGGCGCGCCGGCGGCAGTCGGACGCGGCCGCTGACAGCGTCGAGATGAATCGACTGAGCGCCGTGCAGCGCCGCCTGCAGGTGGGGAACCGCTCGATCGTCTCGCGGCTCAATGGTTTGGCTGGAAGCTTCAACGGCGAAGGAGCGCAGCAAGGCTCGCTGTATCCACCGACCGCGACGCATCGCGCCGAGCTCAGCGAACTGCGCAAGGCGATGGGGGAGATTCGCGGCCAGGTGCCGAGCATGCCTGCGCGTTAGGTATCCATCGTGAGCCGCATGACCGTGGCGGTCGCGCAACCGGAAGCTGCGCCGGACGTCGGTGAGGCTCTCGCCACTTGCGTAGAGTACGCGCGCAGAGCGGCTGCGCGCGACGCGAGGCTGCTCGTTTTTCCGGAGACATGGCTGCCTGGGTATCCCATCTGGCTCGACGTGACGCGCGACGTCGCGCTGTGGGACCACGCGCCGACAAAGGACGTCTACGCCCGCTACGCCGCCAATAGCATTGTCGTCGGCGGCACAGAGACGACAAAACTCGCCGCGCTCGCCCAGGAATTTGGCCTAACGATTGTAGTTGGCATTTCCGAGCGGGTGGACGAGGGACCCGGGAACGGTACGCTGTACAACTCACTGCTCACATTCACGCCTGACGGCCGCCTCGCGAATCACCATCGCAAGCTCGTGCCCACTTACACCGAGCGCATGGTTTGGGGACTCGGCGACGCTTCCGGCCTGCGGGCGGTGGATACTCCACGCGGTCGTATTGGTGGGTTGGTATGTTGGGAGCACTGGATGCCGCTCGCGCGTCAGGCACTGCACGAGAGCGGCGAAGCGATTCACGTCGCTGTTTGGCCGACGGTGCACGAGATGCATCAGATCGCGAGCCGGCACTACGCGTTCGAAGGGCGCTGCTTCGTGCTTGCGGCGGGAACGGTCATGCGAGCGAGCGCGTTGCCGCCGGAGCTCGAGCGGCATTCGGCGAAGGCTGCGAGCGACGATACATGGGTGATGCGCGGCGGCAGCGCGATCATCGCCCCAAACGGCTCTTACATCGCCGGTCCTGTATTCGAGGAGCCGGCACTTCTCGTGGCCGATATCGACCTCGATGACGTTAGGCGCGAGCAGATGACACTCGATGTCAGCGGCCACTACTCCCGGCCGGACTCCCTGTTGTTCAGTGTTCGCCGAGGGGATCGCGCTTCGGGGTAACGCGACGCACCAGCAACAGTTTGCCGCGGATTGGCCCTGGTTCACGCGGTAAAACCATTTGTGAGTTATTTCAGCGCCAACCCGCGAAGATCCGCGGTTAAATGCACGCTCTAGCCTAACGTTTCACCCGTCGTAACGCAGCGCCGAGACAGGCTCCAGGCGCGCTGCCCGTCGCGCGGGGATGTAGCAGGCAAACACGGCGCAGAGCCCGAGCAGAAGAGACGCCCCTGCATACGTGACAAGGTCGGTTGGCCCCACACCGATCAGCACGGCGCGCACGGCGCGCGTTCCAGCAAACGCGAAGGCTATGCCGATGGCGATACCAACGGCAACGAGCACCCCGCCCTCAGCGAGCACCGAGCGCAGCACGGTACCTCGTGAAGCGCCTAACGCCATACGCATTCCGAGCTCGCGCGTACGCACACTGACGGCAAATGCGAGCACACCATACAAGCCGACGAGTGCCTGAACCAAACCGATGATGCCGAGCGCGCCGGCGAGGGTCGCGGCGAGTCGGGTAAAGAAAAACGCATTCCCATTGCGCAAGTGCGATTCGATTGTGCGAACGGGCGACACGAGCATGCCGGCATCCAGCTCGCGCACGATCTGCCGCAACGGGCCCGCGATCGATTGTGCCGGCGCGTCCGTCGCGAGTTGAAGCACACGACCCCCCTGATACCGCTGAGTAAACGGCTCGTACACAAACGACATCGGCTCTTCGTTCACGAACAGGAACTTGTTGTTGCCAACGACGCCGACGACTTCCGCCAGCGGGCGACCACGTGCGGTGCGCAGGCGCTTGCCAACTGCCTCTTCGTTAGGCCACACGCGCTTGGCAAAGGCCTCATTGACGACCACAACCGGCGGCGCTGCCGAGTCGTCCTGCGCGGTGAACTCGCGGCCACGCACTAGACGAATGCCAAGCGTGGAGAAGTATCCATCGCTGACAACGTTGCGCCATGCGTCCATCGAGCCCTCCGGAAGTGCGGCGGTCGGATGCTCGAGCACGACTGGCGCCGAAAGGACGTTGCCGCCAAACGGAACGGACGTCGCCATTACGGCGCGACGAACTCCCGGCAGCGCGCCAGCTCTCTCGCGCAACTGCGCAAAGAAAGCCTTGCCTCGTGTCGAGTCATAGCGCTGCAACGCAACGTCGACATCCATGAGCACCAATCCGTTCGTCCGGAAACCGAGATCGCTCGACAACGCTTCGCGAACACTGCGCGTGAACAGGCCAGCGAAGACGAGCAGGACGATGGAGCCGGCGACCTGCGCGACGACAAGCACCTGGCGGACACGGCGCCTAACGTGAGAGCTGCTGCCGCCACGCCCCGATTCCCCGAGTGAGCCGATCAATCCCAAGCGCGCACCGAAAACAGCCGGTGCAAGCCCTGCGATGATTCCTGCCAATCCAGCCACCAGCGCAGCCAAACCGAAGACGCGCCAGTTCATTTGCAAGCCGAACGCGACCGGCGCGTCGATCGAGAAACGCAGACCGTTCACCCAAGCGGTGCCAGCTCGCCCTACGAGTGCGCCAAGCACTAGGCCGAACAACGCCAGCACAACGCTTTCCGTCACGAGCTGGCGCATGATGCGGCCGCCGCTTGCACCTAACGCGCGGCGTAGTGCGATGTCGGACTGACGCCGCGTCGCGCGCACCAGCAGGAGATTCGCCACGTTCGCGCACGCGACGAGAAGGAGCAATCCGACGAGGGCAACAAATACGCCCATAACCATTGGCGTCCGGCTCGCCAGCCCGATGTCTGGCCGCGACCGCAGCTCGGGTGCGGAGACGAACTGCAGACCGGCATTGTCCTCCGGCCGCAGGCGCTCACGCTCAGCAGCAACCTGCGCGAGCACGGACTGAACGACAGCATCCGGAGCACCCCGCTTCACTCGCGCGATCAAACGGAAGTAGCGGTTCGAGTGGCTCTCGAGCAGTCCGGCGTATGCGGTCTCGTGCGTCGCCCACGTCGTCACAGGCACATACGCGTCGAGTTCCACAAACTGCAACGTTCCGGTGAAGGAGCGTGGGACGACGCCGGCGAGCGTATACGGGATGCCGTTGAGAATTACTGCAGATCCAATCGCGTTCGGATCGCGCTGGAATTTGCGTTCCCACAGGCGCTCACTGACAACGATTAGCGGCAGTCGCTGCTCGCCGTCGCGTTCACTGAACGTTCGCCCGATGACAGCGCGCACACCTAACGCGTCGAAGTAATTGGAGCTCACGGTCCCGGCGAACAGTGGCTCGGCGTCTCCATTGCCGACGCGCATGCCGAATTTCATTCCCTGGAAAGCGATGACGTCGCTGAAGACGTCGCGCCGTGCACGGATCGCCTCGAAGTTTGGGTACGTTGTGTTCGTGGCGAATTCGAAGTCTCTTGTCTTCGCGGCGATGACGTACAACTCGTTGGGGTTCTGTACGGGAAGCGGCCGCAGAAAGAGCGCATCCACCGCCGAGAAGATTGCTGCGTTGGCTCCAATTCCGAGTCCAAGAGTGATAGAGGCGGCGATCGTGAACAGCGGCTGCCTGACGAGACTACGAACGCCATAGCGTACATCCGCCACAAAGTCGTGAACCCACTGCGCGCGCGATCGTCGCCTCTCGCGAGCCGTCTCCAGCTGCACACACTCGGCGCGCACTCCTTCCAAGTCTCCGAACTTGCGCATCGCTTCGGCGCGAGCCCGCTCGGGCGGAAGCCCGCGTGAGATGAGATCGTTCGTCAAGCGCTCGATGTGGAAGCCCAGCTCATCGTTTACGTTGGCTTTCGGATTGGGTTTGAACCATCCGCGATCTTTGGGATGATCTTTGTCGTTGCGCATGTTGCCCTCTATGCCGTCACCGGCCGGATGCCTAACGCGAGAAAGACGGCGCGCGCGAAACGCGCAAAGGTATCGGTCTCGGTCGCCAGTTGCTCCTTCCCCTTTCGCGTCAGGTGATAGAAGCGCGCGCGGCGATTGTTCTCCGAGAAGCCCCACTCCGAGCCGATCCAGCCGCGCCGCTCCAGACGGTACAGCGCCGGATACAGCGACCCTTCCTCGATCTGCAGCGCGTCGCCCGTCGCCCGTTCGATCCAGCGGGCAACTCCGTAGCCATGCGTCTCCTGCACGCTCAGCGCGCGCATGATGAGCAAATCGAGCGTTCCGCGTAGCAAGTCCAACGAATTGGGCGCCATGATCTCCTCGGCAGGCCGACGGTTGGTCGCGACTCCTGTGCGGAAACCGCTTCCTAGAGTTTCTAGGGGGCGCGTCGTTCGCGCAAGGGTTTCGCTCGAGCCAGCTGTGGCAAGGGCAGCAAGGCTAAAGGAGCACGGTCATCCGGGAATTTCGGGTCTGTAATGACAGAGGAGTGTCGGTGGGTCTCCTCAAATTCCGTGAAAACCTCTTTCAATAACGTCAACGGCAAAACCTGTTCGGATCAAACGGATATGCCGGATGGAACCGAATTCGGTTCGTCGCTGCCAAAACATTTTCATAAGCCTTGGCCAGCCACGTCCGAAGTCTTTGGTTCTTCTTTTACAAAAGAAAAAGCGCAATTGGCCCAGCGCATGCGACGAGTTCTGC
>DASYRX010000121.1:0-7966 GCA_036003845.1 Gemmatimonadaceae bacterium | reverse complement strand
AAGGATGCGACGTACTAGCAGCGCACGTGACTGCGGCAGACGTCGCATTCTTGCTGAATGGAGTCTGACCCCGGTGTGGAGTCTGACCCCGCTTGAGGTCGCGTTGACTCGCGCTAAGTCGTTGCGTAGCTTACGAGTCTTTCAAATTCCGGACTTTACGCCCTACGCGCTGTCCCGGTGGACCGCGCAGCACTGCTTAGTGGACCATGAAGACGTACACAGCAAACCTGCAAGACATCTCTCAAAAGTGGTATCTCGTCGACGCCGAAGGTCAGGTGCTCGGCCGTTTGGCGTCCGAAGTCGCCAAGATTCTGCGCGGCAAGCACAAGCCTGTGTTTACGCCGCACATGGACACGGGCGACAACGTCATCGTGATCAATGCAGGCAAGATCAAGCTGACGGGACGTAAGGCGGAGCAGAAAGAATACTTTCGGCATAGCGGCTACATGGGCCACGAGAAGTTCACGCCTGTCGGCGCCGTGCTCGCCAAGCACCCGGAACGTGTGGTCGAGCGCGCGATTCACGGGATGCTGCCGAAATCCTCGTTAGGTCGGCAGCGCCTCCGGCGCAAGCTGCGTGTCTATGCGACAGCGACGCATCCGCATGCGGCGCAGCAGCCGACGGTACTCACCTTTGGAAAGAAGTAACGGCATGAACGGAGTCATACATTCGATCGGTCGGCGCAAGGAAGCCGTGTGCCGCGTCTATCTCAAGCCGGGATCCGGCAAGTGGGACGTGAATGGTCGCACGTTAGGCGACTATTTCCCGCGCCCTACGCTGGTCTCCGCGATTCAGCAGGCATTTACGGCGACCGACACGCTCGGCCGCTACGATGTCAAAGCCACGCTGACTGGCGGTGGCCAGGCGGGGCAGGCAGGCGCGCTGCGTCTCGCCGTCGCTCGCGCGTTGGTCAACGTGGATGAAGCGTACAAACGGAAGTTGCGAGAGCTCGGCCTTCTCACGCGCGACGCACGCCGCGTCGAGCGCAAGAAGCCGGGAAGACCGGGAGCCAGGAAGCGATTCCAGTTCTCGAAGAGATAGAGAGGCTCAAGGTCTAAGTTCTAAGGTCGACGGCCTAATCGACCGCGGCTCTGCGTTAGACCTTCGACCTTCGCCCCAACGTTCTTTTCATCCCGCACGCCTCTCGAGCTAGCGCTGGGTGTCGGCCTAACGGTCGATCGGCGCTCGCGATGACGGAGGCGGACGAACAACCCAAAGGAGTCAGTTAAGCAATGCAGCAATTGAATCTGGAGCAACTTCTCGCCGCCGGCGTCCACTTCGGACACCAGACGCGGCGTTGGAATCCCAAGATGCGCCGCTTCATCTTCGCGGAGCGCAACGGGATTCACATCATCGATCTCAACAAGACGATGCGCCAGCTGGAGCTGGCGGCCAAGCTCGTGCGCGAAGTCATCATGCGTGGCGACAACATCCTTTTCGTCTGCACCAAGCGGCAGCTCGCTGCCATCGTGCTAGGCGAGGCGGAGCGCAGCGGCTCACACTACGTCACCGAGCGCTGGTTAGGCGGTCTGCTGACGAATTTCCAAACCGTGAAGAAGCAGATCCGCCGCCTCAAGGACCTCGAGGCAGGCAGCGAAGCCGGCGGCGAGTTCGAGAACTATACGAAGAAAGAACAGCTGCTCATGACGCGGCAACGCGACAAGCTCGCTAAGAACTTGTCGGGCATCAAAGGCATGGCGCGGTTGCCGGGTCTGCTGTTCGTGGTCGATGCCAAGAAGGAGCGCATCGCGGTCGAGGAAGCCAACAAACTAGGCATCCCGATCGTGGCAATCGCGGATACCAACGCGGACCCGGATCTGCTCGCGGTGCCCATCGCTGGTAACGACGATGCGATCCGCTCGGTCGATCTCATCACGCACTTCATCGCGGACTCCGTCGTCGAAGCTCGGCGCGAGGCTCCGGTGCGCGTCGTCGAAGAGGAAGCGGAGGAGAGCACGTACAGCTCCGATCGCGGCCTCGAGCCCGCGGCAGCGGGTGAAGACGAACGCCGCCGCCGTCGGCGCCCGCGTCGGCGCCGCGCCAAGCCAGAGGCGCTCGCCGCGCGAATCAAGAGCGGCACCGGCGAGGCAGGCGATGTGGGCGAAGCTGTAGCGGACGAAGCCGAATAGGCGTTAGGCAGCCGCAGTGCACAATCTGGACGTACACCGCCGCCGGTATTCCGGCGGCGTTCTCACGCTAACCGTTGGGAAGTTCCCATGATGACAATTACAGCGAAGGACATACAGGAAATCCGCGCGCGCACGGGCGCCGGCATCACGGACTGCAAAAGGGCCCTCGAGGAGGCGACCGGAGACCTGGATCAGGCTGTCGAGATCCTGCGCAAGAAAGGCATCGCCAAAGCCGACAAGCGCTCTGGACGGACCGCGTCCGAGGGACGCATCGTCAGCCTGTTCTCGCCGGACCGGAAAACAGGCGTGATCCTCGAGCTCAATAGCGAAACGGACTTCGTCTCCCGCAACGAGAATTTCGCTGCGGCGGCCGACTCGCTCGCGCAGCGTCTGCTCGCGTATAACGCGCTCGACGACGTCGTGCGTGATCCGTCGAAGGACGGGTTCGCGCAGAGCGTCGCGGACGATGTGAAGACGATCTCCGGGACGACCGGAGAGAACGTCGTGCTCCGGCGCTACGCGCGATTCACTACGCAAGGTGCGTTAGGCAGCTACGTGCATCATAACGCCAAAGTCGCCGCGCTCGTCGAGATCGGCGGCTCGTCCAGCGAGGCAGCGGCGAGTCTCGCCAAAAGTATCGCCGAGCACGTCGCCGCCGGCGTCCCTGTCGTCGCCGTCGCCGTCACGCGCGAGGGGGTCAGTCCTGACCTTGTCGCGCGCGAGCGCCGTATCTTCGAGGAGCAATCGAAGGCCAGCGGCAAACCCGAGAATATCGTGCAAAAGATGGTCGAGGGTCGCATCGGCAAGTTTTATGGTGAGGTGGCGCTCGTCGAGCAGCCTTGGGTGCGCGACGACAGTCGCACCATCCAGAGCCTTGTCGATGAGCAGGGCAAAGCGTGCGGCGCGAACCTAACGGTTCGCCGTTTCGTCCGTTTCCAAATGGGCGAGGAATAGTCGCGCATGACAGACGCTGAAGGCTCGTTCGCCTATCGCCGGATTCTCCTCAAGCTGTCTGGTGAGGCTCTGGCGGGTGATCGAGCCTTCGGCTTCGACTTCGACAAGGTCGGTCAGTTCGCCGACGAAGTGGCGGAGGTCGTAAGACTCGGCTGCGAAGTTGGATTGGTGATCGGAGGTGGCAACATCGTCCGCGGCAGTCAGCTGGCCACCATGGGAATGGACCGGGTCACGGCCGACTACATGGGCATGCTCGGCACAGTCATCAACGCCCTGGCGCTACAAGACGTGCTCGAAAAGAAGAACGTCGATACGCGCGTGCTCACGGCGATCCGCATGGAAGAACTCGCCGAGCCATACATCCGGCGCCGCGCGCTGCGTCACCTCGAGAAGGGTCGCTTGCTGATCTTTGCCGCGGGAACGGGCAATCCCTACTTTTCCACCGACACGGCGGCTGCCTTACGCGCGATCCAGATCAAGGCCGACGTGATGATCAAGGCGACGAGTGTCGACGGCGTTTATTCGGCCGATCCCAAGAAAGACCCTAACGCGAAACGGTACGAGACGATCAGTTATCGCGATGTCATGCTCGAAGAGCTTGGTGTGATGGATCAGACCGCGGTCACGCTCTGCAAGGAAAACCGCCTACCACTCATCGTGCTCAACATCCACGAACACGGCGCCGTTGAGCGCGCGGTTCGCGGGGAGCGCGTTGGAACCATCGTGACATGAGCGACATCAAACGCATGCTGAACGACGCGCGCGCAGAAATGGACAAGGCGCTCGCCAGCACCAAACACGAATTCGCGTCGATTCGCTCGGGAAAAGCGACGACGAACATGCTCGACACAGTTCGTGTCGAGATGTACGGTCAGCAGATGAACCTCAACCAGGTCGCGAATATCTCCGCACCGGAGCCGCGACTGCTGCTGGTGACGCCGTACGACAAGGGCCAGATCAAGGTCATCGAGAAGGCGATTCGCGAAGCGGATCTCGGGCTCGAGCCCTCGACACAGAGCGCCGTCATTCGGGTCCCGCTCCCCGCGATGAACGAGCAGCGACGCAAGGAGCTGGTGAAGGTCGTGCACAAGCTGGCCGAAGAAGGGCGCATCGCCGTTAGGCACGCCCGCACGCATTCGCGCGACGTGCTCAAAAAGATCAAGGACGAGAGCGAGGACGACGTCAAGCACGCTGAAAAGGATCTGCAGAAGCTGCACGACGATTACATCCACAAGATTGACGATCTCCTCAAGGCCAAAGAAGCCGAGATCATGGAGGTCTGATCCAGGCTCGTCGGGCTGACCTCGACCCCGGCAGACAAAAGTCAATGAGCGAGCTGCGCGCCCGCATCGTTTCAGCGGTCGTCGCGATACCGCTCGCTGTCGCGCTCGTCTACGCCGGCGGTTCTGCGCTGGCCGTGTTGCTCGCCGCGTTAGGTGCCGTCGCGGCGCGTGAGCTCTACGCGCTCGCCGCACAACGCGGCGTGCGCCCGCTGAACGCGATCGGCGTTCCGCTCGCTGCCATGCTGCCTCTCGCCGTCCACGCCTACAGGCTCGGTTGGTTCAGAAACCCGGTCACGCTCGCCGCTGTCGTTTTCGTCGCCTTGTTGGGCGCCGTGCTTTTCTCGCGCGGGGTTGACGAGAAACCGCTCGAGTGCATGGCCATCACGACACTCGGCGTGCTGTATACAGGTGGCTTGCTCTCGTTCGGCTATTTGCTGCGGCATCATCAATGGACCGTCACGGCGGCGTCCGGCGCGGCACTAGTCGGCCTCCCCGTCGTACTGACATGGATGTCGGATATCGGTGCATACGCGGTTGGAAAGACGTTAGGTCGGACGAAGCTGATGCCGTCCGTGAGTCCTGGGAAAACGCGGGCCGGCCTTGTCGGTGCGCTCGTCGTCGCGGCACTGACTGCTGTCGCGTACGACATGTGGGTTCTACGACCCTTCGCGCAGCTGACGCTCGGATGGACGCGTGCCGTGCTACTGGCGCTCGCCATCAGCGCGGCAGGGCAGGTCGGCGACCTTGTCGAGTCTTTGCTCAAGCGTGAAGCCGGCGTCAAGGACAGCGGGCGCTTCCTTCCCGGTCATGGCGGAGCTCTCGATCGCCTCGATTCACTGTTATTCGCGCTCCCCCTCGCCTATCTCTTGTTAGGCGTCATGCTGGCGCCAGCCGCGCATCCATGAAAGGCGTCGCCATCCTCGGCTCGACAGGCTCGATCGGTACGACCGCGCTTCGTGTTCTTGCGCGCCATGCCGATCGTTTCCGCGTCGTCGCGCTCACCGCGCACGGCAACGCGGATCTGTTGGCCGTTCAGGAAGCTGCGACGCAGGCCCCGTTCATCGGGTTGGTTGCGAACGGAAGCGCGGGCTCAGTGCCGGATCGCTGGCGCCGCGGCAGCGAATGCCTTACGGAGGCTGCCACACTCGCTGAGGCCGATATCGTGCTGAACGCCGTCGTCGGCGCGGCCGGTTTAGACCCCACGCTCGCGGCCCTCTCGGCTGGCAAGCGCGTCGCGCTGGCCAACAAGGAAACGCTAGTTCTGGCGGGGGATCTCGTTAGGCAGGCGGCCGCCAGCGGCGGCGGCGAGCTCGTTCCAGTCGACTCGGAACACTCCGCGATACTGCAGTGCATCGGCAGCCGCAGCGGAGCCGGGGTGCGCCGCCTCGTGCTCACCGCCAGCGGTGGGCCGTTTCGTGACTGGTCGCGGGAGCGCATCGAGCAAGCCACGCGGGATGACGCTCTGCGGCATCCGACGTGGTCGATGGGGCGAAAGATCACCGTCGACAGCGCCACACTCGTGAACAAGGCGCTCGAGGTGATCGAGGCGCACCATCTCTTTGGCGTGCCGTACGATCAGATCGACATCGTCGTACATCCGCAAAGCATCGTGCACTCGTTCGTCGAGTTCGTTGACGGCAGCGTACTGGCTCAGGTGGGGCTACCCTCGATGGAGCTCCCCGTGCTGTACGCCTTGGCCCATCCAGAGCGCATCAACGAGTCGAGCGCGGCACCCTTTGACCCCGTGGCTGCTTCACCGCTTACCTTCGAACGCGTACGCCTGGATGATTTTCCGGCGTTGCGGCTAGGTCTCGCAGCGGCGCGACGTGGCGAAGCGGCGCCTGCTGTGTTCAATGCAGCTAACGAAGCGGCTGTCGCTCTATTTCTTGATGCGCGCATTCGCTTTGTCGAGATCGCCGCTGCGATCGAGTCCGCCTTGGATGCGTTAGGAGATCTGCCGGGTACTGAGAAGAATGCGCTGCTCGTGGCAGATCGAGCGGCGCGTCAACATGTGAACGAGCGCTTCGGATGCTGAGTTGGATTGCACCACTGGTCGTATTTGGGCTCGTCGTCCTCGTGCACGAGCTCGGGCACTTCTTGGCTGCCCGCATTGTCGGCATCTACGCGCCGCGTTTCTCGATCGGTTTCGGGCCCGCGATCTGGCGCCGCCGGATCGGCGAGACGGAGTACATCCTCGCCTGGCTGCCGCTTGGCGGCTACGTCCGCATGGCGACAAAAGACGACGACACGCTCGCCGCCATCGAGGGTGGCGGGGAAGAGGCGAATCCGGCGGACAAGGCTTGGGACCCTAACGCGATGAAACCGTTCGGCCCCAAGCCAATTCCCCCTGACAGATGGTTTGACGCCAAGCCGCTCTGGGCCAAGATCTTCACGTTAGGCTCCGGCGTCGCGATGAACCTTATCCTCGCCATCGTCGTCCTCTCGGGGCTCTATGCCGGCTACGGCCGCGCGTACGTCCCGGCTGTCATCGACAGCGTGGTCGTCGATCGCCCGGCCCAGCGCGCGGGACTGCAGCGTGGCGACAGCATCGTGGCCGTGAACGGGGCGCCGGTCAAAACCTGGGCCGATGTCGTCGATAGTATCGCCGCCTCGCCGGGGCGCGCGATCACGCTGGACGTCGTTAGGCGCGGCTCGGAGCGCGTGCGTCTCGGCATGACGCCTGAAAGCGCCCAGGATGCCGATCCGATCACCGGTGAGCCCGTCCAGGTTGGACGCATCGGCGCCGGCCCGCAGCAGCGCACAATGCGAGAGCGCGTCGGCCCCCTCGAGGCCGTCGCGGCAGGCTGGAATTCAACCTGGGTGATGACAGGCTTGGTGTTCAAGGTCGTCGGCGGCCTTGTTACGGGTCGCGTCTCTGTGAATCAACTCGGCGGTCCGATCGCGATCGCCAGCTCGAGCGTCCAAGCTGCGCGCGGCGGGCTCGAGACACTCTTCCGACTGATTGCATTCATCAGCGTGAATCTCGCGGTTCTGAATCTGCTGCCCATTCCGATTTTGGACGGCGGCCAGATGCTCATCGTGATCGCGGAGTCGATCAAGGGGCGCCCGTTCAGTCTGCGCGCGCGAGAGCGCATCGCGCGCATCGGAATCGTCGCGATCGGCCTGTTGTTCGTGCTGGTGATGTTCAACGACTTGAAGCGCTTGTTAGGCTTCGGCTCGTGAGGCGTTACGCCGCCGCAGTGCTTTGTGCGATCGCGGCGCTCGTGCTACCCAGCGCCGCGCAGTCGCAAACGCAGGCCGTCCGATTTCTGATTACGGCGATCGGGGATTCGACGATTGAGTTTCGAACTGGCGGGCAAAGGTGGATTCGTCCAGGACAGCTCGGCGTTGCCGTCGATCCGCGGCGGCGAGATGAGCTCATTGCCCGTTTCCGAGTGGAGTCTGTGCGCGAAGGAAGCGCGACAGCGGTCATCACAGGACAGACGACGGCAGTGAGCGCCGAGCACGTGGCTGTGCTTTATGAGCCGCGCCGCAGCGCTTACCGCTCGCCGGCTTTCTGGATCGGGATCGTGGTTGGCGGTGCGTTAGGCTTCATCGGTGGCATGGCATCGAGATAAGCACTGCTGCACCGCCGACACG
>DASYRX010000120.1:0-18531 GCA_036003845.1 Gemmatimonadaceae bacterium | reverse complement strand
TGTGGGAAGAGCTGGCAACCCTGGTGACGATCATGCTCCTGGGGCACTGGCTCGAGATGCGCTCGATCTCGCAGGCGCAGGGCGCTCTCGGCGAGCTGGCTAAGCTGCTACCTAACACGGCAACACGGGTGATCGGGGGCGTCGATGGCCAGCAAACGGAGGAGGTTCCCCTTGCCGCTTTGCGCGACGGCGACATAGTGCTCGTGCGGCCCGGGGGAAAAATTCCGGCAGATGGCATCGCGCGCGCTGGGCAGAGCCACGTGAACGAGGCAGCCATCACCGGCGAGTCCCGTCCGGTCGACAAGAAAACGGGCGACAAGGTTATTGCCGGAACAGTCAATGGGTCCGGGTCCCTTCGCGTAGAAGTTACCGGCACCGGTGAACGCACGGCGCTCGCTGGGATTATGCGACTCGTGCAGCAAGCACAGACGTCGCGTTCCCGCGCTCAAGACCTAGCAGACCGCGCGGCGTTCTGGCTCACGATTATCGCGCTCGGTGCTGGAGCTGTCACCATAGTTGGCTGGCTCATCGCCGGCGCGACCGCGGCATACGCCGTAGAACGCCTCGTGACCGTGCTCGTGATCGCCTGTCCACACGCGCTCGGGCTCGCGATCCCGCTCGTGATCGCGATCTCGACCACGTTAGGCGCGCGCGGGGGACTTTTGGTGCGCGACCGACGCGGGCTCGAGGAAGCGCGGAACGTCAATGCCGTCGTTTTCGATAAAACAGGGACGCTCACGCGTGGCGAATTCGGTGTTGTTAGTATAACGCCTAACGACGACGTGAACACCGACGAGGCGCTGCGACTCGCAGCGGCCGTCGAAGGCGACTCCGAGCACCCCATCGCACAGGGTATCGTGCGCACCGCCGCGGAGCGACTGGGTCAGCAGGCGCTGCTCCGCGCCGACGGCTTCGAGGCGCTGGCTGGGCGCGGCGTACGCGCGCGCGTCGACGGACGCGCGCTAAATGTGGGAGGCCCGGCGATGCTGCGATCATTTGGGCTTGAGCCGCCGTCTGCACTACGTGCCGTGGCGGATGAAGCGGGACGCAACGGCCAGACGTCGGTTTATCTCGTCGAGGAAAAAGCGAGCGGCGATCGTGCCATTCTCGCAACGCTCGCGGTGGCGGACGTGATACGCCCGGAATCGCGCGACGCCGTTCGAGCGCTGCACAACGCCAAGATCGAGGTTGTGATGCTCACGGGAGACGCGCAGGCCGTCGCCGACGCCGTCGCGCGCGAGTTGGAGATCGACACGGTTTTCGCCGAAGTACTGCCGGAACAGAAGGCTGAGAAGATCGAGGAGTTACAACGAGCCGGGAAGCGCGTGGCGATGATTGGCGACGGCGTGAACGATGCGCCGGCCTTGCTGACGGCCGATGTGGGCGTCGCGATCGGTGCGGGAACCGACGTGGCCGTCGAGGCTGGGGACATTGTGCTCGTACGCAGCGATCCGCGTGACGTGCCGCGCATCATCGCGCTTTCGCGAGCGACGTATCGCAAGATGGTGCAGAACCTGTGGTGGGCCGCCGGCTACAACATCGTCGCCATTCCGCTCGCGGCCGGCGTGTTGGCGCCGTTAGGCTTCGTGCTCTCGCCGGCGGTCGGAGCGGTGCTCATGTCGCTTAGTACGATCGTCGTTGCGGTCAACGCGCAGCTATTACGGCGCGCTCAGCTTACTTGAAATCGTATTGCGTTCATCTTCCTTCAAAGGAGTGAGCAGTGGCTAGAACGACACAACCCCGACGGCGCAACGTTAGGCGCTTCTTGACGGCCACATGTGCGGTCAGCATTCCGTTTCTAGTCAGCGCCGTTACGCTTCTCGCGCACGATTTCTGGATCGTACCTAACGCCTTCGTCATCGCCGCCGGCGGGACAATTGAGATTCGTGGCCAGACCGGGACCACGTTTCCCAAGAGCGTGAGCGCGGTCGCACCGGAGCGCGTGGCGGAGGCGCGAGTCGTGGGCGCATCAACGGATGAGCGCATCAGCGACCTGTCCGTCAAGGATTCGTCCCTCATCCTGCGCCACAAACCGACAACGCCCGGGCAACGCATCGTCGCTGTTGCCCTGGCCGCGCGCGCGAGCCGCACCACTCCGGCGAACCTCCAGCGCTACATCGGGCTGGAGGGCAACCGTGAGCTGGCCGAACGCTACGAGCGCGAGGGTGCGTATCCGAAGAGTGACAGCCTAACGCAACGCGCCGCGAAGTATGCGAAGACCATCGTAGAAGTCGGCCGCGGCGGGCCGCGCGCGTTCACGCGAACAGTGGGACACGCGCTCGAGTTCGTTCCGGTGAACGATCCGTCGGCGCTGCGCGCGGGAGACTCCCTCGCGGTCCGCTTGATGTTCCGTGGCCAACCCGTCGCCGGCGCGCACCTTCACGCTGGTACTGCTGCGCCGCCTAACGCGACACAGGACGGCGGAACACAGACGCAAGATCTATCCTTCGTGACCGGCGCTGATGGCGTCGCGAAGGTGCCGCTCGCGCGCTCCGGGCTCTGGAACGTGCGCACTCTGCACGCAGCGCCGGCTGCTGGCGCGAGCGGAGAGTGGGAAGTCGCATTCGCGACGCTGGTCTTCGACGTCGCGGCGGCGCCTAACGGCGGCTCGGCGCCGATCGAGTCACGCACCGAGGTGACTCTCCCAGCGAGCGACTCCAGTGATGTTGCGGCTGCAGTGGTTGCATATCACGTGGCACTCGCTTCAGGCGACAGCACCGCGGCGGTCGCGTTGCTCACACCAGACGCGCTGATCGTCGAGAGCGGTGGCATCGAGACGCTCACGGAGTACCGCTCGCACCACCTGCCGGCGGACATCGGCTTTGCCCGCGCTATCAAAAGCGAGCGCGGTCCTGTGCGTGTGGTCGTGCAGGGCGACGCTGCGTGGGCAACATCGACAAGTACGGCTCAGGGCGAGTATCGCGGCCGCCAAATCAACTCATCCAGCGCGGAGCTCATGGTGCTGTCGCGAACTGCAGCCGGCTGGAAGATCCGGGCAATTCACTGGTCGTCGCGCGCACGCAGGCCACAATAGAAACGCGTCCCTGACAGGGGCGTGCAGCCACTGCCTACGCCTCGGCACCGTTTCCCTGACGTCAGGTATTCGTCGACGTGATAGATTGCATCAAGCCATGACCGTCCTGCGCCGCGTTGCGGCCGTCCTGACGCTAGCCTTGTCGCTCGAGTCCACGCTCCTCGGGAGTGCGGTCGCGTGCGCAATGCCCGGCGGTGGTGACGCGGCGACGATGGCGGGAATGCACATGGCCGGCATGGACATGACCGGTTTGGACATGATGCCGGCGCAGCCGCAGCCGGGCGAGAACCCATCGCGCTTCGACAGTGAGCCGGGATGCTCCTTCCCCTGGAGCCCGCCCCGCGATTGCCATGACATGGAGGCATGCGCCCCCGTGGCGATCGCTGTTCCTGCGGTAACCATGACGCTGGCGACCGCAGTTGTCGGTGCTGTCGTGCCACGCGCACTCGCCGGGCCACGCTCCGTCCCTCATACGCCGGACCCTCCCCCTCCTCGGGCGTAACCCAGGACAAAACTCGTTAGGTAAACCACGCCCTCGTATCATCGCGGGCGGTGCCTAACGTCGCCATCGACGAAGCCGCAGCGTTAGCCGTCGTCGGATGGCACACCCTGGACCGGTCGAGGACCATGTCATTCTCCTTTCGTCAGATGGCAGCGATCACAATGATCGCTGCGGCGCTGCTCCCCGTTGGGGCGGGCGCTCAGACAATAACCATCCATTCGCTGGTGGCCCGTGCCGTGGCGGTGAATCCCCGCTTACGGGCGGCGCAACATCGCGTCGACGCGGCGCGAGCGCGCATCGGTCCGGCCGGAGCGCGTCCGGATCCGAGGCTCATGGCGGGCATTCAAAACTTCCCCATTACAAGCGAGAGGACCAGCGCTCCAAGCGGGCACGGATCGCCGGTGACTACGAGAGGTGGACCAGACCCGATGACGATGCGCATGATCGGCGTGGAACAGACGCTCCCTTATCCCGGCAAGCTCTCGCTGGGCCGCCGCTCCGCCGAGCGTGAAGTCGACGCAGCACGCGCGGACGTGGATGCCGCTCGGCTGGAGGTCGGCCGCGACGTTAGGCGCGCATACTACGACATCGCCTATGCCGATCGAGCGCTGCAGATCATCGAGCGCAGCCGCCTGGTCTTGCTGGACGTTATCAAAGCCGCCGAGGTGCGCTACTCAGTTGGCAACGGCGCGCAGCCCGACGTCCTGCGCGCGCGCGTAGAAGCCGCGCGACTCGGCGAAGAAGCAGTTGCGCTGCTGGAAGACCGCCGAGCCGCTCTGGCGGCGCTCAATGTCTTGCTCGACTTGCCAGCAGATACGCCGCTCGACAGCACGCTGATACCGGAGCGTATCGCGCGCGCTGCCGTGTCCGATTCAGCTGCGAAGATCCGCTTCGAATCTGGCAGCCTGGGAAGCCGCGCCGCTGACTCACCGCTGCCGCCTCTCGGCGCACTCCAATCACGCGCCGTTGAGAGAAGTCCCGTTCTGCGTGCCCACGAGGCGATGATCGCAGCGCAAACTGCGAGCGTCGAGCTGGCGCGCTACGAACAGCTCCCTGATTTCGACGTGTCGCTGCAGTACGGTCAGCGCCCCGGCCTACCAGACATGATCACCGCGATCCTTTCGCTGCCGATCCCCATTCAGCGCCGCAGCAAGCAAAACCAACTCCTGGCCGAGGCACGCGATGAGTTATCCGCGTTAGGCGCTGAGCATCATGCGCTGCTGAATGAGATCCGCGGCGACGTGGCTCGGCTCTACGCCGAGCTGGAGCGCGACCGCGCGCAGCTCGCGCTGTACGTCAAGGCGATCATTCCCCAAGGGCGCGCGACACTCGAGTCAGCCGTCGCTAACTATCAGGTCGCGCGATCCGATTTCCTGTCGCTGCTCGACGCACAAACCACCCTATTCAATTACGAAACGGCGTACTTCCGCACTTTGACCAGCTTCGCGAAGACGCTCGCGGAGCTGGAGCAAGTGGTCGGAGAGGAGATCCTTCGATGACAACTCCACACGCGCGCATAACGTGGATTGTGGCGATCACGCTTGTCGCCGCCACGGCGGCGATCTGGGCGATCGTGGCCTCGCGCGATGACGGCCGAGATGCGAAGCCGCAGGCGATGAATGACATGCCGGCAATGGACATGAGCTCTGACGGCTCGGCGCAGCTCACTGCGGCGCAGATCGCTCAGTTCGGCGTGACGTTCGGGACGGTGGAAGATCGCATGCTCACCGCGGCGGCGCGTACAACGGGCGTTGTGACGCTCGATGAGACACGCATGACGAAGGTGGCGCCAAAGTTCGCCGGCTTTGTCGAACGGTTGCATGTGAACTTCACTGGTCAGGCTGTGCGCCGTGGTCAGCCGCTCCTCGAGATCTATTCTCCGGAGCTGGTCGCCGCTCAGGAGGAGCTGTTGTTAGCGCGGCGGCTCGAGCGCACAATCGGCGAGAGTGCGGTGCCGGGGATTCCGTCGTCCAGTACGGACTTGTTAGCTGCCGCGAAGCGCCGCCTGCTCTTGTGGGACATTTCCGAGGCGCAGGTCGAAGACATTCTTCGCACAGGTGCCGTTAGGCGGACACTGACCTTATACGCGCCAGCGTCGGGCGTGGTCCTGGAGAAGCAGGTCACCGCGGGCCAGGCCGTGGATGCCGGCATGACTCTGTATACGATCGCTGATCTTAGCCGCGTCTGGGTCGATGTGCAGTTGCGCGAGACCGACGCCACACTCGTGCGACGCGGTGCCGCGGCGGCGTTGGAGATTGCGGGGCTCCCGGGCCGACTCTTCGAAGGTCGGGTGGAGTATGTGTATCCCATGCTCGACTCCGTGTCGCGCAGCGTACGCGCACGGGTGACGGTGCCTAACGCCGGCCGCGTCTTGATGCCCGGGATGTACGCGACGGTGCGTCTGCTCACGCCGGCGCGAAGTGCGCTCACCGTGCCGTCGTCCGCGGTCGTGCAGACGGGTCAGCGGACACTCGTCTTCGTGGACATGGGTGGCGGCCGGCTCATGCCGCACGACATCGAGATCGGCCGCGCGAGCGGCGATTACACGGAGGTGCTCACAGGCGTGGAGCCGGGACAACGCGTCGTGACATCGGCGCAGTTCCTGCTCGAGTCCGAGTCCAACCTCGGCGAAGTGATGCGGTCGATGATGCGGCAAGGCGGCGACCGCGGCATGTCGGACATGCCGGGCATGGAGATGAAGGGTGCCGACATGAAGGGGATGCCGACCGCGCCGCGGCCGAAGTCCCCGGGGAAATAGCCCATGCTGAAGCGAATCATCGAGTGGTCCGTGAGCCACAAGTTTCTCGTGCTCCTCGCGACAGCAGCAATATCGTTAGGCGGCGTCTGGGCGATGCTCACGACGCCGGTTGACGCGATCCCGGACCTGTCCGATGCGCAGGTCATCGTCATGACCGAATGGCCCGGCCAGGCGCCGCAGCTTGTTGAGGATCAGGTGACGTACCCGCTTTCGACAGAGATGCTCAAGGTGCCGCGCACCAAAGTCGTGCGCGGGATGACCCAGTTCGGCCTCTCCGCCGTCTTTGTAGTCTTCGAGGACGGCACGGACTTGTACTGGGCGCGCAGCCGCGTCCTCGAATACCTCAACGGCGTTCGTGAGCGCCTACCTAACGGCGCGATGCCCGTGCTGGGCCCCGACGCGACCGGCGTGGGGTGGGTGATGCAGTATATCCTCGCCGACACTAGCGGCCGGCTCAACCTCGCCGAGCTGCGGAGCCTGCAGGACTGGACAGTGCGCCCGGCGCTTACCGCCGTTCCCGGTGTTGCTGAGATCGCGTCTCTCGGCGGCTTCGAGAAGCAGTACCAGATCGAGGTCGACCCGGCGAAGCTGCTCGCGTACAACGTATCCATTGAGAAGGTGGTCGAGGTTCTCGAAGCCTCGAATCGCGATGTCGGCGGACGGGTGATGGAAGCCGGCGGCAGCGAATACGTCGTGCGCGGTCGTGGGCGCTTCGGGAGTCTCGACGACATTCGGTCCGCCTCGTTAGGCACGGGCTCCGGCGGCGCGCCGATCACCGTCGGCGATGTTGCCAATGTGCAGATCGGACCCGAGATCCGGCGCGGAATCGCGGAGCTGAGCGGTCGCGGCGAAGTCGTCACCGGGTTTGTGGTCATGCGCTACGGTGAGAATCCACTGGCCGTTATCGAGCGCGTGAAAGGAAAAATGGCGGAGCTAGAGGCGGCGCTTCCCGGCGGGGTGACTTTCGTGATGGGATACGACCGCTCGGGGCTGATCCGGCGCGCGATCGCCACGCTGCGCGAAAAGCTCGTGGAAGAATCGATCATCGTCGCAGCGGTAGCCATCCTCTTCTTGCTGCACGCGCAGAGTGCGCTCGTCGCCGTGCTGACGTTGCCGCTCGGGATCCTGATGGCGTTCATCGGGATGCGCATCCTCGGGCTCAACGCCAACATCATGTCGTTAGGCGGCATCGCTATCGCGATCGGTGCCATGATCGACGCTGCGATCGTGATGGTGGAAAACCTGCACAAGCACATTGAGCGGGAGACTGCGGGTCAGAGGTCAGAGGTCAGAGGTCAGAGCCTTCCCGCTGCGCGACGCTGGCAGATTGTGGTGGAGGCCTCGAAAGAGGTCGGGCCTGCGCTGTTCGTATCGCTATTGATCATCACTCTATCGTTCCTCCCCGTCTTTGCGCTGGAGTCGCAGGAGGGGCGCCTGTTCAAGCCGCTCGCGTGGACGAAGACGCTGGCGATGGGCGGCGCGTCCTTGCTCTCCATCACGCTCGTGCCGGTGATGATGGGTCTCTTCATTCGCGGACGCGTACGCCCGGAGGCCGCGAACGCGGTCAACCGTTTCCTCATCCGCGTCTATCGACCGGTCATTGGTTTCGTGCTCAAGCACCGCTGGCCGACGATCCTCGCGGCGGTCGCAATACTCCTCATCACGATCCTTCCGTGGACACGGTTAGGCAGCGAGTTCATGCCGCCGCTCAACGAAGGGAGCGTGATGGACATGCCATCGCTGTTCCCAGGTGTGGGGAGTCAACAGGCGAAAGAAATCCTGCAGCAGCGCGACCAGGCGCTGGCGCGGCTGCCCGAAGTCGCGACGGTGCTCGGCAAGATCGGCCGCGCTGAAACTGCAACCGATATGGCCCCTATGTCGATGATCGAGACGATCGCCATTCTGAAGCCGGAGGAACAGTGGCGG
Organism: Gemmatimonadaceae bacterium; assembly: GCA_036003845.1. Taxonomy (GTDB): domain Bacteria; phylum Gemmatimonadota; class Gemmatimonadetes; order Gemmatimonadales; family Gemmatimonadaceae; genus DASYRX01. The sequence goes on along the minus strand of DASYRX010000120.1, from coordinate 10,311 downwards.
CCCGGCGTGACGTACGATTCGCTGGTCGCCGAAATGAACTCTGTCGTTAGGACGCCGGGCGTCGCGAACATGTGGAGCATGCCGATCAAGAACCGTCTCGATATGCTCGCCACCGGAATCAAAACTCCTGTGGGGATCAAGATCTTCGGTCCCGATCTCGTGACACTGGACCGCATCGGCAAGCAGATCGAGGCACTCCTGCCGCAAGTGCCGGGCACGAGCTCCGTCTTCGCCGAACGGGTCGTGGGTGGGCGGTATCTGGACGTTGACGTGGATCGCGCCGCCGCGTCGCGCCACGGCCTAACGATTGACGCTGTGCAGATGGCAGTCATGGGCGCCGTCGGCGGAATGCCCGCCGGGCAGGTGATCGAAGGGCGCGAGCGCTACAGCGTCCTCGTGCGCTACCCGCGCGAACTGCGTGACGACCCGCAGATGATCCGTAGTGTGCTCGTCGCCACGCCGTCCGGCGCACAGGTCGCGCTGGGTGAGCTCGCCCGCATCGCGGTGCGTGCCGGCTCGACGCTCATCAAGTCCGAAGACGCATATCTCAACAATGTGGTGTACGTCGATGTGCGCGGCAGAGACGTCGGCAGCTATGTCGCCGACGCCCGGCGGCTCCTCGACGAGCGCCTAACGCTTCCAACCGGCTACCGTCTGGAGTGGTCCGGGCAGTTCGAGGCGATGCAGCGCGCAGGTCGCAAGCTCCGCGTCGTCGTTCCGATCACGCTAGCCATCATCTTCTTGCTGCTGTACTTCAACTTCAAAAGCGTGACTGAGAGCGCTCTCGTTATGCTGTCGCTGCCATTCGCGCTCGTCGGCGGGATCTGGCTGATGTGGACGCTCGATTACAACATGAGCGTGGCGGCCGCGATGGGCTTCATCGCGTTGGCCGGCGTGGCTGCAGAGACCGGCGTCGTTATGCTGATCTACCTCGACCAAGCCTATGGTGCTGGCCTCTCTAATGGTCGCATGCGCTCACGCAGCGATGTCGATGCTGCGGTCGAGCACGGCGCAGTGGAGCGGGTGCGGCCGAAGATGATGACCGTCACCGCGATCATGGCGGGACTCTTGCCGATCTTGTGGAGTCAGGGGACCGGCGCCGATGTCATGAAACGCATCGCGACACCGATGGTCGGCGGCATGGTGTCCTCAACCGTACTTACCCTCGTTGTAATCCCGGCCATTTACTCGCTGTGGAGAGAGAGACAGACCCGCAACTCAAAGGAGCGAGCAACATGAGCATGCGAACGGTTCAATTATTTCTGGGCGTCGCGCTGAGCCTGGCGGCGTGCGGCAGGCCTGGTGAAACGGACGCTGCAAAAGACAGCCCCATGGGTGGTGATACCGGCATGGCTGGCATGCCTGGGATGGCGATGGGAGACACGTCCATGATGAATCAGATGCAGTCGCATATGTCGATGATGGAAGGCGTGAGCGCGGACAGCTTGATGAAGATGCTTCCCATGCATCGGATGATGGTCGCGAACATGATCTCGCAGTTCAACAGCGACATGGGCAGGATGAACATGCAGCCCGACGCGCGTTGGCAGGCCACGGTCGATTCGCTGCGTAACGACCTAACGCGGATGCCGGAGCTGAACGCGAATGAGATCAGCCAGATGATGCCTGCTCACCACGCGCGCGTGATGCGCCTGATGGACATGCACCGCGCAATGATGGGTAGGGGCAAGCAGTAGGGTGTAGCCGGATGGCGCGGTACTTGATCAATAGCTCTCAGGTCACCGCGCGCTGCCAGCGGCCGTAGACTTCGCGAACTGCGCCGCGCGGAATACTCACGACAATCACAGCGATACCGGCAGCCAGCCCAATCCAGCGCGCGGCACCGCTCACAGCGCCTAACGTCCACGCTGCAACGGCAATCCACGCTCCGAGCAGTACATTGACGAACCGCAGCGCTCGACCCACCTCGGCCATCGCGATCACGGCCACCGTCGTCACAAGCGCGCCGCCGATGTAGTGGCTGGTCGCCGCCGCACGCGGAGTCCCAAGCAACGCAGGGAGGGCCATCACTGCGATGCCCAGTGCCGCGCTTAGCGCGAGTGTCCAAGGTACCGATACGCCCCACACCATGGCTGGCCCGGATTTTTTGAGTGGTGCCGTGAATCGCGGCGTTCTCTCGTCCTTCGCGCCCCCCTCGACGGTGCCGCCCATCCAAAATGTGCGCCAGAGCGACTTCCCCTCTCGCCGGCTGCGCGCGAGGAACTGAAGCATGGCCACGACCTCGTCCAGCGTAAGCGGAATCATGATCAGCATGGCCAGCGCCGTGACAAGGCACAGAGTGCACCAAGCCCCAACTGCCACAGGTTGCATGATGACGAGGAAGATGCTGACCGCGCCTAACGGGATGACGAGGATCCCGAAGAATGTCACCATCCACGGCATGGTGCGCCAACGATCTGAGCCGCCCATGTAGCCCATGAGCGCTTCGATCGCGTACGCGACCGTGCCGAGTCCCGCGTCCGAGATCGGCCACGCACGCGAGACGTCGGAATCGAGGATCCGCATCGTCTGGTTGCGGAAGATCGGATCCCACGCGACGTCGACGTATCCAAGCTGATACGCGGCCAAGTGGCGCGAGAGGAAGACGCCGATCCAGCCTAACGCGATGATCGGTGCGCGCTGGAGCCAGGCCGAGGGGTTGTACGACCAGCCAGGCGGGACTTCGGGCCCCGGCTGCATCATCAGCATCATCCCCGGCATCCCGGGGATGAGCACCGTCAGTGCGATGACTAGCACGCCGATCAGCGTGTCGTTCCCATACACGCCGGCGGTCGGCGCCCAGAAAACGAGCGGCGCGAAAAGAAGCCAGACGCCGACGAACGACGCCGCCCACGGCGCCCAGAGGCGCCGCGCTTTAATCAGCCAGAGAAACGACAGCAGGATGAGCGCCGCACCGCTCACGATGTCGCTCCACATCATCGCCGCGCCACGCGACGCGATCGACGGGAGATCGCGCACCGTCGTTATGCGCGTGACGTCCGGCCCGGCCAGACCCGTATTGGTATAGCCGAGGACGAACGGACTGCTGATCAGCCACGCTCCGAGCACCGCAACGAGCAGCGGTACCCAGAGCATCTGCTGGTGATGCTGCTCGAGCATCCGCTCGGGGTCGTGCCGTTCGCCGTGGTGCTCGTCGTCCGCGGCGGACGTCTTGTGCGAATTGTGAGCCGCAGGCGCGTGCGCCACGTTAGGTGCGCTCCGGGATCACCGCGTGCTCTGGCCCGGCCGGGGATTCGCCGTGCTCCGGCGCTGCCTGTTTCGCAGCTTCGAGCCACGCCGGAGCGTCGAGTTTGTTCTCGCGATACCAGCGCTGCGGGTCCGCCTTGAGCCGCTTGATCATCTTCGGCAGCTCGTCGCGCAATCGATGGCGTGGCTCCCACCCCAGGACCTCTGCGGACCGCGTGATGTCCAGCTCGAAGTCATCGTCGGCGAGCGGCACCATCCACGGCTTGATGAACTGCTCTCTCGCGCCAGGGAGCTTGTCTTGCAGCCATGCTCCGACTTCCGCAACGGGCTCGGGAACGTGACGCGTGGACCACTCTTCGCCATGGACGAGCTGGCCGATCGTCTGCTGCAACTCGGCGAAGCTCATCGCCTCGGATTCGCCCAGGAGCAACGTGAGCTCGCGCGGTAGCTCGGCGCGCTGCCTAACGAGTAGCTCGAAGGCATCCAGTAGATCCTCCAGGTGCAAGAATGACTGTCGCCCGCGACCGGGGTCGCCGGGAAAGACATGACTCGTCAGCTGCCGCTCGTAGATGCGCTGCACGTGATGCGCGATGGGAGGGGAGTGGCACCAGTCGTCGTACACTCCGGCAATGCGCAGCACGACCGCTGGGATCTTGCCGTGCTGCTTTTGAATCAAACGCTCCGTTTCGACTTTCGATCGTGGGTAATCCCATTTGGGATCCAGGCGCGAACCCTCGCTGATCGGCCGCCGTTCCTTCGACGGGGCGTGCACCAGCATCGTGCTCGAGAAGACGAACTGCTCTACGTGGAATCCACGCAGCGCGCGCAGCAGTCGCTCCGTGCCGCGTACCGTAACCTCTTCGTATTTGGGGCTGGGCTCTCCAGAGAAATCGTAGTACGCCGCGAGGTGGATGACCGACGCGATGCGGTCGCCGTATGCATAGCGCACGCGCGCGAGCCCGGTGCGGACACTTTCATCTGACGTTACGTCCACGCAAACACATTCCGCTTCGATCGGCGGATTCGGATCCCCTTCGCGATCGAAACCAATCACAGTCGAGTGCACTGCGAGCCGACGAACAGCCGCTGCACCGATCAACCCACTGCTTCCTGTAATGATGACGATCTCTCGCTGAGCGCTCATGCTCAGCTCCGCGCTATGGTTTCTATGCCGCGTTAGGCGCTGCTAGTAAGATTGCCGCCGCGCCCACGTAACGCGCTGACGATGAGGTACACGAACAGCGCGGCGAGGACGAGCATCACTAGCCACGTAAGCCACATCATCCACATCCCGCCCATCATTGCGCCATCGCGCATGGGATTGCCGGCCGAGTGTGTCATGTTCCCATTCATCGTCCGAGCCATCGAACCCCACATAACGAGCGCTGAGACCGTCCACAGAACGCCAAGGCCGCTCAGCACCCAAAGAACGTTTCGCAAAGCGGGTTTCACTCCGTGCTCCTGTAGGCAACACGTCACCAGGAGGCAAGATTCAATCCCCGCTAGCCGGCTCGGCCGCGCATGCGTGACTGCTCGCGCTCCTTACGTTGCCCATACGGCGTCAAGCCCCGTGGCTTATAGACTGCCAACACCGTGGCCACGAGCAACAGTACCAGGGCGAGCACCGCATGCAGCATCGGAGACTCGTTTCGTACAGCGCCGAGATCGGCACTCCGATCCGCCGCCACGCCCGCTATGAAGCGAAAGGTCTCCATATACATAAGCAGGACGAACGTGGCGAATACGTTGATCAGCAGCTTGAATACGACCCAGTAGTGCCGGAACAATCCCCAAGTGCTGCCTAACGACTGAATTAGCCCGCTGAGCAGCGACGCGAGAGCTAAAGGGAGAAGAGCGAGACGCGCGGCCGGCTCCATGACGAGATAGGCGCCGCGCACCGTCGCCGCATCTTGGCTCGTTAGGCCAACGACCGCGAGAGCCAGAAAGACGATCGCCGCACCGACCCAACCGACCGAGGTCGTTACGTGCGCGCTGAGCGCAAACTTGCGCACGCGCGGCGGCATGATCATCAGTGGCTAGTCTGTTCTGTCGTATTACGCCGCATGTGGCGGCTAGGACCGTGGCGACCACCGCCGGCGAACATGAGGACGAGAAACACTGCGACGACGACCAGAGCAATGATCCCAAATACCTTCACCCAGCGTGGTGTGCCGGGTATCGACTCGCGATCCTTGGCCGTACCGGTCTCGTTGTCCAATCGAACTCTCCGTGGTTGATCTATTGCACGGCTAAGGCAACACGCCCTGATGCCTCGCCGTCATCCGCCGGAACTTCGCTAATTGATCCGGTCTAAGGACCGGCAAGATCTCCTGAAGCGTTAGGTGCAGCGTCTCACGTACGTGCGGCTGTAGCGCGTGCCACGTTGAATCAACTGCTCCCTGACGACGCGCAAGGATCGCGGCGATGGCTGTCTGTTGCGCAGCGTCCAGCCAGAGCTCACGCGTGAAGTGCTCCATCACATCGTGCGGAGCCGAGCCAGTCCCTTCATGGCGATGCCGCACGGTGGATTCGCTGATCCCGTGCATCGCTGCTACCTCCGCGATCGAGAGATCCCGAATCGCAACCAGCTCGAAACACGCCCGCTGCGTCTGCGAAAGGTTCGTCATCGCCCGCCCCGCCTCAGCGGCATCTTGGCGCGCGAGTAGTGCGGCGTCGTCCGGAGGCGATGCGGATTCGGCGGCTTCTCCCCAGCGCCACAAGCGCAACAGACGCTCCCGCCGTACAGCGCGCGACCTCCTATTCGCCGCTAACAGCCTAACGATTGCGAAGAACCACGGCGCAAAGGGACGCTCTGGATCGAACGTACGCGCCTTCCCGTGCAATATGGTAAAGGCTTCCTGCACTACATTCTCCGCCTCGTCGCGGTCCCCCAATAGCTGCGCGGCGAGCAGAGTTGCCGAGCGGATGTAGCGTCGCACGAGAACGGCGAAGGCGATGCCATCGCCGCGCGCTGTGTCTGCGAGGAGCGTCGCATCCGTGCGTTTATCATCGCTGACGCGCAATCGCGGCGTTAGGCGACCGGTCATGCTTGCCGGAGCACCTGACAGGATCTGCCGCCTGCATCATCCCACCCTTTTCTGCAGGGTAAATGTGATCTCACCATCGTCACAGGCCATTGTCCCTCTGATCGTCTCGGGCCCGCGCGGGGTAGCCGTCGTCAAGATTCCGGTCGCCCTGCATGGTCTGCCGGATAGATCCTAGGTCCAGTGAAGCTTGTCGCCGTTCATCACGAAGTCACTGGCGACGCCAGCCTGGGGCGGCCGATCCGTCCGCATCGTGAGCATCATCTTCCGGAGGCTGTCGTGTGTGACCGACATGTCCAAACCACTAAACACGCCGCCAGATGATCTGAGCGTTCCCGTCCAGCTTCCGTGCAGACGCGTATGCATCGCTGCATGCGTTGCGGAATCGGGGCGAATGTGGCCCGGGCCATGAGGATACGATTGACCGTGAGAACCCGAGTGCGTCTGGGCAACTGCGGGAACTGCAGCGACGAGGACAAATGAAACAGCACGAGCGAGGCCGCGGATCATTAGAGGCTCCGAGAACGAGTTTTGTGCGGAAACGAGACCCCAAGAACCGATGCCGAGGTCGCGCTTACATATATGGATTCGCACGAGCCACATGGCTGTTTACGCGCTGTGGCGGACGAACGCGTGAATGTGGACGTCAGCGATTGGATGAGGGCAGCGACTGGCTGGCGCCTAATAAGTAGAGTGCGCTTGCTTCGTTGTCCTGGCCCCTCGTCTTAGCGCACACATTAATTCTGGAGGTGCCGTCATGAACTCGCTCGGCCGGTCCTCCACGAGCTTCGCGGTGGCTGCGGCGATTATCGTTTTCGTCGCATGTGCGCCGGATAGCTCCAACTTTGCGACTGCGCCGCCGCCTAACGATGCCGCGCTGGTTGTCGTTCCGCCGTGCAGCGCCGATCGCGAACCGCAGCCGATACACGGCGGGCTCGTAATTCCACCGCTCATTCACATCTTCCTTCCCGGACCAGTGGCCGGCGGATACCAGGGAGAGGACGTCGAACCGAGCGTCATTCGAGATTACGATGGCTTCACTGCGCGCGCGTAGCTCAGCGGAAGCGCCGCCGATCGCCAGGGCAACTCGTATCACGTCGAAACGGATATTCGTGTTTTTCAAGGGACGTTTGTCGCGGCGGATGGCAAGCGGCATTACGGCACCTACGTTCTCATATGAATCGACCTCTTCGACCCCGGTTCGGGGTCGCAGCTGCATGACTTCAACGGTGGCATTGCCCCGTCAGGTCTTTTCTGGTCCGTTCGAGTTCCCGATCACGCCCTAACGATTGGGAATGGCACGGCGCATCTTGTGCTGCCTCGCGTACACGTCGTAGACAGCCGGACGTTCCTTGGTCCAGTGGAGTTCCCCGGTGAAGTCAGCATCGACGTGTCCTGGACCGCAACCGGCGCCCCCACACTGCATCTCCCCGGTTCGACGAATCCCACCGATCCGCGCAATTGGTACGGCGTGATGTCCGTTGCCAACGCCCTCGGCAACTTCTCAGGGCTCACGAATCACGGCTTCAGTTTCACCGCAAGCAATCAGAGTTCTGCTCAGCGCTGGGCGGAGCTGGGCACGGAAAAGAACGGCGTGTTCATCCCTTAGGCCGCGACGCGACCACAAAGGGATGCGCGAGGGGCGGGAGAAATCCCGCCCCTCGCATCTTATGCCACGCCCAGTTTCTCGAGGACGTGTGCCGGGCATCCGTCCCAGCCGGGACGCACGACGTTCCCCTGATAGCCGATGTCCGTCACGCCCATCTTGGACGACCAGAAGCCGGACGCCGTGAGATCGCGGAAAGAATTGAAGAACGCCACGCCGTGCGAGTGTTCCGGCTTGGCGCGCGTGGGCCAGGCGATGTCGTCGAGGATCTGTTTACGTTGAGCCATCGTTAGCGTCCTGAAGTCGCGCACGCTGAAGCGAGTGCGCGCCTCGCGATCGAGCCATGCGAGCCCGCCGCGCATCGCCATGCGCCGCTGGTCGTTGCCATCGGTCATGATGAAGTCCATGAACTGCGGCACTCCGGCGTCTGTCGCGCTTCCGGAACGCTCGTCCCGAGGAATGACGAGGTCTGCCAGAATACCAACCGTCGCGTACTCGTGCGCGGTGAAGAACTTGGGTTTGTATTGCGCGGCTTGTGCCTCGTCGCGAATCGAGCGGACCGCGGCGGCAACCTCGGTCGGAGTGAACGAGATCGCACCGGCCATTGAAGCGAGAGCCAGCCTGCCTAACGCTTCACGTCGCGTCACACCAGATCGCTCTGACCTCTGACCTCTGACCTCTGACCTATTGTCCTCAGACTTCAGACCTCTGACCTCAGACCTATTTCGCTTCATAGCTCCCTCTTGTTCCGCAGCTCGGCGATGTGCGCACAGGTCCGCATCGCCAACGCCATGATCGTCCATGTCGGGTTCTTGTCCGCCTGGCTGACGAACGGGGCGCCGTCCGTCGCGAACAGGTTCTTCACATCGTGCGCCTGACACCATCCATTGAGCACGTTGGTCTTCGGATCATTTCCCATGCGCGCGCCGCCTAACTCGTGGATGATGACCCCGCCCGCGGCGATCCCGTATCCCTGCTCCTTGCTCGGCATCGGTGAGCGCGGCTCGCCGCCCATCTCCTTGAGCAGCGTGCGGAAAGTCTCCTGCATGTGCTTCACTTGATTGAGCTCGTGGTCCGTCCACTTCCAGTGAAAGCGCAGCACCGGGATGCCGAACTTGTCGACAACGTTGGGATCGATCTCGCAATACGTATCATCATTGGGGATCATCTCTCCGCGACCCGAAAAACCAACCGTAGCACCGTAATACTTGCGGTATTGCTGTTTCAGCTCGGCGCCGTAGCCACCACCTTCAGGGTAGTTCTGAATTCCGCCCATGAAGCCTGCTGACGGCACGCCGCCACCACCCCAGATCTCGATGTGGTAGCCGCGCGGGAAATCCAGCTTCGTGTTGTCCAGCCACCAGGGCATGTACAGGTGCGCGCCACCGACGCCGTCATCGTTATGCGGTGGGCGATCCATGAGCTTGGGAATGAACGCACCGACGTCGGTCCCTGTCGTGTCGGTGATGTACTTTCCGACGGCGCCGCTCGAGTTCGCGAGCCCCTGCGGAAACTGCGACGATTTCGAGTTGAGCAGCAGACGCGCCGTCTCGCACGCGCTCGCGGCGAGCACCACGATGCGAGCACGCACGTGCTCGTCCGTTCCGGTCCGCTTGTTCACGTACGACACGCCGCTCGCCGTGCCGTCCTTATTGAGCGTCACCTCGCGCGCCATGGCTTCAGTGAGAAGCGTTAGGCGTCCAGTCGCCATTGCCGGCGGGATCAGAACGCCGACGGACGAGAAGTTCGAGTTTGTCATGCAGCCGCGGTTGCACTGCCCGCAGTAGTGGCACGGCGCGCGGTTGCCTAACGGTTTTGTAATGATCGACAAGCGCGACGGGATGCACGTGACTTTGTGCTTGTCAGCCGCTTGCTTGACCACGAGCTCCCAGCAGCGCGGCTTGGGTGGCGGCATGAAGATGCCGTCCGGATGGTTGGGCAATCCCTCGTTGGAACCAAAGAGGCCGACGAGACGATCCAGATCGTCGTAATAGGGCTTGATGTCGTCATAGCCGATCGGCCAGTCGTCCCCCAGCCCGTCAATGCTCTTGCGACGAAAATCATCAGGACCGAAACGCAGCGAGATGCGGCCCCAGTGCACGGTGCGACCACCGACTTGGCGAGCGCGCCACCAGCTGAAGTTTGTTCCCGGCGCGCGTGTATAGGGCTCACCATCGATCTCCCAGCCGCCGATGCATCCGTCAAACTCGCCGAAGGGCCGCTCGCGCGTACTCGCTCCGCGTCTCGGTGATTGATACGGCCATTTGAGCATGGCCGAGTCTTTGATGACGTCCCAGTTGCGACCAGCTTCGAGCAGGACGACGTTCGCGCCGGCTTTCGTTAGGGCGTAGGCGGCAATACCACCGCCGGCCCCCGAGCCAACAATGGCAACATCATAAATCGGACGTTGAGCTATCACGTCGACCTCAGGCTCACGTTTGTGCTGCTAAGACA
>DASYRX010000119.1:0-10928 GCA_036003845.1 Gemmatimonadaceae bacterium | reverse complement strand
CTCAGACCTCAGACCTCCGACTTCAGACCTGCTGTTAGGCATGTATCATCCGTCCTACCGAATCCAGCGCCGCTTCGGCGACGGCTTCTGCGAGCGTCGGGTGCGCGTGGATCGCGAGATCGACTTCTTCTACCGTGAACTCGTTCTCGCGCGCCACAGCCAATTCGTGGATCAATTCAGTCGCATGGGCGCCGACGATGTGCGCGCCCAGTATTTCGCCGTATTTGGCATCGCGGATGATTTTCACAAAACCTTCGGTTTCACCCGACGTGCGCGCGCGACCATTCGCGGAGAATGGGAACTTGCCGACCTTGTAGTCGATCTTTTTCTCCTTGCACTGTTGCTCGGTGAGGCCGACGGACGCTACTTCGGGATGGCAATACGTCGCGTTAGGTACGTTGCCGTAGTTCACCGGATGCGATTTCTTTCCAGCGAGGAGCTCGGCGAGCACGACACCCTCGCGCGAGCCCTTGTGCGCCAGCATCGGCGGGCCGGCGACGTCGCCGATTGCGTACACACCTGCAGCCGTCGTCTCGAAGCGTTCGTTGATCTTGACGAAGCCGCGCTCAGTAAGCTGCACACCGGCTTCCTTGAGGCCGATGTCTTCCACGTTAGGCGCGCGTCCGGCCGCCACGAGAACGCGCTCGACCTCGAGGTCCTGTTTGGCTCCGCCCGATTCGACGCTGAACTTCACCGAATCCTTCCCGACTTTGGCGCCTGTGATCTTGGCGCCAGTTATCACGTCGATCTTGCGCTTCTTGAAAGAGCGAGCGACCTCGGCGGAGGCGTCCGCGTCCTCGAGCGGCAGAATGTTCGGCAGCACTTCGGCGAGCGTGACCTGCGTGCCGAAGGCGTTGAAGACGTCCGCGAATTCACAGCCCACAGCGCCGGCGCCTACGATGAGCATCGACTTCGGGGCCTTCTCGAGAATGAGTGCTTCGTCCGACGAGATGACCGTGGACTTATTGAGCTCCAGTCCAATCTGCGGTAGGCCTTTCACGCGCGAACCGGTCGCGATGACGATCCCTTTCTTGGCGTCGTGTTTTTCTTCTTTTCCATCGGCCGTTTTCACAACGACGGTCTTGCCGCCGCCTAACCGCGCCGAACCCTTGATCCACGTGATCTTGTTCTTTTTGAAGAGAAACTCGACGCCCTTCGAGTTTTGCTGACTGACGCCGCGCGATCGTTTGGTCGCGACGCCATAGTCGGTTTTCACTTCGCCTGTCGCGACGCCGAAATCGGCGGCGTGCTGCACTTTGTTGGCGAGGGCGGCGCTCTCGAGCAGCGCTTTCGCCGGGATGCATCCCCACAGCACGCACGTCCCACCCAAACCTTCGCGCTCGACGACCGCGGTTGAGAGTCCGAGCTGAGCGCAGCGAATGGCGCCTACATAACCGGCGGGACCGCCGCCGAGAAAAATGACGTCGAAGGAGGGCATGGTGCGCGAGCAGGTAGTGGTTCGACTACAGGCGCGCGAAATCTAGCCCGACGTGCAAAGCCTCGCTTTGGTCTGCTTCGCGGCGCCAGGCTAGCGGAAGGTGACGCGCCGGGCGCGACTTCGGACGCCATCCGAGACCACGAGCTCAACGTCCGGCGACGACGATTCCAGCTTCGCCGCCCCTCCCCGGGCGATCGCCAGGACATCTCCCGTGCGAGCGTCACGAACCAGGACTCCACGGACGGCGGGATCGGACCACGTGAGCGTCGCCGCGTTCGCGCCGGATCGCCTAACGAGCGGCGACCGGGAACCTTGTGCGCCGAGCGAGCCCGCGCTCGCCGGCGTGGAGCGTGACTCGGTTGAGCGACCGTTTGCGGCGAGTCGCAGAGTGGCAAGAGCGCGTCCCTGTAGCAGGGACTGCGGCACGACGAACGCGAAGTGGCGATCCTGCGGCCTTCCATGATCCACCGCGTCGCCATCGAAGGCGAAAGAGAAGAGCAGCGATCCGTCGTCCGCGAGGCCTTCAATGCGATTGGCACCGCTTCGCGAGGGCAGTCTCGCGGGGGCGACAACATCGAAGGCGGGTTCCAGCACCATGCCGTTACCGCTGATGTGACCCCAGACCAATACCCCGGGCTCTGGAGCGCGCGTCCTCGTCGCGGACGCAACCATTGGATGCGTTTCGCGGAAGGTCATGATTCCTTTGTACGTGTAATCGCTCACCCAATCCGGGGCGCAGTAGCCCATCAGATCGGCCGTGGACGACTGCTTGAACTGCGACGTCGTTAGGTCATAGCCGCTCACGCCGATGCGTCCGTTGGCGTACGGATACGAGAGGTCCGGGCTCCCAGCGCCACCGCAGGGTGAGTGGTAGCGACCAAAATTGTGCCCCAGCTCGTGTGCTAGAACGTCCGACGCGCTAGGCAAGAAATCCCAGCCAATTGCCGCAGGCGCGCCGACGTAGCCCAGGCCAGCAACGCCTGACGAGTACGTGGTCTTGACGATGCCGTAGTAGTAGCGCGAGCTGCCATCCGCCGCACGTAAGGCATTGATCTCGCTCAGCAGCGTAGACCAAGCGCCGTTGTTGTCATTCGCCTGCAGGATGCCGGCGCTCGTCGTGTATGTCGCACGCACGTCGGCGTCGATCACGTTGACGGGATACATACGGCGCACGTCGTTCAGAAAGGTCGCCGCGTTCGACGACGTCACGTTGCCTGTGTTGTCATTGCTCTGCTTGATCGGTACGAGGCGTACGGAGAACGTCGACACCGTCTTCACGAACATCGTTGCGGCAGTGCCCGATCCGGGCCACGTATTATCCGATTCTGAGGCTTCGGTGATCGCGTCGCTGGGATCGACGTCGGCCAGGATTCTCAAGTTAGGCTGAATCAGCGAACCGGAGATCATGCCGTACCATGCGGACGTGAGCGTTGCATCGTCTGGGCTCGTGGGAACCGATGACGTCGGTGCGCTGAGCGTGAGTGTGCTGAGCAGCGTACTGCCGTTGTAAAGGCGTACGCGTACCTGCGGCTGCGCTGTGTTGGCCGTATTTGCCTTGACGAAGACGCGCACGAGACCATCGCGACCGGCGACCAATGGCACGTCGCCGACATAGGTCTGCACGGCCTGCGTGACGTACACGTTGTCTATCGTTAGGTTGAGCGGCCCCGAGCCAGCACCGGGCACGTACGTCACTCCGAGAGTCGACAATGCGCCAGCCGTCACCGTGAGTGGCTGACTGACTTGAGATGGCGTGTACGTGATCCCATTCGCGGTGACTGGCCAAGCCGTCACGGCATAGAATCCAGGCGCGAGGCTGGGCAAGGTGTCTGTGGCCGTGACGGAGTCGACGACACCTAACGCGCCGATGAGGGCGATCTTTCCCTGAGCAGCGGAAGGCAGACCGACGACAGAGATCGCGGCGGCGCCGAGACTGTTGGTGTACGTGACAGTCGCAGGGACTGCATTCACTGAGGCTGGCACCGTGATCGTCTGCGTGGCGGGCTGCGGTGAGAACCAACCGCCCAAGAACGTCACGGCGCGTCCATCGAGGACGTACTGGCCAGGCGTCAGCGTCGCCAGAACTTGCGCGCCGCTCAGCGTCTGCGCGTAGCCGCCGGGCCCCGTCACGCGAACGTTGCCGGACATACCGCTCAGCAGGCCGTTCATGGAGAACGAGATCGAGCCCGAAGAAACCGCGTACGTTACCGTGGCAGTCGTCGTTCCTGATGCTGCCACGGTCACACTCTGCGTCGCGGGCGAGCCAGTGTAGCGATGCACGCCCTGCATGATCGGCGCGGCGACGATTGTGTATGTCCCCGGCGTTAGGCCGCTGAGCGTGCTGGTCGTGGCGATCGTCGTCGAGTATCCACTGGGGCCTTGCACGCTGATGGACCCCGCGGGCAATCCGGCCACGGAGATCGAGAGGCTCCCGCCGACGAGCGCATACGCGACTGTGGCCTGCGCGGCCACCGCCGAAGCGCCCACGACAACTGGCAGGCTGCCGGCGGCTGGAATGTACGTGGTGCCGCCAACAGTGACGTTAGGCGACCCGATCGTGTACATCCCCGGGGCAAGGCCCGTGAGCACCTGGTCGACGACGGCGGTTTGACTGAATCCGTTAGGCCCGGTGACTTGAAACGTCGGCGTCGCGCCGCTCGGGAGCCCATTTGCTTTTACCAGTAGCCGGCCCGTCGTTATGAGGTACGGTACCGCGACGGCGTGAGGCGTCAGCGTCGCGCTGACGTCGACTAAATGGGAGGCCGTCGCTGCCGCGTACGCGTCGCCGGCGATCGTTACCGTGGCCGCCGCGATCACGTAGCTGCCGGGGGCGAGCTTAACGAGCGTCTCAGACGCCGTCGTGATGTGCGAGTAGTTGTTAGGTCCACTGACCGTGACCACGGCCGCGCTTCCTGCGGGCAGGCCGCTCACGGCAAGATCGAGCGCGCCGGACGCAAGCCCGTACGTGACGTCAACGCTACGACTGCTACCTGCTGCCAGCTCGACATTCTGCGACGTGGGCACCGCCGCATATACCGCGGTTTCCGTTTCCACGACTTTGGCCGTGACGGCGTAGCTACCGGGCGTTAGGCCGGTGAGGGTCGTCGTGCCGACGATCGCGCTCGAGAAGCCATTCGGCCCGCTGACGGTCACGTTGGCCATGCCCGTCGACGGCAGATTCGCGATGGTGACCGTTAGGCTCGCGCTCTTCGGCGTGGCGCTATTGCCGCCGGTTGGCGCGTCGCCACCGCCGCATGCGGCCAGGAGAACGAAGGGCCCTAGGAGAAGTCCCCGAACAGTTCGTAGAGCCTTCCGCTGCACAGCGTCTCCTCAGTCGTAAATCAGTCTCCGACAAAGACGTGCGTGCAGCAAAGGCGTGACTCAGCGACGCTTTCAGAGCGTCACTCATAGGTGCGTCGATATCACACTTCAAAGGGGATACGGCATAGGAGGACAGGAGGATAGGACGATCGGTCGATCATCGGCGGACTTTGTCCCTTCTCCCGTCCCCTATCCCCTAGTAAACGAGCATTAAGGGATTCTCAACAAGCCGCTTGAGAGTCTGCAGGAATTTGGCCCCAGCCGCACCATCGATCACGCGATGGTCGCAGCTCATCGTGACGCTCATGCGACGGCGCACGACGATGTTCTCGTTATGCGCGACCGGTCGCGCCTCGATCGTCCCGATGGCGAGAATCGCAGCTTCGGGCGGATTGATGATCGCCGTGAAATGCTCGATGCCGAACATGCCGAGGTTCGAGACCGTGAACGTCGAGCCCGTGTACTCTTCCGGCTTGAGCTTCCGCTCACGGGCGCGACCGGCCAGATCGCGCGCCTCCGCCGCGATTTCAGACAGCCGTTTCTGGTCGGCGTCGAATATGACCGGAGTGATCAGCCCCGCTTCAGTCGCGACCGCGATGCCGAGGTGCACGCGATTCCAGAAGCGCATGGCGTCGCCTAACCAGTGCGCGTTGCACTCGGGGTGTTGCGCCAATGCTGTCGCGACGGCTTTGAGCACAATGTCGTTGAACGAGACTTTGTACTCGTCGCCCAGCTGCGCCATGGCCCCTCGCATCTCTGCCACGCGCTCCATGTCGAATTCGGCCGTTAGGTAGAATGTCGGAATCGGGCCGATGGATTCGACGAGCCGACGCGCGATCGTCTTGCGGATCTGCGTCAGCGGCACATCGGTGTAGTCGGCATCGCTGCGTGGGCGTGGTGCCCGCGGCGCTTGCGCGGCGGGCGCCGGCGCCGCCACGCGCGCTGCTTCGACGTCGCGCTTGACGATCCGGCCGCCCGGACCGCTGCCGGAAACACTCGTTAGGTCCACGCCGCGCTCGGCGGCGAGCCGGCGCGCGAGGGGTGAGGACTTCGTCGCGGCGGTCTGGGGCCTGGCCTCGGAGGTCTGAGGTCTGAGGTCTGAGGTCTGAGGTTGAGGTTGAGGCTCGGCCTTCGGCGATGGGGGCTGCGCAGGAGCGGCCGCAGGCTGGGCGCTCGGTGCAGGCGCCGGCGCGCTAGGCGCCTGCGCGCCGTCCTTTTGCTGCGGAGCTGCCGACGTCAGGTCATCGATTTTCTCGTCAGGCGCCGCGATGACGCCGATCAGTGTGCCCACGGGAGCCGTGGCATTCTCCCCGATGAGCCGCTTGCGCAGCACGCCATCCCCGCGTGCCACGAGCTCCATGATCGCCTTGTCTGTCTCTACCTCGGCCAACACATCGCCAGATGCGATCTTGTCGCCCTCGTTCTTCAGCCATTTGACGAGTCGTCCCTCTTCCATCGTCGGAGAGAGCGCCTCCATGAAGACCTTGGTCGCCATTTCTTGCTCGCTCCGCCTTACTGGTCGAGGTAGGACACTTTGCGAACAGCCGCGACGACTTTGGGCACGTCCGGCTTCGCGGCCCTCTCGAGGCTCTTCGCGTACGGCATCGGGACGTCCGCTTGCGTCACCCTAACGATTGGGGCGTCAAGGTCGTCGAAGCACTCGCGCTGAATGAAGTCGGAGATCGTCGCACCGATGCTGGAAGTCGGCCAACCCTCCTCGAGCACGACGGCGCGATTCGTTTTTTGCACCGAGGCGGCGATCGCTTCCACGTCCATCGGGCGCAGCGATCGCATGTCCACGATTTCGACGGACACGTTGTCTTTCGCCAGCGCTTCAGCTGCCTGCTGCGCAAGGAGCACGGATTTTCCCCACGTGATAATCGAGCAGTCGCCGCCCTCGCGCTTCACTTCGGCTTTCCCGATTGGAACGACGTATTCCTCGTCAGGCACCTCGCCCTTCGTGTTGTACAGCATTTCGCCTTCGAGGACTATCACGGGATTGTCGTCGCGGATTGCGCTCTTGAGCAGACCCTTGCCGTCGGCGGGCGTACCTGGAGCTACGACTTTGAGTCCCGGAATGTGGCTGAGCCACGACTCCCACGCCTGCGAGTGCTGCGCGGCAAGTTGCAGCGCGGCCCCGTTAGGCCCGCGGAATACGATCGGCACGTTGTACTGACCGCCGGACATGTACAGCATCTTCGCGGCGGAATTCACGACCTGATCGAGCGCGAGAAGCGCGAAGTTCCACGTCATGAACTCGACGACAGGACGCAAGCCCACCATCGCGGCGCCAACACCTACGCCGGCGAAACCCAGTTCGGTGATCGGCGTGTCGACTACGCGCATCTCGCCGAACTCCTGCAGTAAGCCGCGCGAGACTTTGTACGCGCCCTGATAGACGCCGACTTCCTCGCCCATGAGAAAGACGCGGTCGTCGCGTGCCATCTCTTCCCGAAGAGCAGCGTTCAGCGCATCACGATACGTGAGAACGGCCATAACGAGCGACGCCTACGACTCGACGTACACGTCTTCATACAACGCGTCCAGCGGCGGCTCTGCTGAGGCGTCCGCAAAATCCCACGCGTCCTGAACGACAGCTTTCACCGCTTCATCCAACTCAGTGAGCTCGGTCTCGGTCAACTCGCCGGCGTCCATGAGTCGATCGCGCAGCACGGCGATAGGATCGCGCTTGCGATACTCCTCCAGCTCTTCCTTGGTGCGATAGGTGCCGCTCACAGCGTCGGACATGGAGTGGCCCATGAAGCGATACGTGCGCACTTCGAGAAGCGTGGGGATCGACTCCGTGCGCGCGCGCTGCACGGCTTCGGCTACCTTGGCGCGCACAGCGAACACGTCCTGTCCGTCGACGACGTCGCGCGGCATGTCATACGCCGCGCCGCGCATGTAGATGTCGTTGATTGACGAGGCGCGTTCGAGCGCGGTGCCCATCCCATAACGGTTGTTCTCGATCACGTAGATGACGGGCAGCTTCCAGAGCGCGGCCATGTTGAGCGCTTCGTGGAAGGCCCCGGTGTTGACGACGGATTCGCCCATGAAGCAGAGGCACACTTGATCGTTGCCGCGATATTTGATTGCGAACCCCACACCGGTGCCTAACGGGACGTGGCCGCCCACGATGCCATGCCCGCCGAGGAAATTCACGTTGCGGTCGAAGAGGTGCATCGATCCGCCCTTGCCGCGGGAGCAGCCGTCGATGCGGCCGAAAACTTCTGACATGACGGCGCGTGGAGGGATGCCGCGCGCGAGCGCCTGCCCATGGTCGCGGTATGTCGTGACGACGTAGTCGTCCTCACGAAGCGCGGAGATGGCGCCCGTGCCGCACGCTTCCTGGCCGATGTACAAGTGGCAGAAGCCGCCGATCTTGCCTAACGCATACGCCTCGGCACAGCGCTCCTCGAAACGGCGCTGCAGCAACATGGAGCGCAGCAGCTCGCGCCGCGTGTCACGGTCGGTGCCGGCGAACGAATCGGACGTTGCCGGCTCGCGTGAGCCGGCTTTGGGTGACTGTGCTTTTCCGCGCGCGCGTTCCTTGGACGCCGAGGTCGCCATAACCGCTGCCTAACGGGCTAAACGCCGGCGGCCTGGACTTGCTCCCAGGCGTGATAGCTGGAACGCACCAGCGGACCCGACTCGACATGGCGGAACCCCATTGCGCGACCCGCGTCGCCGAGCGCGCGGAACTCCTGCGGCGTGTAGTACCGGTCGAGTGGGAGATGGTCGGCAGACGGGCGCAGATATTGGCCTAACGTGAGGATATCGACGCCGACGCCGCGCAGGTCGCGCATTACGGCGAGCACTTCTTCCGTCGTTTCGCCAAGACCAAGGATTATCCCCGACTTGGTCGGGATATCCGGTGCCTCGCGCTTCGCGAACTCGAAGAGCCGCATTACACGTTCGTAGCGGCCGCCCGGACGCGCGCGGCGATACAGACGCGGCACCGTCTCGGTGTTGTGATTGTAGATGTCTGGGCGCGCTTCGAGCACAGTCCGGATCGCGCGCTCGTCTCCCTGAAAGTCGGGGACTAGCACTTCGACTGAACACGTTGGAATGCGCCTGCGGACCTGCCGAATCGTCTCGGCAAAGATGTAGGACCCGAAATCTTCCAGGTCGTCGCGATCGACCGAAGTGATCACCGCGTGGCGCAGCTGCATTTCGGCGACGGCCGTGGCCACACGCGCCGGCTCTTCGAGATCGTATTCGGGCGGGCGTCCGTGTTGCACAGCGCAATAACCGCAGTTCCGTGTGCACACAGCACCGAGGATCATGAAGGTCGCAGTGCCGTGCTCCCAACATTCACCCACGTTAGGGCAGTGCGCCTCTTCGCAGACCGTGTGCAAGTCCAGCTCGCGCATGAGGTGCTTGATGCGCGAGTAGTTAGGCCCGCCGGGGGCGCGAACCTTGAGCCAATCGGGTTTGCGTTCTGGGAGAGCGGACCTTCGGTGGCGGCCCTGGATTTGGTAGAGCGGGACTGCGGACAAGGTCAGAGGTCTGAGGTCAGAGGTCTGAGGTCTGAAGTCTGAGGAATGTATTTCACATGCGGGACACTGTGAGACTTAGCTAACTCTTAAAGCCAAGTTTAGACAGTTACTCGTCTGGGAACTCGGCTACTGCGGCGGCCTCCTGGCGAGTGGGCGAGAAAGGCAGCAGGTCGTGACCGGTTTCTTCGCCGAGGAAGAGCTGTGCGACGCACCGGCCGCTAAGTGGCGCCTTCAGGATGCCGTTGCGCGAGTGACCGCACGCGTAGATAAGCGACGGAAACTCCGGGTCCGTTCCCAAGACTGGCAGCGAGTCGGTCGCCATGGGGCGAATTCCCGACCAGTGATCGCCAAGCGGCACGTGAGCAAACTGAGGAAAGAGCTGCACCGCGCCGCGCATGAGTCCGGCCGCCGCCTCCTCCGTAAGCGACGTGTCGAAACCAGCTTCCTCGCTCGTTGCGCCGACCAGGATGCGACTTCCAGCCCGTGATACGACATAAACGCCAGCGCCATACACCGGCCGGCTCAACGAGACCGGTGCGCCGGCGGCGGCCGAGTCATAGCTGATCATCTGTCCTTTGAGCGGGAAGAGTGGAAGCTGTCGAGGTAGGCCGTTGATCGTCGGGGACCACGCTCCGGCAGCGAGCACGGTCGTCGCGCAAGCCACGCGATCGCCGAGTGCGAGAACGAGCGTCGCCGAGTCGCGCTCCAGCTCGAGGCGTGCGACCAGGCCGTCGACTTCGCGGATGCGCGGTTTGAGAGACTTCGTCGCGGTAACGAGAGCATCCATCAGTGCAACGTTGTCGACGTAGCCGTCGAGCTCGGAGAGGACGCCACCGCGCGTTGGCGCGAGGGACGGCTCCAGCGAGCGAACCTCGTTAGGCGCGAGCCAAGGCAGCGTCCGGGCGCGCAGTTTTTGCTCGCTCTCATCGTCCAGAGCGACACTCAGAATGCCGGCTCGGCTGAACTCAACACGCGCCTTGACCGCGTCTCGCAGGCGATCGAGAAACTCAGGGTAGGCGTCGCGAGCGGCGACAGCGAAGTCGTGGGCAGACCCGGAACCGCCTTCGATCGAAGGCGCCAGGAGTCCGGCGGCGGCCCGAGATGCGCTCCCCGGGACATCGCGAGTCACCAGATCGACTCGTACGCCGCGTTCCGCCAGAGCCAAGGCCGCGCAACGGCCGATCACGCCGCCCCCAATGACGCAGACGTCCGCGGAACGCACTAAGGCCATGGGAAAACCCGCCCTTGCGCGCCGCCCAAGCCGCTGTGAAACTCCATCTGAATCTCGCGCGTATTTCGCCCATCCAACGCTAACGAGAACATCATGCTCCGCACGGTCTTTTCCATCGGTCTCGTCGCGATCGTCGGGCTTTTCTTTCTTAAGCTCGCCTTCGGGATCTTCGGTGCTTTCTTCGCCCTCCTGCTCATGCTCCTCTGGTGGGCGGTTCGAATCGCAATCATTGGCGCGTTGATCTATCTCGTCATTCGAATCTTCAGTCCGGATACTGCGAGACGGATGAAAGAGAGATGGTCGAACAGCAAATCCTAGCTCCTGAGGTCTGACGTCTGAGGTGAGGGGCGCGCAAAGCGCCCCTCACTTCGTTTTGGAAGCTTCTAGTTCCTCGACAACGGCCCAAGCGAGCAGCGGAATCATGATCTCGTGGTGGCCG
>DASYRX010000118.1:0-9415 GCA_036003845.1 Gemmatimonadaceae bacterium | reverse complement strand
CGATGCCGCGTCCCCCAGGATCGTCGCAACGTCGGCCTTGGCATACTCGGCATAGGTACCGATGCGGCGCCGCACGTTAGGCAGCGGCACCGTCACCCGCGAGAACGACTCGGTCGGCATCTCCGCGCGCGTGGTCGAATCGTACTCCGCCGTCAGCAGCGCCAGCGCATTGTCCACCCTGCCTACCCATAGTGCGTAGGGATGCTCCCGGGAGCCGCGCCAGGGAATGTTGCGCCCCCAGCTGGTCGCCACGAGATCGAGCTTGCCGTCGCCGTCGAAATCTCCAGCCGTCACGCCTAACCAGCGGCTCGAGATGTCGCCCAGTCCCAGGTCGCTGGTGGCGTCTCGCAGGCGTCCCTTGTCGCTCAGGTACACGCGAACCGGCCCCCACTCGCTCGCGACGACGAGGTCCGCGAACCCGTCGCCGTTGAGATCCGCAAAAGTCGATGCAGTGACGAGCCCTGACCCTTTAATGATTTCATCGTTCGCGCGATCGGCAGAGAAGCTTCCGTCCGCGTGTCCACGGTACAGATGCGAGCGCTCCGGCAGCGGCCAGGCGCCGGGACGAACGCGCGTGCCGACGAAAAGATCGAGGATTCCGTCGCCGTCGACGTCGCCTAACGAGAGCGCGCCGATAGAGGCGGAGTCGCCGGGAACGACGGTCTGCGGAGTCCCCGGCCGCCCGGCCGGCGCTGGAAACGCAAGCACGCGTGGAATCGCCACCGCGTCGGCCGCCGACGCTGCCTCGTAGTTCGCCTGCGACGCGAGGAGGGTGAGCAGGCCTCCGCGCACAAGCGGAAGTACGCTTTCGATGTCGCCGGTCGACGGCGCTGCATCGGCCCGCACAAAACCGGCCGGCGTATTGCGCAGGACGGCGAGTCGCCCTCCGCGCCCGCTGCCGACGACGAGATCCTCGCGCCCATCTCGGTCCACATCGATCCACGAGATCCCCGGCCCGAGCTGCGAAAATCGATTGGGAATGAGCGGCTGGCGCGCATAGTCTTCGAACGGCGGCTCCACGTGGCTGTGACCGCGCAGCGCCGCCGTCGCGTCGTTGAAGAGCGCCGCTCCAGCGCTGTCTACGCTATTCCCGTTAGGCGCTTCTTCGGCAGTCGCGCTGGCTTCGTCGATTTCGTAGAGCCGATTCGCACCTGCCTCCTCGATGCGCGAGCGCTTCCCATCGCGCCAGCGGACTTCGATGCTGGCGCTGCTGTCTCGTCCCATGGCGAAGCTCTCGAGCGCGTCGCTCCCCGATAGGTAGTAGCCCCCGGCAGTCACCTCACGCGATTGCGCCGGCAACGAAGGCGCACGGACGGTGACAACCGCGCCGGTTGCTCCGGTGTTTGGCTTGCGTCCGATCAAACGAACCGCGATGCGCGCGTTGCTGCTCTCGTTTCGGTAAATGACCGGCGGCTCACCAAGGCGTGTCACGGCCGGATCGATGTCACCGTCGCCATCGAAGTCCGCGAGGATGATCGAGTGCGAGATCGCGGAGTCGCTGCCAAAGCGCCATTCGCGGCTCACGTCGGCGAAGGTGAGATCGCCGCGGTTCCGGAACGCCACGTTAGGCACCTTCAACATTGGGAATTCGCCCTGCTCCCGGTTCCACGCCACCCTGGGAAAGGCGTTGCGGATGCGATCGTATGCGTCGGCATCGCGCACGTCCCAGCGGTGACCTGCGACAACAAGGAGGTCTTCGTACGCGTCGAGATCCACGTCCACGAACGCGGAGCCCCAGGTCCAGTCCGTGGCCGCGACGCCGGCGAAGTCGGCGATCTGCGACCACGTTCCGTCTCCGCGCCCCACCTGCAGCATATTGCGCATCCACTGCGCACGATCGAGCGACGCGCCGATCGTCTTCGGCAGGGGCGTGTGCGTCGGGATGTGCCGCTGACGCGCCGCACGGGTCGGACTCAGCATGTCCGCGGTGAAAAAGTCGACCGCGCCGTCACGATTGATATCGGCGAAATCCACGGACATGCACGTGTTGCTCGTCGCGCGCACGGCGGCGCGCGACACCATGCGGAACTTGCCGCGACCGTCGTTCAACCAGAATTGATCCGGATCCTCGAAGTCGTTGCACACATAGAGATCCGGGGCACCGTCGCCATTCACGTCATAGAATCGCGCGGCCAGCGAAAAGAAATCCGGGGCCTCGCGCAGCGGAGCGCCGTCCTCGTCGAGCCACTGCTCTCCGGTCGTCGGCTGCGCCGTGAAGTGGCCTGTCCCGTCATTGAGATAGAAGAGATCGCGATCGGCGCGTTGCGACCTAACGATGCCGCCCAGATCCGGACGGTCCTCGATGCGATACTCCTTCGTCCACTCGGGCAGCACCTGATACGTGCCGCCGATCTTCTTTACGACCTGGTCGAAGGCGCGCGCTTGCGGTGGGAAGGCGTCGAGCGCATTGCGCACCTTGTACGTCGCCACGTACAGATCGAGATCAGCGTCGCCGTCGACGTCGGCCAGCGTGAGCGTCGTAGCTGCGAAGCCGCTGTCTAGCCCACTCCCCGCCGTTATGTCGGCGAAGTGGCCCTTGCCGTCGTTCTGGAAGAGGCACAGCGGCCCGCCTAACGTGCCCACGAGCAGATCCAGGTCGGAGTCTCCGTCGACGTCAGCGAAGGCTGCGCCTGTGGTCGCTCGGCCGCTCAACTTGACGCCGCTGCTGTCGGTGAAGTCGCTGAAGCGCATGCCGCCGACATTGCGATACAGCGCGGCTGGCACTTCGACTGATGCCAGAAAAAGGTCGACGCGACCGTCGCCGTCGACGTCGCCCGCGGCCGCGCCGGCACCGATGATCAGGTTGCGGTTGGCGAGAGCGTGCTCATCGTCCACGACGTTGGCATGCGTGATACCAGTCTCGTTAGGCCTGAGCGCGGTGAAACCCGTCCTGCCGCGGCTCGTCACGTCGAGCTGGCGCCAGCGGTAGCCTTGCTCCTGGTGCCACGCGGTGTCCGCCGGCTTCTCGCAGCTGGCGACGGCGACCAGCGCGGCCAGAGCCGCAACGCGCCCCGTTCTCACCCTTGCCTAACGACTTCGCAGACGCTCGAGGACACGGTCGCCGATGCACTGCCCTTGCGTCATCCCGTTGGTCACGGCGGGCATGTAGTGAACGCCGGCGTACACGCGCGAGATGGCCACTTCCTCGAGCGCAGCGGTGAAATTCTCGAAGTGCCGCGCGGGTTGGCCAATGTCTACCTGCGTCGAGTCTTCGAAAGCGATGCTGTCGCCTAACAACGCGGTCAGCACGCGCACCGCCGCCGCGGACTGCACCGAGTGCCCTGACGTGTATTCGGGGAACGGCGGCGTCGGGATGATCGTGTTGAAGCTCTTGTCCAGCGCGCGGTGCATGTAACTCACTGGCCGCACAACGAAGGAGCGGTACTTCTCCTTCCAGCAGCCAATGAACGCATCGGCGATCGCAATCGACGTGAATGCATACAGCTCGGCCGCGCGCCCCGCATTCAGCTTGTGCTTGTCGATCATCTGATTCACGACACTGATCCAGTGAAAGCCAGGCGTCCCTGTGGCCACGGGATTGTCGGCCCAGAACAACGCGATCTGCTTTTTCTCTGGCGTCAGCGAATTCATCGAGTCGGCGAACTCCTTCCCCATCTTCCAGAAGTCGGATCCCTGTCGCTCAGAATACGCTGGTGGTGCGGGCGGACGACATTCGTCGCCGTCTCGCAAGGCAAAGGTGCGCAGCTCGCCCCAGTAGGGCTCGGTGGGGCGCACGGGATTGAACGTGGGCAGCGTAGTCCCCGCCGAATTCTTGGGACGATTCGTGAAGACGAAACGCTCGCCGGCCCGCTCGAGCTCCATCGCAACGCCGGGATTCGTCGGCGCCACCAGATCGCTCTCACCCGAGAGCATGATGGGCACGAACTGATCCTGCGTGATGGTGTTTTCCCACTCCTCGTGTTTCCCCGAGGGGGCCCACGTACGCTTGCGCGTGGCGAAGAAGCCGTCGGTCGCCGCCCAGGCGAGTATGGCAGCGCCTAACAAGCGACCGTGACTTAGCGAGCGCTCGGCGAGCGCGTCGCTCACACCGACAGTCTTGCGGACCGCTGCTTGCGCGGCCGCCAGCGAGTCGATCGTGCGACGCGTACTCGCAAACCCGTCCCGAAACAGCGAATCGAGCACGACGCGCTCGGCTTCAGCGGCGACGATGGCTCCGTCGACGCCACCTGGAGGCGACCCCGGAAGTGCCGTTAGGCCATTGAGCTTGGGCGCGAGCGAAGCAAGCCCGCTGCTCGGGTCCGCGGCGTACCCTTCGTAGAGGGCGAGCGCGCCGTATGCGGATATCCGGGAAGCTACGGGTGGGCCAAGCCGCTCACTGCGAACGAAGGACAGCGAAGACCTGAGCCACTGTGCCACATATTGCGGGTCGGGCGCTGGCGCCTGTCTCGCACAACCTGTTACCAGTGTACTAACAACCGCGATCAGTAGTGTCCGACGCATATCCCAAATGCTATTGACGGTGCCGCCGACAAGCTATCGTACTGCTGACGCCTTGCGCAGGGCCACATGAGGTCGCAGACGAAACGCTTGACAGCCGGCCTGGCGCTGGTCGCACCGTTGCTGGGCATCCTGGTGGCCTGCGGCGGTGATGCCGGCGATTCCAGCCCTCAGGAAAAACGGAGCGCGCCGCCAGCGTCGCCCACGCAGGTGGCGATCCGCGATTCGATCAAAGCGCGCGCACACGCGGGTCTCGCCAAGCGCCCGGACACGTTAGGCATGCGCGCCGATTCTGCGCGCGTGTTGGGCGCGCCGACGGCGAATCTGTTTCTCGTCGTAACGAGCGACTTCCAGTGCCATGAATGCCGCGACCTCGCGCTGAATGTGCTGCCGGAGGTACGCAGAGAATTCGTCGACAACGGACGTATCCGGCTCGCTTTCATCAACGATCCGCAGGAGCGGTTCTTCAACGCGCGTTTCGCGGGGCTCGCGGCACTCTGCGCAGGACTTGCTGGCCGTTTCTGGCAGATGCACGATCAGCTCTTCATCAATCAGGCAAGCTGGGAGCGTCTCCCCGACCCGCGTGACTTCATGCACTCGCTCGCCGTCACAGCTGGAGTCCCGGCTAACGTGTACAACGATTGCATGTCGAGGAACCGGATGCTGCCGCAACTCACCGCGGACATCGTGCGAAGCCGCGAAACTGGTGTGAACGACGTCCCGACCGTCTTCTTGGGAGATCGCAGGCTGGAACAGAAAGAGCTGACGGTGGAGGGCATCAGAAAAGCAGTGCTCAAGGCCCTCGGTGATCACTAGCTGGGCCTGCTGCTTCACGCGAACCTGCACGTCGCACCCCTTTATATAGATTGCGACGCGAGCCTAAAAACGCGGCCCCGCCGCCCGCTCCCTGCTCCCCGAGCTAGTACCATGCGCCTCCACAGCCTCGCCGTCGTCCCCTGGCTCCTTCTTGTCGCCTGCCAAACGCGAGAGCAGCAAGGCTCCCAAGTCGCCGTTGCCAGTGCCGAAGTCGGGGACGCATCCAAGCCAGATCCGCGCTTGGCGAAGGCCGACTCGTCTCGCATTCTGGGCGCTGCAACAGCCAAAACCTGGCTCGTCATCATCAGCGATTTCCAGTGCCCCTATTGCAAACAGTGGCACGACTCGTCTGGCGAGGCGATCCGGCGCGACTATGTGGCGCCAGGCAAGGTTCGCGTCGCCTACGTGAACTTCCCGTTAGGCCAACACCATCAGGCCGTTCCCACGGCGGAAGCCGCGATGTGCGCCGGACTACAGGACAAGTTCTGGCAGTACCATGACGCGCTCTTTGCAACGCAAACACGCTGGCACGAGTTAGGCGACGCGACGCCAGTGCTCGATTCGCTGGCGCGGGCGCTGGGCCTAAACGTCGCAGAGCACAAGCAGTGCCGCGACCAGCACGTGATGCTTCCACTCATCAGCGCAGATCGTGATCGCGCGAATACGGCCGGTGCAGGATCGACGCCCACGTTTCTTGTCGGTGGTCAGCTCCTCAAGGGCGTGTATCCGTTGCCGTTGATGCGCCAGATACTGGACGCTGCCATCGCGCAGGCTCGTTAGGCTCGCCCCGTTCTAATTGATCGGCGAGCTGATTTGGTGTGCCTAGCTCACTCAGGTTGGAACGGGGCAAAGGCGCTTGAATGCATTGTGGCGCGTTGCTTATGCCGGCGCAGCCGGAGTCGCTCGCGCGTTAGTCGCTGTCGCACCGACATCCGAACGTAAGCTCTGGCGTGGCCTCGCACGCCGGCGCGGTCTGCTCCAACGGCTCGAGCAATGGTCGGCAGCGCATCGCGACCCCTCGCGACCACTGCTCTGGATGCACGCCCCCTCAGTCGGCGAAGGCCTGCAGGCGAGAGTCGTACTCGAACGCCTGCGCGCTCGGCGCCCCGATGTGCAGATCGCCTTCACGTTCTTTTCGCCGAGCGCGGAGAGCTTCGCCGCATCGGTGCCGGCAGACGTGCGCGACTACCTGCCGATCGACACAGCGCGCGACGTCCGCCGAGCGTTGACAGCGTTGCGACCGACAGCGCTGGTGTTCTGCAAGCTCGATGTGTGGCCCATTCTCACCGCCGAAGCCACCGCGCGCGGCGTTCGGGTAGGGCTCATCAGTGGAACTGTCGGCCCGGAGTCGTCGCGCCTTCGCGCCCCGGCACGAGCGCTGCTTCGCGATGCCTACTTCGCCCTGGACGTGGCAGGGGCCATCGCCGCCACGGATGCCGAGCGACTGATCACGTTAGGCGCGCGCCAGGAGCGCGTGCACGTCACCGGCGATTCGCGTTGTGATCAGGTGTGGGCACGGGCTCGAGCAACGGACTTGAGCTCGCCGCTGCTGACGCGCATCGCGTCGGCCCGGCCCACGCTCGTCGCCGGCTCGACATGGCCTAGCGACGAAGAGGCGCTCCTTCCCGCATGGCTGCACGTACGCAAGACGTTGGCGACGGCACAGCTCATCATTGCGCCGCATGAGCCGACTGACGCGCATCTCGTGCCGATCGAGCAATGGGCAGCAAAGAATAACCTGGTTCTGCGTCGACTCGGTCAATTGGATGACTCGGTCGCTGCCGACGTCTTGCTCGTCGACCGCGTCGGCGTGTTAGGCGATCTGTACGCGATCGCGCTGTGCGCGTACGTCGGTGGCGGTTTCCACCGAGCGGGACTGCATTCAGTGCTCGAGCCGGCGGCATTCGGGGCGCCGGTTCTGTTCGGGCCGCGACACACGAACAGCGGTGACGCCGCAGCGCTTCTGGCCGCGGGCGGCGCCGAATCGGCGGCGACGTCCGCGGCATTAGCGGCGCAACTGCTCAGGTGGCTCGCCGATCGCCCTGAGCGTGACCGCGCCGGTCAGCGAGCGTTGCGTGTTGTCGAAGCCGGCCTTGGCGCCGCCGATCGATCCTGCGATCTCGTCCTGGAGCTACTCGCCCCGTTGCACCGTTAGGTCGCGCGTCAACTATTCCACTTACGAGCACGTCCGCTTCGGATTAACGCGGCTCGGTCTGCGCTCCATTCTCCGCGATTTCTTTAAGAGCAAAGACTGTTCGGGTTAACCGGATTTTGCGGATAGAAGGAATCCGAATTCGTCGACGGAACAGAATTCGTACCTTCCGCAACATCCGAAGAAATCCGAAGAGAGCTTAGTGCTCTTGAACTTAAGAGCAACGACTGCCACAACCGTTCGTCGGATGTGGCGTACGACTTCCTACGCTCTTGTTCTTTTACAAAAGCAAAAAAGCGTGGCTAACCCACCGCACGCGCTGAGCTCTGGTCGGTTTCAGGCGCTTGCTCCGTTCGATCCGCTCGATTCGTATCATCCGAACAGCAGTTGCTCTTTCAAAACGTCAACGGCAAAAACACTGTTCGGATCAAGCCGTCATGTTGGGTAAGAGCAGATTCGGTTTCGTCGCGCCTAACGGGAGAGAGCCCGCGGCGTCCACGCGATCGAAACGCCGAAGCCATCGTCATCGAAGAGGTCAGATCCACCGAAGAATGCGCTGGCCCTGATCGAGATCGAACGTGTTATCTCAAGGCTCCCTCCCAAATCGAAAACGAGCCCAAGCTCCGAGTTGCTTGAGCACTTTCCGCAGAGGTCGAAGGTGACACGCGGATGCACATACGGCGTGATCGCGAGATCGCCCTCGAGCGGGAAGCGGTGCCCAACGACGATCCCCACCGGAATTCGAAAAACAGAGCGCTTGTTGATCGCCATGTTCACGCCCGACGTGAACAGAAAGTCGAGAGGAGTCTCACTCGTCGACGTTGCGAGCTGATAAGCGAACTGACCGCCGGCGAAAACGGTGACCGAGTATTCTCCCTGCTCAGGATCGGCCAAACCGGCGTCAAGCGACAATTGCGTCTTCGGCCCCGTTTGTTCGCGCCACTGAAAGAGCGCGCTCACCCCAGCGATGCCGCCGTCTGCCACACCAATGTTGAACTCGCGCTCGACGATGCGCGGCGTTTGAAATGCTGGATATGACCACGCTTGCGCGTTAGCGCCCCGCGCGAGTACAGAAGCGGTAAGTGCCATCCCACACCACCGTCGTACGTGCTGCATAACGATCGTTCCTCCGTTCGGGGCGACCGCCGTTATGACGGTTCGCCGTACGCGGAGAACGAAAACAGGACGCAACGAATTATGGCAGTGTGTGCGTGCACAAGAGGCGATTCGCGCGAGAGTGATGCGTCTCACGCGACACGCGTCGATCAGCCGCTCCGATCATACCGGGGCGACCGACGGACGCGCGTCGTCAGGCAGTGCTGCCTTCTCGATAGAACGGCTTTACTGCGCCGCGATCTGGCCGCGGATCTCGCCAGCGGGGTTACGCCGCGTATGCACGTTCACGTACGAAGTTCCCGCGTTCATGCGCGTCATGAGCGAGTCAAACGTAAACACTCCTTGGAACGTCGACGCGCGAGTAATTGTCCCCTCATACAGCGTTGCCAGCGTCGTGAAGCTCACCGCTGGAGAGCTGGTCCC
Organism: Gemmatimonadaceae bacterium; assembly: GCA_036003845.1. GTDB lineage: Bacteria > Gemmatimonadota > Gemmatimonadetes > Gemmatimonadales > Gemmatimonadaceae > DASYRX01. The sequence goes on along the minus strand of DASYRX010000118.1, from coordinate 450 downwards.
AAGAAAGATTATGAGTCCGCCCGCAGTAGCGGCGTCGCCAAAATGGATGTGCGACACGGTCACTGAGTCGATACTGGCCACCTGCACGCGATAGTGGATGCTATCGTCGTCGAAAAGGGTGAGCGCGGCGTTACCGGTAGCAGTAGTCGTCACCGGATTGGGACGCTCATTGGCGCCGTTCAGCGTTGCGGTGAAGTTCTTGGTTACCACGTTCGGACCGCTCGGTTCATCGTCGTCGTCGCAAGCGGCGACAATGCCGATGCCGGCAACCGCAGCGAAGAAGGCAAGCTGGCGCACTCGGTGATTCATTTGTAGCTCCTGAAAGGAGAGATTCCGATGGGTCTGCTGCGGCGGAGCGCGCAGAGGTTTGAACGCGATGCTCGCGTTGCAATCGAGGTGCCGAGGCCAAGCGGCGTCAACGGCGAGTATCGAACTCGTCAGAGCTGCCTA
>DASYRX010000117.1:0-2391 GCA_036003845.1 Gemmatimonadaceae bacterium | reverse complement strand
CCAGCGCTCAGCGCCACAAGCGCTTGCGTAGCCCAATAGGCGATCACAAGCCCGGCGGCCCCGCCACATGACGACAGTACGAAGCTTTCGATGGTGAGCTGGCGGACGAGACGTCCACGACTGGCGCCGAGCGCCGCACGCACGGCAAACTCGCCACGACGACCTATACCGCGGGCCATCAAGAGCCCAGCGAGATTCAAGCAGGCAATTGCGAGCACGGTCACCACGACCGCCGTCAGCAGCCGCAGTCCGGGACGTGCTTCTCTGGCCAGAAACTCGTGGAGGCCGGAGACAAACACTCCCATCCCTTCATTGAAGCGGTACTGCTGTTGAAGCGCAGACGCGATCACGGTCATTTCGGCCGTCGCGGCATCGAGGCTGACGCCGGCGCTCAGACGGCCGTAGCACTGGAAGGCGCGCGACCCTGTCGAAGCCGGATTGGCAGGATCGATCGTCATCGGCGTGAACGCGTCGGGCTCTGTCAACCCGATTCGAAACCCCGGGGGCGCGACGCCGACGATCGTGAGCGACCCATCCGGCATTGCCAACTGCCGTCCGAGGACCCCTGGATCGCCCCCGAACCAGCGCTGCCAGAAGCCGTAGCCGAGGATGACAACCTGATTACTCCCCGGTCGCGTCTCCTCGTCCGTGAATGCACGTCCCAGCACGGGATTTACGTTGAACGTTCGGAAGAGCTCCGACGTCGTCAGAATTCGGCCGATCTGTTCCGCGCCATTGCTCCCCAGCACATTCAACGGCGGGGTCTGCACGAGCGCGAGCGCCTCGAACGAACGAGCCCGGGCGCGCCACTCCACGAAGTTGACAGGATGAACGTTCAGCGGCTCCGCGGAATCAAGCTTGCGCTCGTGGAGAACGACCAGCCGGTCGGAGCCACGATATGGCAGCGGTCTGAGCAGGACCCCGTTCACGAAGGTGAAGATCGTCGTGTTTGCGCCAATGCCGATGGCGAGCGACAGGATCGCGACGGTGCTGAAGCCTGGACTCTTTCGAAGCGCGCGTAGCGCGTACGTCACATCTTGGCGAAGACTGTCGACCAGCTGGAGGCCCCGAGCGTCTCGACACTCTTCTTTCCGCTGCTCGATCCCGCCCATCTCCCGAAGAGCCTTATATCGAGCCTCTGACGGAGACAAACCCGCAGCGACGTAGTCGTCAACAAGATGCTCCAGGTGGTATCGGAGTTCTTCGTCGAGCTCCCGTTCCACTTCGCTGCTTCGGAACAGAGACCGGACACCTAGACGAAGCTTGCTGGTCCAGCGCATGGCCGTCACCTCGTTACACCGGTTTCACAACCAACGAGATTGCTGTCGACAGGCGCTCCCACGTTGCCGTTTCGGTCTTTAGGGCTTTGCGGCCGGCCGCAGTGAGCTTGTAGTACTTGGCGCGGCGATTGTTTTCGCTCGAAGCCCACTCTGCTTCGATCAACCCCTGCTGTTCGAGCTTGTGGAGCGCGGGGTACAACGCGCTCTGTCCCACCCTCAGCTGTTCGTTTGACATTTGGCGGATGCGTTGAGCAATGGCCCAGCCGTGCATCGGCTCGAGGGCTACCGTCCGGAGGATCAAGAGATCAAGGGTGCCCTGCACGAGATCGGTGGGTTTGCTCATCCCATCTCCTCTCAGTTACTGACAGGAAGATATATGGCAGGCGGCGTCGAGTCAAGAGAGAATCCGCGTAGCATCGCAACCCTATCCGAATCGTTTTTGGTCGCCGTGAGACTTCTGGCGACGTCCAGAGACTGAACGCTTACTGAACGCGCAAAACGCGCTCACAATTCGCAGATCCTCCATCTTTTTGGGGAGGAAGATTGGCGTAGTGTTTATGCGGGTGAACTCGAAGTGCGCCCATCAGGCGCGCGCACCATTGCGGGGCAAGTAAGGACCTCGGCTACCTTGGATCCGGCGCCACGTGCCAGGAACGAATCCGACAGGAGAGAGCTAGTCCGTCCGCAGCGCGTCGAGCGGGTTGAGTAGGGCTGCACGCCGTGCCGGCAACCAGCATGCGAGGAGCACCACGCACAGCAGGACCGCCGTCGTTCCTGTAAGCACGCCGGGGTCGCGCGGGCTGACGCCGTACAGCAGCGATTCGATGAGCCGACCGCCGGCGAACGCCGCCGCGAGCCCAACCGTGACGCCAGCCAACGCCACAACGCCTCCTTGACGCACAATCATTCGCACAACACTTCCCGGCTCCGCGCCGAGTGCCAGGCGGACGCCAATTTCACCGGTCCGCTGGGTGACGATATAGGACATCGCGCCATAAATGCCGACGACTCCGAGCGCCAACGACACGCCGGCCGCGATCACCAATAACACCATCGTAAACGCCATCTGCGCCGCCGCACGATCGAGGGTGTCCTGCAAGGTGCGCACCTG
>DASYRX010000116.1:0-2048 GCA_036003845.1 Gemmatimonadaceae bacterium | reverse complement strand
CGCCCGGTTCGCGCGCGCCAACGCGAAGGAAACACCCCGGCACCCGCTCTTGATAGAACGCGAAGTCCTCGCCGCCCATATTCGTTAGGCCGAAGGGACCGACGTTCCGTTCACCGACGAGACTCGCAGCCGCCGCGCGCGCAATCGCGGCGGCTTTAGGATCGTTCACAACCGGCGGCGTTCCGTCGGGCAACGTCACCGTCGCCGTTAGGCGATGCGACGCAGCGACAGTTCCCGCGAGCCGCTCGACTTCCGCGCGCAGTAGCGCACGGGTTCGCGGCGTCGTCGCGCGCAGCGTTCCGGTGAGCGTGGCGCGCTCTGGGATAACGTTCGACGCCGTCCCTGCAAGAATGTGCCCAACGCTCACCACAGCGGGGTCCGACGGGTCGACGCGTCTCGACACGATGGTCTGCAGCGCCATGATCAACGCCGCCGCGCCGACAATCGGATCGGCGGATTCGTGCGGACGAGCGCCATGCGCGCCCTGACCGAGGAGCTCGATGCGGAATTCGTCCGCCGATGCAGCGAGCGGGCCGTCGTCGGCCACGATCTGCCCCACTTCGAATCGGCGATCCACATGGCCGCCGAAGATTGTCTTGATGCCGTCGAGTGCACCGGATTCCAGAATCGCGCGCGCGCCGGCGCCAACCTCCTCGGCAGGCTGGAGGATGAGCACGACATCGCCTAACGCGGGCTCTCGGCTGAGCAGCATCCCGGCACCGATTGTCCACGTCGCGTGCACGTCGTGCCCGCAGGCGTGCATCACACCGCTCACCGACGACGCGAACGGCAGCTTCGTCTCCTCCTGAATTGGCAGCGCGTCGATATCGCCGCGAATGGCGATGGTAGGGGAGCCCGGCTCCCGACCCGGAAGTCGGCCGACGACGCCCGTCCCGGCGACGCGAGTGACGTCGTGCGCACCTAACGCAACGAGCGCGCGCTCGAGCTTGTCCGCTGTGCGCTCTTCCTTCCAGGACAGCTCAGGATGCGCGTGCAGATCGCGCCGCAGCCCCAGAAGCGCCTCGAGCTCACGCGGTAGAAACTGGGAGACGACTTCAGCTGGTGCTTCTAGAAAGCCCACGTGCGGAGACCTGTGAGATCGTAAACGATGAGAAGGAGCGAAAACCCGACGGCCGCGAGCGCCACAAGGAACGAGTGCAGCTTCACAGTCCGCCCAACGATTGCACTCGGAGCGCGCGATGCCATAAGAAACGCGATCAGCGCCACGATGGGAACGAGCAGCGTGAAGATGAAAATGGCAACGGCGCGCGGCGTCATGACGCCCAGCTTGCTGAAATCGGACGTCCCGACGAGCGCGGCAAACGCTACGATCGTCAGTACGGCGAAAAGCACGGTCGCGCGCAACCTGGTCGCGGCGACATTGCTTGTTTTGCCGAACATCGCGCGCGGGACCCACACCAGTGCAACGAGGACAGCGCTGGCGAAGAGCACCGCGGCCGCGATGAGCCCGGTGATCACCAGGCGACGCGGCCAGGGGCTCACTCGTTCCATATAGCGCGTGCCGGTGAGCACCAAGGCGCCGGCCTGATCATGATAGAAGCCGATGCTCGGCCCAGTCTCGTTAGGCTTCCGGAAGGTGGAGTCGTTGAGTGCCAGGAGTTTGACCGCCGAGTCGCCGGCGGCGCCGGCGAAGAGCGAGTCGCCGCGCTGCGCGATCGTCATCCCGCCGAACAGCCAGTTCGTCACTGAGAGCAACTGATTGCGCGGCGCGACATCCTGATAGTAGCCGACGTACGAGCGCAGTGTAGACGCGGGAACCGGGACAGCTGCCGGTGCACTCAATGCCGTGTCGCCTAACGCGTATACCGCGATGAGTCGCTGCGCCGATTGAAACGCCTCGCCGGACGCGTCCGAGTTGACGAGCGTGATCAGCCCGATGTTGCGGCGAACGCTGTAGCGGTAGGAAGAGACGAAGCCATCGATGCCGCCATCGTGCCCGTGCATCTCGATCGGCAGACTCAGTTCGGCATAATTCCCGAGCCCGTACCCTACAGAAAGCCCGCGCTGTGCCGCGAGCGTGCTGCCAA
>DASYRX010000115.1:0-18532 GCA_036003845.1 Gemmatimonadaceae bacterium | reverse complement strand
TTATGGCCGCTGGCCATCGAGCCAGAGCCACCAGACGTGATCCGCGCGATGTTTGGGCTTCTTTATGCCGACCTGATGTCGGGTCGTCGAGCGGTTGAGGATACGGTGACCGTCCTGCGTCAAATGCGCGGCATGTTGCGTCTGCCTGCTTCCATATACTCAGATCTCAATGACGCCCTCGTCGCGCACGGACTGGCGAAGGACACCGGTGGCACGATCGAGCAGTGGCTGCAGCAGTTTGAAAGGTGACATCGATTCGTTAGGCTCCTCCCTCAGACTATTTGGAGACCATAGTGGCCGATCATTCACCAGCGACCCAGCGTCGAGCTGCTCGCCCGCTGAGCCTTCGCAGCGTCATCGTCTGGGCGCCGTGACGGTGTCCTTCCTGTCGCAGAGCGCGAGCGGTGACCGCGTTCGCGTGGTACGCTAGCCGGACCGTCCGCGATCCTCGTTAGGCATGATCTTGGGCAAAGCCAGCATCACGGCTCAAGGCTTCCATTTACCCTGCGCGACCTTCGGGACGAACTTGTCGATCCCCTTGGGAGGAAAGTCGAGCGTCTTCCCTTCCTCGGCGCTCTGATACGCCGTCATCAGGATGCGAACGACGTCCACGCCATCGGCAAACGTTAGGCGCGGCTCCTCCTGGCCCAGAAACACGCGCACGAAATGGCGATCCTCGCCTGTGTAGCCGTATGCCAAGGCTTCCTCGGGGACGACGGGCATCACGCCGGTTTCCGCGTTCTGTTTCTCGACAATGTCTTCGCCGACCTTTCCCTTCACCGCGCGGCTGAAGAAGAGCTGCACGCCGCTGTCGAGCGAATTCCAGCGCATCGAGTACTCCGGCCCGAGCAACTCCGCGGAGAGTCTGAGACCGGCGCCGACAAAACTCCACGAGGTCGTGGCCTCGCCGAGCACGCGCTGACGGTCGTCCGTTTCAAACTCGATCGTCAGGCTGGCAAAGTCCTCGGACGGCGCCTTCGAGTAGTCGACAGAGCTCCCCATGGTCTTCTTGAGCTGCGCCACGTACTCAGGGCGCGTCCACTTGAGCGACGCAATGTGCGCCGTCACGCGCTTCGGCTTGACCGTGCGCAATGACTGTCCCGGTTTCGTCAAGAGGTGCCTAACGAGAAGAGCGGAGTGGCACATCATGTCGTTGAGCACGCCGCCGCCCTGCAGGTTCCCCTGCCAGAACCAGGGAGAGTGCGGTCCGCTGTGCTCCTCCGCGGCACGGGCGAGATACGGACGCCCGGTCGTCGACGCGCCTCGCGCCCATAGCAGCGACTTCCCCGCTTCGACGTGCGGCGCGAAGATTTGATTCTCCAAGTACCCGGTCTTGAGATCGACCGATTTGGCGAGCTTCTCGACCTTGAGCGCCTCGGCGACGTTGCGCGCGAGTGGCTTCTCCGAGGCGATTCCGCGCAGCTCGCCGCGCCCGCGCGAAATCGTGTCCGCGATTTCTTCCACGTTTTCGATGCGCGCGTGATTCGCGCCGCAGAGCCAGATCGCGTCGATGGATTTGTCGGCGACCATCTGTGCGATTGTCTTGTACGGCTTGCAGGCGCCGATGTCGAGCTCGCGAGCCGCACCGGCGGCCTTGGCGGCGTTCTTCGCGTTAGGCGACCAAACCCCAAGCACGTCGGCGTCGCGAACTCCGCGCCAGCCGGCCATGTGAAAGAGCGTGTTGAAACCGGATCCAATGAAGCCCACACCGAGACGGCCCCGCGGCATAGCGAGAATTCCTCCAATGAGAAGCGGGGAAGGTGCCGCTTGCCGAGGCAACCGTGAAGGGGCCAGAGGGCCCGGATCACTTACATGAGGACCGGAGGGCGTTTAGCATACCGGCCTCACAATCCCCCAAAATCGGAGCAGTTCATGAAGGGCAGATATCTCGCACTAACAGCTGTTCTCGCGCTCGCTGCGGCATGCTCGCAGGGCGACAAGACGGGGAGCGACTCGGCAGCGGCAGCGCCGGAGAGGGCCGCTCCTGCCGTGATCAATTTGAGAGCGACCGACTACGCCTTTGAGGCTCCCGATACGGTGAGCGCGGGTCCGACGTGGGTCCGAATGACCAACGATGGGAAGGAGTTCCACCACGTGGTGATCGTGCGCATCGACACGGGTCATACCGTCGATGAGTTTCTGAAGTCGATGGGAGCCGGCCCACCGCCGGCGTGGGCGGAGGCGATCGGCGGCCCGATCGCGCCGAGTCCCGGAGGAACGCCGACGACCACCGCTGTGCCGCTCAAGCCCGGCTCGTACGCGCTCATTTGCATGGTTCCGAGCCCGGATGGTGTGCCGCATGTCGCCAAGGGTATGGTGCGGCAGATGACCGTGACGCCCGCCGCCGCGGCAGCGGCGCCGATCGTGAACACGACGACGTTGACGCTTGCCGACTATTCGTTCACGCTTTCGACTCCACTAACGGCCGGCAAGAACACGATCAAAGTCGTGAATACTGCCGCTCAGCCGCATGAAGTCGTGATCGTGCGCGTCTTCCCGGGCAAGACGGTCCAGGATATCGCCGCGTTCGCGGAGAAGCCCGCCGGCGCGCCGCCGGGCGAAGTTGTCGGCGGCTCGAGCTTCGTCGTGGGCCAGGTCGCGAACTTCATCGACATAGACCTAACGCCTGGCGACTACGGGTTCATTTGCTTCCTGCCTGACGCGAAGGACGGCAAGGCGCACGTCGCTCATGGGATGATCCAGGCATTCAAAATTGGGTAGGTCGGCCCGGACGCTAGTCGATCATCAAAGGGCGCCGCGGACGTGGCGCCCTTTCGTTAGGCATCCAAAAGCCAACTGCTTAAGCAAGCTCTTTGAGAATGATCTAAGCACCCGCCGTCTCTTTGGGGTACATTGTTTTTCCGCCGACGACCGTTCGCACGACCTTGATGTCCTTGATCGCGTTCGGATCGACGTCATGCGGATCCTTCTCGAGAATCACGAAGTCGGCGAACTTGCCGGCCGTTAGGCTTCCCTTGGCGTTCTCCTCGTACGAGGCGTAGGCGCCGTTGATGGTAGCGATGCGCAGCGCTTCATCGACGCTCACCTTCTGGTTAGGCCCCCACTCGCGACCACGAAAGTCGCGTCGCGTCACCATACTCTGGATGGCCATGAGCGGCTCGAATGGACCCGGGCCGTAGTCCGACGCGCCCACAACGCGGATGCCGCTGTCGAGGAAGGATCGGTGCGCGAACATCCACTTCAATTTCTCGTCGCCGTACTGCGACCACTTTTCGCCGTGATAGTAGACGTACGTCCAGAACGGCGTGGGGATCGTCCCCGTCGCCTTGATGCGCGCGAGCAGATCGGGATTGATGAGCGTGCAGTGCTCGATGCGATGGCGGCGATCGGGGTGGGGCCACTGCTTGAGCACACGCTCGTACGCCTTGAGCACCATGTCGATCGTCACGTCGCCGTTGGCGTGAATGCCGATCTGCCAGTTGTTGCGGTGCGCGTCATCCACGGCATCGTCGATTTCCTTCTGCGTCATCGTGAGGATGCCGTAATCGTTGGTTCCGATATACGGGGTACTCATGCGCATCGTGCGTTCGGAGGCGGAGCCGTCCGCCGCGTACTTCACGCCACCAACGCGAACCCATTCGTCACCGAAGCCGGAGTACACACCCGCGTTGCGCAACTGTTGATAGGCTCCGCGGATCATCATGTAGGCGCGATGGCGCAGCTCGCCGGCGCGGTATGTATCCTCATACGCTCGTATCTTGTCGGGGCCGGCGCCGGCGTCATGCACAGTCGTTAGGCCCGTCGCCGTCAGGAGCTCGGAGATGTAGCGCATGCCCGCGCGGTTGCGCTCGCGCTCCTGCTCCGGTGTGAAGCGCTCGCGTGTGCCGACGCGATTGAACACCGAACGCGCCGCCTCGGCGACGCGTCCTGTGAGATCCTTGTTCTCGTCGCGGAAGAAGCGACCGTGCTGCGGGTCCGGCGTGTCCTTGGTGATTCCCGCCAGCTCCAGCGCCTTCGTGTTGTACCAACTCGTGTGACCGCCGCGGTGGTTCACCGAAATAGGGTGCGCGGTGCTCACGGCATCGAGGTCCCGGCGATTCAAGGTCTTATCGAACTTGGTATCGTCGAACATGTAGCCCTCGACCCACTGCCCCGCCGGAGACTGGGCGACCTTCTTGCGCAGATTCGCCTGCAGCTCGGCGAGCGTACGAACATTGGCGTTAGGCTCGTACAGCTCGCTGACGCCGCTGGGGTGACAGTGACAGTCGATGAATCCGGGGAGGACCGTCATGCGCGCCGCGTCGATCACGCGAGTGCGTGCGCTGGCGAGGTTGCGGATGTCCGCGCTGCTTCCAACCGCAAGGATGCGGCCGTTCTTGACCGCGATCGCCTCCGCGTTAGGCTGAGCCGAATCCATTGTAAGGAGGCGGCCGTTGACGACGATCAAGTCGGCTTCAACGCCGGCACCGCGATTGGGCTGCGCCGCTTGCGCGTTGCGACGGCCGAAGGGAAGCTTGGATACGGTCGCGGCGCCGGCGAGGAGGGCGCCGAGCGAAATGAATTCCTTCCGGGTGAACTTGGCCATTCTCAGGTATCCGGTGATGGTAAGTGCGTCGACAGCGGCACGAGCTAAGGAAAGCAACAGCGTCAAACAGATCCCTTGGCGCGAGCGTAAATGTCGTCAACAGCGTTAACGTTGTTGACGCGTTAACGACGGCGCGTTAGGCACTGTTTAACGATGTCATCGCTTAACCGGTGCCGCCGTCGACGCTTTGCGATCGATGTTACCGCTTCGGCGCAAGGGCTGCCAGTAGCCACACCGCGCTCGCCGTCCCATCCATGGTCGGTTCGTTCGTGGAGTAGTCCCCGAGATCGTCGTGATAGACGATGAAGCCGGTGTTGAAGGTGGCGTATTCGTCCTCGTTGCGCAGCCTAACGCCGAGTAGGTTGCCGAAGATCGAGCGATACACCGGTCCGTCGACAAGACCGCCGGTCAAGAGCTTCACACCCAGTTGGTCGGCGACGACAGAATGCGGATCGCGCGGAGAGCTCGTGCCGAGCCCGATAAACATCGATACGCCCCACGGATTCACACCGAAGAGCCAGTCGATCGCTGCCTGCTCGTACTCGCGATAGCGAGCATCGCCGGACATGGCGCGGTAGAGCATGGCCTGGCTCGCGAAGGCAACGACGAGGTTGTTCGAGCACCAGATGAATGGGATGCCGATGCGAAAGCCGTTCTTCGCCCTGCGTACCGTCGCCACGATGCCGTCGCGATAGTACCGCGTTAGGGTGTCGCGCTGGGCCTTCGTCACCTGATCGCTCAATACGGCGTGACCGAAGTTCACGAACGGATACCATTGATAGTGACTTGCCGTGTCGGCGCCCATCCACGGCGTCACGGGCTCACGCGCCGCGTAGTCGAGGGCCGTGCGGATGAGGCCAGCGGACTGCGCGCTGCTGTCCACCGCCAGCTCCGCGGCGGCAAGCTCCATATCGTCGACCCAGTTGTCTTCCTCATAGAAGTACGGAGCGCCGGCCGGAGCCGTCTGACAGACACCAGGGTGACCCATGCCTAACGCAAAGACCTTCTCGGCGCGTTGGCGCAGAACCTTGGCCAGCATTGGATTCCTGTCTCGCTGAATGTGCGCCGCGAGCGCGAAGGCTGAAGCATACTTGCCGGCAGTCGAGGCCCAGCCGGTCGATCGGTTTTTGTTCTTGAGCAGACCCTGTGATTTCCCCGTGCACGGATACACGGGCCGCGCGCGTCCTTTTCCCCAGCCGTAATCGACGGAGTCGGTCGCGGGGAGATCGAAGTACGCGTGATCGCGATCGTCCGCGATCTGGTTGAAGATCGTGTTGCCGCCGGGGTACATGCGCAGGAGCCAGTCGAGTCCGTGATTGGCCTCGTCCAGCACATCGGGCACGTCATTCGACCCCTCCGTGCCGTTGGCCGTGTAGCGATCGGCAAAGGCGTGCGGGAAGTCGCGCAGCGCGGCGAGCATTGCATATGTCGCTGTCGCGCTCGTCGTCACGTACTGCAAATAGTCAGACGCGTCAGCCCAACCACCGCTGACTTTCACAGACTGCCCGCCTAACGTGGGATGATCGACGACCACGCCGTCGTAGCGATGCACGCTGTCTTTGAAGACAGGGTTCCAGCCTGAGCGCTGCTGCCGCATGTACACGAGCAGCGAGTCGGCCACACCCACGTACACGCTGTCGCCGATACGGAACGTCGCCGGCTCGGCGCCGGCAACCTGAATGCGATAAGTGCCGGGGCGCGTAAGCTCCGTGAAGCTGAGCCTGTACGTGGAGCGACAGGAGGCGAACGAACCTGAGGAGCTCGCGAAGCGCCGCACCACGATGCGTCCCGTCGCATCTCGAACTGTGAATGTCACCCGTGGCAGCGAGTCGAGCGTGCAGAGCACGGCGAACTTCGGCGCACGGATGAGATAGCCCAGCTGGTTCACGCGAATGAAACGGCGCGATTCGGCGCGCGGTTGCACGGCGGTTGCGCTGAGCGTTAGGCAACCCGCGAGCAGTACCGTCCAACGGAGCAGCGCCGACCTCACCCTTTTCGCTGCCGCAATTGTGCCATTCGCGTGCGTACCTCGCGGACCTTGGGCTGCAACTCGGCGTCCGCATCCATCCACAGATCCAGGAACAGCTGGTAGTGCGCCTCGGCACGTCCCGTGTCAGCGCGCGCGTCGTACAGTTCACCGAGGCGCTTGTGCGTGCCAGCGACGAAGTGCGCGTTGAATGCCGGAAATGGATCGGGCGTGCGCACGAACTGTTCGTAGTACGCGATAGCAGAATCTGTCTGGCCGCCGAGGTCGAACGCGTCGGCAAGCGCGACGCTCACGCGACGCTCCGAGATCATCAATGCGCGATCCGCCTCATGTAGCTCTTTGATCGCCGCGGTGTAGTCTCCGCTCGCCATCGCAAGCCAGGCGCGCATGCGCGCGCGCTCGCCGTCGGGGGACCTGGACCCGCGAAGCGGCAAGTCCTTTTCGAACCCGTCGAGCGCCTCGCGCGCGAGCGAGACGTCGCGGATCATCGCGGCGATTTCGCCGAGATAGGCCCAGGGACGATCAGCGGCGGGGACCTGGGACATTGGAGTGCGCGCAAGCGCTCGCCTAACGATTGCCCGCGCCTGTTGTGGCTGCTCCAGAAAAAAGCCAATGATCTGCGCCGAGTCGAAGGCAGCGATCAACAGGCGATTGGGCGCATGGCTCGCGCGGTAGACCGCGAGGTTGGACTCTGTCTTCCAGCGTAAGGCATCGCGCAGCTTGCCATTCATGTGTGCCATGCTGCCGAGCGTAAAAGCAGCGGCCATCCGCTCGCCAACCTGGGCGGAGTGGTCGGCTGTCGCGCGCGCTATCGACTCTGCGGCGGCCAGCTCCCCGCGCGCCCAGCGCGAGTACCACTCTCCCTCCCAAAGGCCCTCGTAATCGCCAGCGCGCGCGCGGAAGAGCACGAGCGTTGATTCGAGCGCGGCCGGCGGTTGGCCGAGAGCAGTCTGGGCTTGTAACAGATTCGTGAAAGAGCCGCCGAATGGGCGCTTGTCGTCAATGCTACGTCGCAATCGCTCCGCGGCCTTTGCGTACTGGCGAGTCTGCATGTAGCCGACGCCGAGGTTGTTGAGCGCAGTTGTGTTGTTGGGGTCCGCCTCGATGAGCGACTCGTATGCGGCGATGGCTCGCTCGCGGTTCGGCTCCGGGCCATTGTCGTAGTAATAGGCCTCGGTGAGAAGGCGCTCTGTTTCGCTGAGACGTTCTCTGTGGCGGAAAGCACGCGCGGCCGCGTCTAGTTGGCGCGCGCGGTCACTTCGCATGTTGCCAACAAGCGTGGCGATCTTGCGCCAGGCCATCGCGAACGCAGTGTCGAGCGCCACCGCTTCATCGAGAAGCGTTAGGCCGCGATCCACATCACCCATTTCATCCGACAAGCGCACGGCTTCCACGTACTTTCGCAGCGCGACCAGCGAAGGCGTGGTGACGCGTTCGAGCGGCTTGGCTTCGCGGATGTCCTTGAGCGATTCACCGATGCGGGAGCGGATGGCGCGCGAGAGCTTACCTAACGAGCGGATTAGATCATTTTCGCCATCGGCCGTTTCGCTGAATGTCGCCAGTTCCGCCCCGTCGAACGCCGCAACGAGCCGCGCCGAGACGACGTAGCTCTCGCCGAGCTTGACGATGCTGCCGTCGAGCACAGCTCTCGCGCCTTCGCGCGTCGCGATTTCGCGGGCGATGTTGAAATCGACCGGTGTTTCCGGGGGCCGTTTCATGAGAGCGAGCACCTCGCTCACAGAAGCGCGCGTCATCACGTTGAGCGTGCTCGATTGTCTGAGATCGGTGCGCAGCGCTTCGGCGACGGTGGAGCCGAGCGTCGAATCGCCAGGCGGGCCCTTGAAGTCGGCCACGATGAGCGTCTCCTGCTCGCGGAGCTTTCCAGCGGCCATGAGGGAGCCGGCCGGCCCGATGCCTAACGCGCGAAAGACCATGAAGCCGATGACGAGCGCGGCGAAGGTGGCGAGCGCGATGGCACCGCCGATCCACGTGCGGCGCCAGCTGAAGTGCGGGCTGGCCTTGGCGGCGAGCGACGCGAACGTCCCCTGCCCGGATGGCGAGCCGCCGGGAGTGAACGCGGGAGTCGTGGTGTAGGCGCGCTGCGTCGCGCGCTGCACATATGACGTGAAGAGAATGACCGGAAGCCCGGCGAGCATGACACCTAACGAGCCAGGGAAGACCCAGTCCGGCAAGCCGATGACGCTCGTCGCTGCCCATGCCGTCAACGCGACTAGAGAAGCGGCCCCTGCCCAGAGAGCCAGTGCACGGCCCAGCCGGATGTGGCTTCCAAACAGGACTGCGGGGGCGGCATCAGTGGCGCCGCTCGACGTCACGGTTTCGAGGACGTGCACGACATCGCTCGCGCTCTGTGGTCTGTTGTTAGGCTCCTTCTCCAAGCAGCGCATCACGAGCGCTGCCAGGATCGGCGGCGTGTCCGCGCGCAGCTCGGATACGGGTCTTGGTATCTCGCTGAAGTGCGCGCTGACGATTTTGGCTGGCGATGTCCCCGTGAACGGCGGCCGCCCGCTCAAGAGCTCGTACGCCATCGCGCCGAACGAATAGATGTCGGAGCGATGATCGAGGAGCGGATCGCCAGCCGCTTGCTCCGGCGGCATGTACGCCGGCGTGCCAAGCGTCGTCCCTGCGACCGTTAGGTTGCCGTGCCCCGCGTCAGTACGTGCGGCCGTGATGGCCTTGGCGATGCCGAAGTCCGTGACCGTCGCGCTGCTCCCCGCCAGTAGCACGTTGTCGGGCTTGATGTCGCGATGCACGACGCCGTGATCGTGGGCGAATTCCAGCGCGCGCGAGACGTCTCTCAGGATGCCGGTGATCTCGCCGATGCGGAGCGGCCCGCGGCCGAGCCGGTGACGCAACGACTCTCCTTCGACGTACGGCATCGTGAACCAGGGGAGACCGTCGGCGTCTCCCGACGCGAGTACTGGAACGACGTGCGGATGCTGCAGCTGCGCCGCGAGCAGCACCTCGCGCTTGAAGCGTTCGACGGAGATGCCAGCCAGCAGCTCGGGCGCCAGAATCTTTACGACTACACGCCTCGACAGAGCGGTTTCGGTCGCGAGATAGGTGCGCGACATGCCGCCTCCGCCAAGCTCGCGCTCGATCGTATACGCAGAGCCTAACGCGGACTGCAGTTGGCTGCGGAGGTCCGTCATTCGCCTACCGGCGCGTCACCCTTGCCGACGCCGCGACCTCGCCAGCCGGTCACGAATCTCGCGCACCTGCGGCTGCAGTTCCGGATCGGCGTCCTTCCAGAGCTCGATGAACTTGACGTAGTGCGATTCTGCCTTTGCTGTGTCACCACGCGCCTCGTACAGCTCGCCGAGCCGTTTGTGCACACCCGCTCGGAACAGAGCATGCGTCTCCGAATAGGGATCTGGAGTCGCCACGAACTTCTCGTAGTGGGCGATGGCAGAGTCGGGTTTCCCGGCGAGATCGAACGCGTCCGACGCGGCGACCATCACGAGTCGCTCTAGGAAGAACGGGATTCCAGGGGCGGCGTCCAGGAACCCTCGCGCCGCGTCATCATATTGCGCAGTTGCCATCGCCAGCCATGCACCCTGGTACACGCGCTCAGCTTCGGCATTCACCAGGCCAAGTTGGGGAGCGTCTGCCTCGAAACCGCTTAGTGCCTCGCGCGCCAGCTGCGCGTCGCGCGTGACTGCGGCCACCTGCGCGAGCTCGTGCCAAGGGCGCGACGCGGGGCGCATCTCACTCATCGGATTCCGCGCCAGTGCACGGTGCACGATGGCGCGTGCACGGTCGATGTCCTGGTAGAACAATGCAACGCCTAACGCAGAGTCGATAGCGATGAGGACAGGTCGGTCGGGGGCCTTCGAGGCGCGATACACGACCTGGTGTCCCTCCGTGCGCCACCGCATTGCCTCACGAATCCTGCCGTGCATCAGAGCCGACGCCGACAGGCTCCACGCCGAACGGGAGCCTTGGCGTGCGCTGCGCGCGACGCGATTCATAGCTCGTGCCGTCGAGTCGGCGCTGCGCACGTCGCCCTGTGCCCATTGCACCATCCACTCGCTCTCCCAGATGTCGTCGTGATTCGGGAAGCGACGCCGGAAGTCTACCTGTGTCGACTCGGCGGCGGCGAGTTTCCCTTGACGGAGCTGCACCCCGACGAGATTCAGAAACGTGCTGCCGAACGGCCGCTTGATCTGCGCCGCCGCGCGGTATCGCTCTTCGGCTTTTGCAAACTCCTTCTTTTGCGCGTAGGTGACACCAGAATTATTGAGCGCGGTCATGTTGTCGGGCTCGCGCTCGAGAATCGCATCGTACGCTGCGAGCGCTTTATCGAGGTTGGGCTCCGGTCCTCCCCCGTAGTAGTACGCTTCGGTAAGGAGCCGTTCGTGCTCGCTGAGGCGGTCGCGATGCCGGAACGCGCGCGTCGCGGCGTCCATCTGCCGCGGGCGGTCTGTACGCAAGTTGCCAACGACAGCGGCAATCTTGCGCCAGCCCATCGCGAAGGCCGTGTCGAGTGTGACCGCCTCTTCGAGCAACGCCAGACCGCGCTCCGTGTTGCCTAACTCGTCGGTGAAGCGGATCCCTTCCACGTACTTGCGCAGCGCCGCGAGGGACGGCGTGCTGACGCGCTCGAGCGACTGTGCGTCGCGGATGTCTTTCAGTGACTCGCCGACTTTCCCACGGATGTCGCGCGAGAGCTTGCCTAACGCCTTTATGAGTTCGTTTTCACCGGCAGCCGTCTGTCTGAAAGTCGCCAGTTCTGTCCCATCGAGCGTGGCCACAAGCCGGCTGGAGACCACATAGCTGTCGCCCAGTTTGACGACCTCCCCATCGATGACGGCCTTGGCGCCTTCGCGCGTGGCGATCTCGCGCGCCAGGTCGAACGGGACTGAGCTCTCGATGGGGCGCTGCATGAGCCGCAAGATGTCGCGCAGGGTGGCGCGGGTCATCACACGGAAGGCGCTCGACTGGCCCAGGTCCGTCCGGAGCGCCTCGCCAACTGTCGCGCCTAACGTGGAATCGCCTGGCGGCCCGCGAAAATCGGCGACGACGAGCGTGCCACCTGCGTCCATCTTCCCTGCCGCCATGAGCGAGCCCACCGGGCCGATGCCCAACGCACGCATCACCATGAAGCCGACGACGAGCGCCGCGAATGCGCCCACCGCGATCGTACCGCCGAGCCACGTGCGGCGCCACGAAAAGTGCGGACTGGCTTTGATCGCGAGATTGGCGAGCGTGCCATGCCCCGATTCGGAGCCGCCCGGCGTGTACGCCGGCGTGGCCGTAAACGCGCGGCGGACGACGCGCTGCACGTACCACGTCAGCAGGATGACCGGAAGTCCCGCGAGCATGACGCCTAACGAGCCAGGCAAGACCCAGTCTGGAATGCCGATCGCCGCCGTCGCCGCCCAGGCCGTGAGCGCGACGAGCGCCGTGGCGCCGGTCCAGAACGCGAGCGCTCGACCGAGGCGGATATGCCCGCCGTGAAGGATGGCGGGCGCGACGTCGGTCGCGCCGCTGGAGGAGATCGAGTCGAGAACCCGAACGAGATCGCCGGCTGTTTGCGGTCGCCGCGCCATGTCCTTCTCGAGGCAGCGCATAACGAGATCGGCCAGCGCCGGCGGCGTGTCGCCACGCAACTCCGTGACTGGCCGCGGCGTCTCGTTGAAATGCGCGCCGAGCACCTTGCCCGTGGCCCCGATGAACGGCGGCCGGCCCGCCAACATCTCGTACGCCATCGCACCGTACGAGTAGATGTCGGATCTATGATCTACGCCGGGATCGCCCGACGCCTGCTCCGGCGGCATGTATGCCGGCGTGCCGATAATCTGCCCGGTTACAGTGAGCTGCGTGCGCTGGCTGCCATCTGTGCGCGCGGCCGAAATCGCCTTCGCGATTCCGAAGTCGGTGACTGTCGCGCTGCTCCCGGCGAGCAGCACGTTGTCCGGCTTGATGTCGCGATGAACCACGTTGTGGCCGTGCGCGAACTCCAGCGCGCGAGCAACGTCCTTGAGAATGCCGGTGATCTCGCTCATGCGCAGGGGTCCGCGCGCGAGGCGAGTGCGCAACGACTCTCCTTCCACGTACGGCATCGTGAACCACGGCAGGCCATTCGCGTCGCCGGACGTGAGGACCGGGACCACGTGCGGATGCTGCAGCTGTGCCGCGAGAAGTACTTCGCGCTTGAAGCGATCGACGGAAATGCCGGCGAGCAACTCGGGAGCCAGAATCTTCACAACGACGCGACGTGACAGGGCGTGCTCGGTGGCCAGATACGTGCGCGACATCCCGCCGCCGCCCAGCTCGCGCTCGAGCGTGTAGGTCGACCCTAACGAGGACTGCAGTTGGTCGCGCGGATCAGTCATTGGCCCCCGGCTCGTGCAAAGCGCGATACCGTAAGATCCCTGGTAGCCCCCAAGCTAGCCGCCTGCACCGGAGCGAGCCATATCGCGTGGCTGGAACGACTTAGAACGCGCCGTTTCGTCGCGTTGCCCGGCCGAACAGGACGCCGTCATCTACATGATGCGCCGCAACGTTTCTGGCCTCGAACTCTCGCTCGGCCTCGGCCTACTTGCACTCGGCGGCTTCGTCGCCGCGCTGGTTTTCGGATCCGCTCGGAATCGCCTCTTTCAACCCGTAGGCCTGTCGGCGGCAGACAGCGTCCATATCGCCGCTCAATACCAAAGCCAGCTGTCAGCGCGCCCGCGAGCGTTCGCCGCGCCGCAGTGGCTCGCCGATGTGCACATCGCGAGGCTACAAAGGGCGGCGGAATTGGACAATGAGGCGGAAGGGGCGCCACAGATTTCGCAGGATTCCGTCGACGCCGTGCTGAGCGCGGCGACTGGCAGCTATCTCGAAACGATGCTCGCGGCCGATGCCGGCAAAGTCTCACGCTGGCGCACGAGCGACGAACCGATTCGCGTGTGGGTTCAGCCTTACTCGTCGGCGCCCGGCTTCACGGCTGATCTGGTGAGCCCCTCACGACGAGGGTTTACGGCCTGGAATGATCTCGACCTCGGCGTCCAGTTCGCGCTCGTGGACGACTCGACCGAAGCGGACGTGCACGTCACCTGGTCGGCGACGATGTCCAAGGTGGAACAGGTGGGTGCGACGTTCCGCATAACGACTGGCGACGGCTGGATCGTGTTGGCGCATGTGATCCTATCGACAGCGCGTGACATCTACACTGTGCAAAACGCCGTGCGTCACGAAGCAGGCCACGTGCTCGGCCTCGGTCATTCGCCTAACATGGAAGACATCATGGCCGCGGCGACTGAGGGTCATCAGTACAAGATCACAGACGCGGACGCACGGACAGCTCAGCTCCTGTATCGACTGCCGGCTGGCCCTGTGCGGCGGTAGAGCCAGAGCTCTAACTGCAAAAGATTCACCGCGGACTAACGCGGAGTAACACGGACAAATGCAGTTAATAAGAACTGTTGGTTTGTCCGCGCGTGTCCGCGTGCGTCCGCGGTGAAGTAGTTACGGTACCGTCTGCGTAGTCGAAGTCAGTGCCTTCGTTAGGCGATACAGGAACTCTTGCCCCTCGTAGAACGATTTCACGCTCATGCGCTCGTCACGGCCGTGTGCGCGCGCATCGACGCTCGGATCGCTGAACAGACCTGACACGCCGAAGGCCGGCACGCCCAGCGCACGGAAGAAGCGGGAATCCGTAGCGCCCGTGGACATCACCGGAATCACGGGAATATCACCGAAGAGATCCCGCGTGATCTGCTTGACCGGCTCAATGACTTCGGGGATCAACGCGGACGGCGGCGACGCTGGTCGCTGCGACCGAATGATCACCTGCACCGTCGTATCGCCGATCACGCGCGTCAGCTCGGCGCGAACTTCATCAGCCGTTTCAGTCGGATAGAGACGGCAATTGATGTTCGCCTCGGCGAGTTGCGGGAGCGCGTTCGTCGCATGTCCGCCACTCAGCATCGTCGCGACGCACGTTGTGCGCAGCATCGCGTTGTAGCGGACGTCTTTGGCGACGGTCGCGGCAGCACTCGCATCGTTCGGATTGGCCACCAGCGTTTTCATGGCCCGACCTAACGCGGGCTCCTCGAGGTCAGCGGTCTTGCTGAAGAACTCGCGCGTGATGTCGTTCAGCTTGATCGTGAACGTGTGACGGCCGACCTTGGACAGCGCGTCGGCGAGGGATGTAATGGCGTTGTCATCGCGCGGGACAGATGAGTGGCCGCCCTTATTGGTAGCGCGCAACGTGAAGTTCGTCGTGATCTTCTCGCTCGCCTGCACCGAATTGAAGAGCGGTTTGCCGTCACGAAGCGTTCCGCCGCCGCCTTCGTTGATAACGAACGCCGCGTCGACCTTGTCTTTGTGATTCTTGATGAGCCAGTCGACGCCGTTGGCCGGCCCGCTCTCCTCGTCAGCTGTGAGCGCGATGATGATGTCTCTGTCAGGGACATATCCTTCGCGCTTCATGCGAAACACGTTCGCGACAAAGATCGCCGCCATCGCTTTGTCGTCCGCCGTGCCGCGGCCGTAGTAATAGCCATCGCGTTCCGTAAAGACGAACGGATCGAGGTCGGGCGACCAGTCGCTCTTGAGCGCTTCGACGACGTCGAGGTGCGCCAGGAGCAGAATCGGCTTGCGCGCGTTAGGCGAAGCCTTGCCGCGGATGCGCGCGACGACATTGTGCTTCTCTGGGCGCGGCCCTCCGACAAAGATGTCGGACTCTGGGATGCCAGCCTCTTTGAAGCGCTTGGCCATGGCCAGCGCAGCGGTCGTGATGTTGCCTGTCTCCACGCCCGTCTTGATCTCGATCAGCTCTTTATAGATGTCGTGAGCGACCTGCTGATTCGGTGTCAGCTTCCCTGGAGTGTAGATCGGCGTGCGCGGCTGCGCGCCGAGCACGGGCGCGAATGACAGCGACAGCATCGAAACGAAAACAGTCAGTCGCATACTATCGCTCCCGTCGTGTGTCGAGGATGGCGTCGATGCGATCCGCGACATCGAGCCAGTGTGCGCGAGTCACGCCCACCGCGCCGGCCGCGGCGGCTCGCCGTGCGTCTGCTTGAATCGTTCGCAGCTCGCGCCGAGCGAGTGCAGGCAGGTCGCCGCGTTGCACGTTAGGCGCCACGAGCAGCGGAAAGACCGGTCCTTGCGGTCCCGGGCCGCCTCCTCCAGGACCAGCACCAGCGGTGGGAGGCGCCGGCGGCTGGATGATCGCCGCGAGACGTTCGACGTAGACGCGCTGCAGCACGCGGCGGTTCGGCTCGGGCGCCGCCATCGTCCCCCAAACCGCGCGCCTGAGATCGGCGAGATACTCCGCGGCCGGGTACGCGTTCGCCGGATCGAACGTCTCGCCGTCACTGAGTCGCGTTAGGCGGCGAGCGTCCAGAAGCTGTGTCACGACGCCAGCCTGACGATTCGCGAGTGACGTTGCACCGATCGGGGGCCCAAGTCGCGCGAGCACCGGAGGCGGCGCCAACCACCCCGGCGTATCGATCGCATTGGCGCTCAGGAATTGCAGCGCCGCCTTCTGACGTTCCTTCGGCACAACTTTGAACACCGCCCCATCCTGCTCGGCGGATTTGAGGTCGACGTTCACGCCACCGATGACGGTGATGACGTGTCCCATGTACAGCGACCACATGCCGAGCGTCTCGGTATAGATCTCCTCGAGGTCCGTGTAGTCGTCGCCCGGACGCGTTGTCCATGCGACGAGGTTGGGAACAACGCGCTTGAGGTTCGCGAGCGCGAATGTGGATGCGCGCACCGGGTCGTCGCCGACATCTTCGGTTTGAGAACGCGGATCGATGCCCGCCAGGAACTGCGGCACATAGCGATACGGCATCGGCCCGCTCTGCTTCGTGATCCACTCGTTCAGCGTCTTGCGCTCGTCTTCCGGCGTAGCCGCGTTAGGCAGGACGCGATATCCCCAGTTGATGACCCAGTCGTCGAAGGGCCCCAAGCGCCTGACGAAATCCTTGGGCTCGAGTCCGTCGCCGGGCTGCGCGACGTAGTTCTGGCGAGCGTAATCCATGATGGTGGCCGAGACACCGTACTTCTTGGCGAAGGATGCCTTGCGCAGAGAGTCGACTGGGAACGAGCTGGACGCGACCATGTTGTGCGGCAGCCCAAGCGCGTGCCCGACCTCGTGCGTGACGACCTTGCGCATCGTTTCGCCCATCAGGTCTTCCGGGATTTCGAGCGTGCGCGCCGCTGGGTTTGCAGCGCCAGTTTCGATCATGAGACGGTTGCGATAGGAGCGCATATGGTTGTGGTACCACGTGATGTCGCTCTCGATGATCTCGCCAGTGCGAGGGTCCGAAGTGCTGGGACCGACCGCGTTGCGCACGAGGCTCGCCGCCCACCTAACGACTGAGTATCGGATGTCTTCCGGATCCCATTCGGGATCCTCTTTGGGCGACGGCGGATCCTTGGCGAGGATTGCATTCTTGAAGCCGGCTTTCTCGAAGGCCACTTGCCAGTCCAGCACGCCCTGGCGCACGTACGGTCGCCACTTCAGCGGCGTAGCCGGGTCGATGTAGTACACGATCGGCTTGATCGGCTCCACGAGCTCGCCGCGCGCGTATGCCGCCGGATCTTTCGGCTCGAGCCGCCAGCGGCGGATGAAGCTTTGCGAGGCCGCCTTCTGCTCATCGAGGCCGTAGTTCACACGATCGATGCTGAAGAAACCGACACGGGCGTCTGCATAACGCGGACGCATCGGTTCTTTTGGTAACAGCACGATCGACTGACTCATCTCGATGGTCATCGTGGAGCCGCTGCGATCGGGAGGGGGTGGCTCCGCGGCGTCGTACGTCTGCGTGTGTCGCACCTCGATGTTCAGCGGGAATGAGCGCACCGCATTGATGTAGCTTCGCGCCGGGTCGAGGCGTCGGACTTGGTACTGTCGCCGCTGCGCCGCCGTCATTCCGGCGATTGCGGGCGTGTCTCCGGCAAAGAAGTCCGTGACATCAAGGACGTAACTGGCGCTGTCGCGCGTGAAGGCCTGAATCGGGAAGGCGGCGAGGATCGGTCCGACGTTGTTGTTATGCACCGAAATCGCGATCGGCAGCGAGTCGTCGGCAACGGCATCGAAGGCGATCGCACGCAGCAGAACGCGATCCAGATGCCGTTCCCAGCGCACGACACGTTCTTCGATGGACGTCCCGGCTGACGTAAAGCCGCCGAAGTTGGACGGCACGCCAGCCACACGACTGACCAGCAGGAAGTCGCGCCTAACGAGCGAGTCGGGGACCTCGAAGAACCAGCGGTCGTCGACGCGGTGAACCGTGATGCCGCCTGCATCTGTGACGGCTTTGTCCGTGATGACCTGCGCGTAAGGCCGAGGCGCTCGGCGCGGCGGCTGCACGGCCCCTTGCTGCGGTGGCTGCGCCGCACCCGGCGGGGGCTGCTGTTGCTGCGCCGTGAGCGAAGACGAGAGCGCGGTTGACGCTAGGACGGCAAACACGGTGGCAGGGAGACATCGAACTCGCATGCGACCACTCGGTCTCGAGGAAGGACCAAATGTCGCCGCCAGTGCACTGCCTGGGCTAGCCGTCCCTTAGCGAGCCGCTCCGCGCAGCGCTGCCACTTTCCGCGCCAGATCCTGCGAGAGGCGCCGCGCGACGGAATCGCCGCGCGCGTACGAGCGCTGCGCGATGTCGTACCACACGATGGCTCGCTGCGTCGCTCCGGTTTGTTCCGCTGCGCGTGCGCGGGCAACGCGCCAATGGAAATCCGCTGCCGGGCTGCGCAGCTGCAAAGCCGTGAGCTCACGCCGGAGGATGGAATCCGCGAGTGCCGGCGTTAGGCAATCACGCGTGGGTCGAGAGGCTGAGCTATCGCCGTCGCCATGCCGCTCTGGCCGAGTTCGCGCTCGATTGTGTAGTGGCCAGAGAGCGCAGACGTTAGGCGCTCGCCCGCGGCGTCGCTCACGGGACCTTGCGAGCGCGACTAACTGCCGGCGCCCAGTCGAAGATTGCGACGAGTCCTGTGGTCGGTTGCTCCTGGGGGAATACAAAGAGCTTACC
>DASYRX010000114.1:0-6437 GCA_036003845.1 Gemmatimonadaceae bacterium | reverse complement strand
CGCGTTCGATGACGGCGGCGAGTGGCCAGTGGCGCGCGGAGCTTTCACCCGGGGAGGCATCGTTCGTGCGGCGGCTCGAGGAGCAGTTGCGGTTCGAGACGGGTGACTCGCTCGATGCCGACATTCGTGCGACCGCCGCCTCGGCTGTGGAGCGCATCCCGCTACCCGACTTCATCAAGCGGCCGCTGATGGAAATGCTGCTGCGCGACGTGCATCACTATTTCTTCAATGTCGAATATACACCGCGCCCCGGAGAAAACTATCGCATTCGCGACGAGCTGCAGCGGCGCTTTCTCGAGCGCGTGATCGCCCACGCTGCTGACCGCCCGCACGTCATCGTCTGCCACAGCATGGGGACGATCCTCACCTACGACTGTCTGCGCAATCGCGCCGATTGCCCGCCGATCGACGGCCTCATCACGCTCGGCAGCCCGCTGGGGCTCGACGAGGTCCAGGAAGCGGTCGCGCCGAGTGGCAGCCGCGTCACTTTCCCGGGAGAGAAGCTCAAAGGGCCATGGGTCAACATCTACGATCCTCTCGACCCCGTTGTCGGCTTCGATCCGCGCTTCGCCAACGATTACTTGCGTGACGGAGCCGAGGTGGTCGTCGACATCCGCGAATCGAGCTGGGGCAAGTGGCGGCACAATATCGTCAAGTATCTGAGTGGACCGCGCCTGCGTGCCGAGGTCAAGCGCTTGCTGGCCGGCGCGCAGCCCGAATCGCTCGCGCGGGCGCGCACCCGGCCAGTGGAAATGGCCGGGGTGGGCACCGGCGATCACGAGTCCATCACGACGGCGTTGCGCCGGCGAGCTTCGCGCGCGCCCCCCGCAGCACCTTCGCTGCAGCGCGCCGTGGCTTCACAACTCGACGCACAAGCGCTTCGCAAGCTCGATCGCGAAGAGCTTGCTCGACTCGGCGACGAGGTCGTGCACGCGGGAACGCTCGAAGACGTCACAGCGACACCCGAGCAAGTCGTCGCGCTCGCCTTGGCACTGCGCGCGCAACGCCTCTATCCCGAGTTGCGTGCTCTCACCGGATCGGAAATTGCGCAAAGGGCGGGTAGCCCTACGCTACGGCGGTTGTACGCGCAGGCGTTGATCGAGGGCGGCGAGTTCGCCGAGGCCGCGACGTTGCTGCGCGGGCTGGTCAAATCGAGCGAGCAGCTCGAAGCGAAAGGCCTGCTCGGGCGCATCGAAAAGCAGCGCTACGTCAATCAGATGCTCACGGAAAGCAAGGGACAGCGCAGCCAGTTGCGCAAAGCCATCGACGCGTACCTGGAGGCCTACGAGGGAGATGCTCGCAAGCCTGTCTGGCATGCAGTCAACGCCGTCGCGCTGCTCAAGCTTGGCGAACGAAAAAAAATTCAACACGATCGCAGCGCCGACTTGCCGCGAATCGCGCGCGCCATCGTCAAGCGAATGCAGCAGGATTTCGAGAGCGGCAAGGCGGGCTACTGGGAGTTCGCGACCGCCGGCGAAGCTTGTCTTGCACTCGACCAGCCGGACTTGGCCGAGCTCTGGTATCGCCGTTCGGTCGATGCGGACGACGTCGAGCCCTTCGGTCTCGCGAGCAGCATTCGTCAGCTCAAGGAGGTCTGGGGACTGAACGCCAGCGAGGGCGCCGGCATGCATTTGCTGCCGCCGCTCGAAGGAATGCTGGCGCGAATCGGCAAGCAGGCGCTGTTCACCGCGGAGGTTGTCCGGCATCCCGACGCCGAGGGAACGTTCGAGAAGATCTTCGGCGATACCGGTTTCATGAGCCCCGAGAAGATTCGACTCGGGCTCAGGCGCTGCGAGGCAGTAGGCAGGGTCGAGGAGACGACGGGCGACGGCATCGGCACGGGCTTTGCGATCCCCGGCACGGCGCTTTCCGGCAGCTGGTCAGGCAATTATCTCTTCGTCACGAACAATCACGTCGTGAGCACGACGAACGCCGACGCGCTTCGCTTCGCCAACGCGCAGGTGACCTTCCATGCACTGCGCGATAACACCGGCAAGGCGTTTACGACGCGCTTTGTCAGAATCCTCGGGGAGTCACCTCCGGACCAGCTCGATTACACCGTCCTGGAGCTCGCCGACCAGCCGCCCGGGCTCGAGGCGTACCCGGTCGCCGATGCCTTGCCGACGGTCAATAGCGGCCAGCGCCTCTACGTCATCGGCCACCCGCGTGGCGGCGGGCTGATGTTTTCGATGCAGGACAACCGGCTGGTCGACCACGGCGCACCCGCCGATTTCCGCGTGCACTATCGCACGCCGACCGAGCCGGGCAGCTCGGGCAGCCCCGTATTCAACGGCGGCTGGGAGCTCGTCGCGCTCCACCATTCCGGATCGGCGACGATGAAGCGCATTCACGGGGACGGCACTTACGAAGCCAACGAAGGTATCTGGATCCAGGCGATCCGCAAGCAGGTCAACGCCTGACGGGCAGGAGGTCGAAGTGAACGAAGGTGAATCTCCAGTGGTGCGTCTGGCCGACATGCGCAGTCTCGGTGAGCTGGCGAGAGCGGCGAGCGGTGTGCGATCGGGCGAAGGTGCGCTCGAAGCGCTGGAACGCCGGCAGTTGCACGACGAGGCGTTCTTTCGCGACCGCCAAGCCTTCGACGAGGCCTTCCTCGACGACTTTCCCGTGCCGATGCCACGCTGCGTCGGCCGCACTGCGGAAGACGTCGCGCCGCTGAAATCGGGCGGCGGGCACGTGCTGCGCTACAGCCACTTCTCCGTGGTGATGTCGATGTCACGGCGCATCGCGCTCTACACCGCCTGCAACATCGACGGGCAGGCGTCGAAGAAGATCAAGCGTGACGCCGACGCATGGTATTACGACGATCGGATCGACCGCGCCCACCAGGCAGGCGACGAGTTGTACCGCGACAACGAGCTCGACCGTGGCCACCTCGTCCGTCGCGAAGATCCCGTCTGGGGCCCGCAGGCTGCGCTGGCCAACGAAGACACCTTCCACTTCACCAATTGCTCGCCGCAGCACAGCGGGATGAACCAGAAGACCTGGCTGGGGCTCGAGGACTACCTGCTGCAGAATGCGCGCGTCCACAGTCTGCGGATCAGTGTCTTCACCGGGCCGGTGCTGCGCGACGACGACATGGTCTATCGCGGCGTGAAGATCCCCAAGGAGTATTGGAAAGTCGTCGCGTTTCGTACCGACGATCGTCCGTCGGCGACCGCGTACATGGTCAGCCAAGGCAAGCTCATCGAGGATCTCGAATTCGTCTTCGGGCGCTACAAGACTTACCAGGTGGCGGTCGCCGAGGTCCAGGAGCTGGCCGGGCTCGACTTCGGCGACCTGAGTCGCTTCGATGGGTTTTCGAACGAAAGTGTGCTCGAGGGGCGTCGGTGGCGTCGCGAGGAGCTCCGCTCGTGGGAGGCGATCCGCATCTGACGGGTGTCATTGCGCGAACAACGGACGTCGTTGAGCGAACCGGGAACCAGGCATGTCCGATCTCGAAGAATGGCTGAAGCTCGCACCGCCGCCGGCCGAGCGCGCGGCCGCTCAGCGCTGGCACGTCTTTCTCAGCTACCGGTCGGCCGAGCGCCCTTGGGTGCTGTCGCTCTACGACACGCTTACGCAGCTCGGCTACGTGGTCTTCCTCGACCAGTTCGTGCTCGACACGTCGAGCCGGCTCACGCGCTCCCTCGAGGAGAACCTGGAGGCAAGCCAGACCGGGATCCTCATCTGGTCGCCGAGGAACGAAGACTCGGACTGGTGCAAGCAGGAATACGACGCCTTCGTAACGAAGGAGAAGGAGAGCGGGTTTCGATTCGTCATCGCGCGGCTGGACAACGCCGCGCTTCCCTTGTTCGCGCGAACCAAGATCTGGGTCGACTTCACGGAGTCGCGCGAGGGGCCCCGCGGGAGCGGCCTGCTCCGGCTTCTCTACGGACTGCAGGGCAAGGCGCTGCCCGAAGAAGCGGTCCGTCTCGCCGTCGCCATCGACGAGGAGACAAGGCTCGCGCTCGCACGGATCTGGTCGGCGCGCGAGGATCAGGACAAGGACCGCCTGCTGGAGCTCGGCAAGTCGCAGCACCTTGCCTGGCGGGCCAGCCCGCTGCTACGTTGCGCGTGCGCCGAGGCCCTGGTGTCGATGAAGGTGGCCGAGGCAGCGATCGAACTTCTCGAAACGGCCATTCGCGAGTTTCCCAAATCCCTGCGTCCGCGACAGCTGAACGGTCTCGCGCTCGCGCGGGCCGGCCGATGGCGCGAGGCCAAGGCAGCGCTGGGTGAGCTCTACGAGCTGGGCGAGCGAGATCCCGAGACAGTCGGCCTGTACGCACGCACATGGATGGACTCGTTCGAAGCTACGAGAAACGAGTTGCACCTGCGCCGATCGCGCGATCTCTATGCCGAGGCGTTCGAGGCGTCGCCCACCAACTACTACGTCGGGGTCAATGCAGCAGCCAAGAGTATTTTCCTGCATGAGATGGACGTCGGTCAGGCCCACGCGCAACACGTGCAGTCGATCGTTGGCACTGCAGCGAAGCACGGCGACTACTGGATGACGGCTACCGTCGCCGAGGTGCAGTTGATCCAGAGACGGTTTGCCGAAGCGGCGCAGCTCTATTCCGCCGCCGTGGCTATGTCGCCTGGTCGCGAGGGCGATCACGAATCCACGTGGAAGCAGGCGCGCCGGCTCTTGAAGGACCTTTCACCCACGGAGGCGGACGTCGATGCAGTGGCACGAGCTTTCCGTCACCTGACGCAGCAGCCCGTGACGCCCTGACCGTGGCCGGACGGCCTGAACTCGGTGCCAGGAAACGCAATGAGTGCTGAGACGACTAACCCCCCCGAGGAGCGCGGATCGCCGCTCGCGTCGGCCGCGGGCTCAGGCCGCATCGTCCGTCCGGCCGACGCCGACGCAGCGATCGCTCGTATCCGTGAGGCAGGGCGTTCCGTCGTCACATTCGTCGGCTTTTCCGGGGCGGGGTATGAGGACACGGCCGCCGTGGAACGAGTGATCGCGAAGCTGCTCGACGATCTGAGTCCGACATCGGTGCTGATCTGCGCGGGCGCCACGCCCGAAGGGATTGGCGCCGTATACCCGTTGGCGAAGAAACGCGGTTTCAGCACGATCGGGATCGTGTCGGCGCTCGCGGAAAAGGAAGGCGCAGCGTTCTCTCAGCACGTGGACACGGTCTTTGTGATCGCCGACGATACTTGGGGTGGCCTGAATACGGATGGAAAACTATCGCAGACTTCATCCGCAATGGTCGGAGCCACCGACGAGCTGATTGCGATCGGAGGGGGCGAAATCGCGCGCGACGAGATTGCGGCCGCAACGGCAATGGGCAAGAAGGTGCGCTACATCGTGGCGGACATGAATCACGCCGCGGCGATCAGGAAGGCCAAAGAAATGCGCCA
The DNA here is from genome assembly GCA_036003845.1 of Gemmatimonadaceae bacterium. Taxonomy (GTDB): domain Bacteria; phylum Gemmatimonadota; class Gemmatimonadetes; order Gemmatimonadales; family Gemmatimonadaceae; genus DASYRX01. The sequence continues at coordinate 1,067 of DASYRX010000114.1, read as the reverse complement.
ACCTGAGCCCGACGATTTTCGGGGCGCCGTACACGTGTTCTTCGACGGCAAGTAGGTGAAACGCGTTGCTTGCTTGATGCCAAGGACCGCCCTCACCCCCCAAGACTCGTCAAACGATAATCCTTTGGTGCTTCCAGCTGATACCGCGAGGCTATCTGGCCGCATATCCAAGGCGCGTAGCCCCGGAATACAATCGAGCCCACCAGACTGCTATGGCGGGGAATGTCATCGGTGTTGAGTCTGCGCGTATTTGTTTCGTCTCCAGGAGATGTAGGCAGCGAGCGCGCGGTCGCGCTCGCCGTCATCGAGCGGCTGCAGCTTGAGTTTCGCGGTTTCGTTCAGCTAGAAGCCTTTCTTTGGGAGCGCAGTGTCCTTCGTGCGACCGATACGTTTCAGGCGCAAATCCTCGATATTCAGCGAGCTGATCTCGCTCTGTTTATTTTGTGGGCGCGGATGGGAACGCCGCTGCCCTCGGACCATTTCCACCGTTCAGATGGTAGCCAGTACAACTCCGGAACAGAATACGAATTCGAGCGCGCAAGGGAGGGATACGAGAAAAACAGATCCCCGGACATCCTGTGTTATCTGAAAACCGCCGAGTTCCGGCTTTCGATGAAAGACCGCACGGTTCGCGCGCAGCAGGTGGCGGAGCTGGACGCCGTCAGTCAATTCGTGGACAAGTGGTTCCGCAACTTGGACGGCACCTTTAAATCAGCTTTCTATAACTTCGAGAAGACCGCACAATTCGAAGACCTCATCGAGGTCCACATTCGCGATTGGATTCGTCAGCGGCTGCCAAGCACGGCGCCGACCTCGGCGATCGAATCGATGTGGAAAGGGTCGCCATTCCGCGGACTGCAGCCGTTCGAATTCGGCCACGCCCTGATCTATTGCGGTCGTACCGGAATGGTTTCCGAAATACTCGACGTCCTCCGAAGAAGAGGCGCGGACGGCCGGGGCTTCCTCATGGTCACCGGCGTGAGTGGGGTTGGAAAGTCCTCGCTCGTCAAAGCCGGTGTGCTGCCGACCCTGACTCGTCCCAGAGTGGTGGAGCAGGTACTCGCCTG
>DASYRX010000113.1:0-3432 GCA_036003845.1 Gemmatimonadaceae bacterium | reverse complement strand
CGCGGCGGCTTTCCTTGGGATCAACGAGATCGATCTGCGCGTCTTCGTGCTGCTCGGAGCGCCGCACGTTCCAGCTGATGAGTCCATTGAATGGACGGTGCGCACGGCGGAGTATGCGGTGCGTCGAGGGGCTTCGATCGTGTCGATCATTCCGGTGCGTGGCGGCAATGGAGAACTGGAACGGCTTGATTCGCTAGGGCTCTTCACCCCGCCCACTCTTTCGCAACTGGAGACTTCACTCGATCGGTGCCTAACGTTTGCTCCAAGCGTCGTCTCGGCTGACCTCTGGGACATCGATCGTCTGGCGCACTGTTCGGCGTGCGCTGCTGCCCGCATCGAGCGGCTGCGGCGCATCAACGTGACAGGTCGCGCTGAGCCGCGCGTCGCCTGTTCGCTGTGTCCTTCGAGCGGCTAGATGAAAGCGCGTTGTGAGATAGCAATCGTCGGCAGCGGCTTTGCCGGCTCACTCATGGCGCGGGTGCTCGCTGTCCTGGGTTACGACGTCGTGTTGCTGGAACGCGGGAAGCATCCGCGCTTCGCGATCGGTGAATCGACAACGCCGCTAGCCAACCTCTCGCTCGAGCGGCTGGCGCGGCGATACGGTCTGGCTGATTGCTATCAACTAGCAGCTCACGGACGCTGGCTGGAGCACTTTCCCGAGCTGCGGCGAGGACTCAAGCGCGGGTTCACGTTCTATCGACATCATCCAGGCGAAGCGTTCGCGAATCGTGGTCTGGATTCCGAACGGCTACTCGTTGCGGCGAGCCCGCACGCGGGCGTAGCAGACTCGCATTGGGTTCGTGCTGATGTGGATCGGCATTTCGTCCGGCAGGCGATCGACTCGGGCGTGGAATACCGCGACCGGGTGGAACTGACGAACGTTGAGATCGGCGCTAGCGATCTCCACCTAACGGGCAGACGAAATGGTGCGGCGTTCGAGTTGGGTGCCGATTTCATCATCGATGCATCGGGTCCCGGCGGCTTTCTGGCGCGGCAGCTCTCGATCCCGTCCGGGCTGGAGCGCACGGTGACACGTTCCGCGCTGGTCTTCAGTCACTTCGAGGGCGTGCGCCTAACGCCTGAGGTCATGCCGCATCTGCCTGAAGGTCCGTATCCGGACGACTGGGCGGCCGTACATCACCTGATCGACGAAGGATGGATGTACAGTCTGCGCTTCGACGACGGCGTCACGAGCGCGGGATTCGCGCTGACGCCGAGCGGTATCGCCGCTTTGAAGATGTCCGATCCAGTCGACGCGTCGGCTCTCTGGCACGCACTACTCGAGCGCTATCCGTCGCTCGGACGCGCGTTTGGCGATGCCCGTCCGCTCATGCCGACCGCGTTTCAGCCGCAAATCCAGCATCGCCTAACGCAAGCCGTCGGCGACCGCTGGGCGATGCTGCCGCACGCGTACGCCTTCGTCGACCCGCTATTCTCCACGGGCATTGCGTGGGGGCTGCGCGCTGTCGAGCGACTCGGGCTGGTCTTCGAGTCGGCGGCGCGTACTAGCCGGCTCCCTGAACGCGACCAGCTCGATCGATACCACGCGCTCATGAGCGCTGAAGCGGATCAGATCGATCGGCTCGTCGCCGGCGCATACGACGCGATGGCTCACTTCGATCTCTTCGCAGCCCACGCGATGATCTATTTCGCGATCGTATCATACGCCGAGACAAAGCAGCGCCTGGCAGCCTCTGATTTAGTGGCGTGGAGCGGCTTCCTCGGCATCGGCGATGCTGTGGCCGAGCCGCTTCTGGGCGAGAGTGGCGAGCGAGTTCGCGGCATCACGGGCGGCGCGCGCCTAACGGGAAGCGAGGACGACCGGCGGCGCCATGCAAATTGGGCACGCGACGTCATCGCGCCACGCAACGTCGCGGGGTTGGCGGATCCGGCGCGCCATAACCTCTATCCTGTGGATCTCGATGTGCTTGTGGATCGTCACGAGCTACTCGCGATGAGCCGAGATCAGCTCATGGCAGCGCTGCCAGCATTGCGAGGGATGGTGTCTGCCGCTGTTGGGTGAGTAACCACGCGACAAACGTTCCAAAGATGAAGTTGGACGACGCCGTTTCTATCAAGTGCGCCATGCGCACTGCTTCCGGCATGTACGGATTGGGGAGCAGCAATGGTGCGGTCATGACGGCGAACAACAATCCGATCACCAGCGCCGTTTCCAGCCGATCTCGTTTCAGCATACGAGTCACGAGGAGCGCCAGCGCCGTCCAGCACAGCGCTCGCAGGACCTGAAAGGGAATGAGCCACGGCGTCCGTCGCGCCACGGTGCCCATGTGAGTCCAGAAGGTCCCTTCATCGACGCCGCCGTAATAGGTGGGCACGGCTGGGTTTCGCCACGCGATGTAATAACCAAACGTGAAATACAGACACACGTACACGAGCGCGATGAGAGCCAGTTTCCAAATCCATTCGCTCGTGGGCATTCGCTGCCGTGAATCCTGATGCACAGTGGCCGAATCGCCTTTTCGCTTTCCCAGAATCACGACCGCCAGCACTGAGAACGGTGCGGCAATCAATGCGCCCATCAAAAAAAGTTTTGGCAGCGTGCCAGCGGGAAGACGTGTGAGAAACACGACGGAATCGCTCTGCGGCATCAACGTCATCACACCGTAGAAAACGACAAAGACCGCTGCCGCGAGTGGCCAGCCCGTCCAACGAGAACGCAGAATCAGATAGCTCACAACCGCGGCTTGCAGAAAACATACTGTCAGTACAGGCAACGCGGTCGCGCCGGCTGGGTCCGAGGCTGGAGAACTACCAGGCAGCCTAACGAGCGTTGCAGCCAGAGCAAAGCAGAGGAACAGTATAACGGTGAGGGCGATCACTCTGATCGCCATGAGCACGCCACCCTTCATGCGACGGCAGTCACGAGCGATCTACCGTGCGGGCCTGACGCTGTCGGCTCGCCCTGCAACGCGCCGAGTATTGTATGCCTCGAGATAGCGCTGGTGCTCCGCGTCGTTAGGGTACGACTCACCACTCGCGTAGGGGTACTCCTTGATTCGATGGAAGGGCAGTGGCCCAACGGTAGTACCGAAGGCCGTGTTCAGATCGGAGTCCTTGATCCAGCCGTCAGTATATAGAAGGAAGTCACGCTTCCATCCTGCTGCGAGCGCGCGCTCGGACGCAGCGTCGAACTGCACTGTCATCTCGTCGCCTGGACCCATGATGACGTACCTGTCGTCGGGTCGGCCGAGCAGCGGAAGCACGTCACCGAAGCGTGTGAATGCGCCTTCGATGCGCCGCCAGGGAGATTCCGTGCTGACATCGTCGTACGCGAACCAGTGCGGCCCGCTGCGACCGCCCTTGCGGTACGGGCGTGAGAAGCCGCGATAATGCAGATCTGCGGAGAGCGGCGTCAGCGTAGTGACCCTAACGGGAACACTGGGAACATCGCTGCCGACGAACGCCTGATCC
>DASYRX010000112.1:0-3188 GCA_036003845.1 Gemmatimonadaceae bacterium | reverse complement strand
GAACTGGTCCACGTTAGGTCCCAAGCTCGTCGGCAAGTTGCACATCTACACTGGTGACATGGATTCCTTCTTCCTCGATCGCGCGGTGCGCGAGCTAGAAGCCTGGATGAAGACGACGTCCAACCCGCACTACGAAGGCTACTTCCTTTGGGGCGACGGCAAGCCGCACTGCTGGAGCGGACCGGTGAGCCAGGCACAGCGCCTCAAGGAGATGGCCATGCACGGTATGCGAACGATGCCACAAGGGACGACAACACCATGGTGGCGTTACTGAGCTCACACATGCGGATTGAGCGAATGCTTTTAGGCGGAGGAGCGTTCAAAAGCAGTATCCGCACGATCAGCCCCGCCGGTCAAATTCGAATAGGCGGTTGTCTTTTACGTAGTTGATAGACTCTGTCCTGGAGGGACGATGAGACGTTGGGTTTGTCTTTGCATCGCGTTAGGCCTGGCCGCTTCGGCCGCCGCCGCGCAGAACCGCCAGATCACGGGAACGATCGTCGAAGAAGGGAGCAATGCGCCGATCGGATCGGCGCAAGTGCAAGTGCGCGGCACCACGATCGGCACGCTCTCGCGCGAAGACGGAACGTTCAGCCTGCAAGTCCCGGCGCGCGATATCATGCTGGTCGTCAAGCGCATCGGCTACCCGCCCGTCGAGCAGAACGTCGCCGCCAACGCGTCGACGGTGCGCATCGTTATGCGCCGCGATCCGCTCAAGCTGGAGCAGGTCGTAATCACTGGTCAGGCGAGCGGCATCTCACGCCGCAACCTTCCCAACTCGATCGCCAGCGTGAGCAACGAGGAAGTCGCCAAAGTCTCGGCACCGAGCGTCGACCAGGCGCTGCAAGGCAAAATCGCCGGCACACAGATCTCGACGAGTACCGGCGCGCCGGGCGGCGGCAACCGCGTACGCATCCGCGGCATCTCCTCCATCCTCGGCAGCACGCAGCCGCTCTATGTCATCGACGGCGTCATCGTCGCCGACGTCTCGATCGGCTCGGGAACGAATAAGGTCACCGGCGCGGCGGGGAATGCGATCTCGGTCTCGAATCAGGAAGCACCGGTCAACCGCATCTCAGACCTCAATCCGAACGACGTCGAGAGCGTGGAAGTGCTAAAGGGCTCCGCCGCGGCGGCGATCTACGGTTCGAAGGCGTCGGGCGGCGTGATCATCATCACGACGAAGCGCGGTCTGGTGGGGAGGCCCCAGTTCCAACTGCGCTCGGGCATCGGCACCGCGGAGCTTGCCTATCGCAACGGCCAGAGACGATTTACGAGCGTACAAGACGCTATCGCTGCGTTCGGCCCGACGGCGCCGCAATACTACGACCCGAACCGCGTCATCGACTACGAAGACCTCGCGTACGGCAACAAGCCGACCAACTACGAAGTCTCGTTAGGCGTGAGCGGCGGTACGGCGGACACACGTTATTTCGTCTCCGCGTTAGGCAGGGACGAGGGCGGCATCGTCGACAATACGTATGCCAAGAAGTACACGCTGCGCCTCAATCTCGACCAGCGACTGAACGATCGCTTGGAGCTGCAGGTTGGCGCCGAAGCGCTGCGCACGCTGAGCGACCGCGGTCTCTTCGGCAATGACAACAGGGGCAACTCGATCGCGTACACGCTGACCAAAGTTCCCTCGTTCCTCGACCTCAGACAGCGAGCCGACGGCACTTGGCCGATCGAGCCGTTCTATCCTTCGAACCCGCTGCAGACGATTTCGCTGTTTAAGAACGAGGAAGGCGTGTGGCGCAACATCTCCAACGCGCGCCTCACGTGGGATGCGTGGACGACGCCCAGGAACGAGCTCAAGCTCATCGGCTACGGCGGCGCAGACATCCTGAATCAGCATAACGAGGTCTATTCACCGCCCGAGCTGCAGTTCGAGCCGCTGGACGGACTGCCTGGAACGACTGTCGTATCGTCCGCCTATAACCTGCAGAGCAACCTCAACCTCAACGCCGTGCACGTCTGGCGTCCGCTGACGCGCTGGCAGGCGACATCGCAGATCGGCACGCAGTACGAGCGGCGCAACTTCACCGTCAGCCGCGCGTCGGCGCAGAACCTGTTAGGCGGACTCGAGGTGGTCACGTCAGGCACAGTGCGCGACCTCGACGAATCTCGTTTGCTGGTGGAGGACTTCGGCCTCTTTGCGCAAACCGAGGTCCTCTACAACGATCGCTTGTTGCTCACGCTCGGTGCGCGCGCCGACCGCAGCAGCAATAACGGCGATCCGGGCAAGTACTTCGTCTTCCCCAAGGCCTCCGCGTCGTATCGCTTGCCCGAGCTCAAGCCGGGGCTGGTCGACGAGCTCAAGCTGCGAGTTGCGTTAGGCGAGACCGGAAACCAGCCGCTGTACGGGCAGAAATTCACAGCGCTGGATCTCTCCAACATCGGTGGGTTCGGCGCTTTCCGGGTGGGAACGAATCGCGCGGCGTCGGACCTGCGCCCCGAAAGACAGCGCGAGCTGGAGGGCGGTGTCGACGCGACGGTGTTCGGCCGTCGCGGCACGGTCGATTTCACGATGTATCGACGCGACGTGAGCGATCTGCTCATTACGCGCACGCTGCCGCCGACAAGCGGCTACAGCTCCGAAGTATCGAACGGCGCCGAGATGCGAGTTTGGGGTCTCGAAGCCGCGATGAGTCTCTTCGCGATTCAGGGCGATAACTACGGCTGGACGACGCGCTTCAACTACGGCCTGAACCGCAGCAAGATCACCGAGCTACCCGTGGCGCCTTTCTTGTTAGGCGCGCCGCAGGTCGGTGCCACGCGCATTAAAAAGGGAACGTCCGCGACAACACTCATCGGCAACGACACGCTCAAACAGGCAGGTGGCCGTGTGGTCGTTCCCGTCGTGATGGGCGATGGCAATCCGGATTACACGGCTGGGTGGTCCAACGAGCTGCGCTGGAACAGACTCTCGCTCTATGCGTTGCTGGATCATCAGCAGGGTGGAATGCTCGCCAACGGCACCTGGCGACATTACGACCTCGGCCAGAACTCGCGCGACTATGACGCGATTGCGCCGAACGGCATGAAGATGGGCGAGTGGCGACGGACGACGTACCTGCAAGTCACGAGAGTCTATTACCAGGATGCGACGTACACGAAGCTGCGCGAGGTCACACTCGCGTACGATGTACCGCGCGCCACAGTGCAGCGCTTCTGGTCGCGTGCCAACA
>DASYRX010000111.1:0-4684 GCA_036003845.1 Gemmatimonadaceae bacterium | reverse complement strand
CAGCCTCGTCGTACGCGACTACGACGAGGCGATCGCCTACTATACCACAGTGCTTGGCTTCGAGCTGATCGAAGACACCCCTCGGGAGCGCGGCAAGCGCTGGGTTGTGGTCGCGCCGCGTGGCGGGCGTGGAGCTTCGCTACTGCTCGCGCGTGCGGCGACTGCCGATCAGCTGAAAGCGATTGGCAACCAGACCGGCGGACGCGTCTTTCTCTTTCTGCATACTGACGACTTCTGGCGTGATCATCGCGCGTTTCTCTCGCGCGGCGTCAAGTTTGCAGAAACGCCGCGCGAGGAGGAATACGGAACCGTCGTCGTGTTCGAAGATCTTTACGGAAACAAGTGGGATCTCGTGCAACCGTTGCACACATCGCCTAACGCGACATTGTGAAAGAGCAAGAGCTGTTCGGATCACGCGAATTGGGCGAATGACACGGATTCAGGGCTTTGCTAAAGCAGTCTTCGCGTCATCCGCCCTGTCCGCCTAATCCGAACAAGTAGTGCTCTTGTGGAGGCAAGAGTTACGCTGCGTGCAAGACGAGGCCGCGCTATAGCTCCGCGCTCAAGCTGGGAGCGCAAACAGCTACTGCATGAGCGATTCTAGCCGCGCCCGGTAACGGCGACTCGTCTGTAGCTTGGTGCCGTCGCGCAGCAACACGACGTACTCGCCGGCGAACCACGGTTGGATCTCCTTGATCCTGCTGATATTCACAATCGTCGAGCGGTGGATCCGAACAAACGCGTTAGGCGCGAGCGACTCTTCCATGCGCTGTAGCGTCTGCCGCACGACGTGAACCTCGTTCTTCGCGTGGATGCGAACATAATTGTCGGCGGCCTCGATCCAGTCGATCTCGTCCACTGGCAGGAAAAAAACGCTGCCTCCTGCGCGGATCGGTATTCGCGAGCGGCGCGGCCGGTCGCGCTCGATCTCTTCCAGCAGAGCGATCAAACGCTCGTTCGCGCCGCTCGCTCGATCGACGCGAATTCGTTCTGCCGCACGCGCGAAGGCTGCGAGAAACCGGTCAGGATCGAATGGCTTGAGCAAGTAATCCTGCGCGTGGACCTCGAACGCCTTGAGCGCGTACTCATCGTAAGCCGTCACGAAGATCACCGCCGGCACGTTGCGCGCGGGGAGCGCCGCGAGCACACCGAAGCCATCGACCTCGGGCATTTGCACGTCGAGAAACAAAAGATCGGGAGCGAGCTCGCCGATGGCGCGAATGGCAGCCCCGCCCGTATCGCTCTCACCGACCACCTCGGCCTCTGGAATCGCGCGCAACAGCGACACGATTCGCTCGCGGCCGAGCGGCTCGTCGTCAACGACGAGGCAGCGGATCTTCATTGCTCGTTAGGGAGTCCGCATGCCGCCTGAACGGCAGCATGACGCGCGTTTCGAAACCTCCGGGCACGTTGACGAGCGCAAGCTCCTGGGCCGTGCCGTACAACTTCTCGAGGCGTTCTCGCGTCGTGCGCAGTCCGACTCCTGAACGCTCTTCGTTAGGTGTCTTTGCCGATATCCCCGAGCCCGTGTCGCGCACTACGATGCCGAGGCGCTGTCCCTCGCGCGCAGCCTTGATCTCCACGCGGCCTGGACCGGGATGCGGAGCCACGCCATGGCGCACGGCATTCTCGACGAGCGGCTGTAGCAGCATGTTCGGCACCATCGCGTCGTACGTCTCGACCGACAGATCGACGCTCACGTGAAGACGATCGCCGAATCGCATGCGCTCGATCTCGAGATAGCGTTTCACGAACTCGATCTCATCGATGAGGCGGACTTCCGGTGTTGCCGCTGTGTCGATCGCCAGACGCAGCAGCTCACTGAGTCTCGCGAGCATGCGATCGGCGCGCGTCGCGTCTTTGTGAATCAGCGCCGAGATGGCATTCAGTGCGTTGAAGAGAAAATGCGGATGCAACTGGGCGCGCAGCGCTTGAAACTGCGCGAGCGCGAGTTGGGCCTCGAGTCGCGCGGCGCGCAGGCTTCGCTCGCGAAACGCATCTTGATAGTCGAGCACCGTAGTCACTACGGCGATCATCCCGTATGTGATCGTGTTGAACGTCGCCAGCGTAAACAACATCGGTAACACTGGGCGAGGTTCGGGCGCGAATACCCTGGTCAGCGCGGAGTATACGGAGACATCGATCACGTGCACGATCAAAAATGTGGCGATGTGCGCTGCGAGCCACTGCGCTCGCGTCGACGTGCGATCGCGGATTTGCCGCGTCACGATCATGATCAGCGGCGTGAGCATTGCCCAGAACGCCGCCGTCGACATGGAGAGGCCTAACGGCTGGACCCATGACTCGACAGTGCGGCCGCTGAGCCGCGTAACAATGATGTTCTGTTCCGCTGACCAGAGTCCCCACAGCGCACAGAGAGCCACGATCGCGCCGATCGGCAGACGACGTGGCGTTGGTGCAGCGAGTGGAAGTTCTGTCGAGGGAGTGTCGGCCATGCTGACTCGAGACGAGCTCGTGCCAACATTAGGGAAGAAACCGCGCTCCGCAAATGGTGCATGAAGGCGACCATGAGCGACGGAGCGCTTCAAGGGCGGCGCGTTTTGCATGCTGACCCCTTGTATCTCGTATCTCGCCCCTCGGTGGGCCGAGTCAGCCCCTGACACATAGCTCGCCCGGCCGCGGCGAATCACACTTGCGCACACCGGCCGAGGACGCATGTCAAGCTTCTGCCGCGCGGTTAGTCGCGCTTAACTGACGTTAGGCGGCCACCCAGTACACCATCGAGACATGCCATGCCCGAGCGACGTCTGACTACGCTGAACCTTTTTGCAGCCGTTTGCGTCGCCGCGTGTGCGGGCACGCCAGCTCGTGAGCCACAGACCGACATGTTGGACTCGAGTGTTACACGAGATCTCGAGCGACTGCGAAACGCGACAGCGCCATACCGCGACCTCGCGGCCGCGCAAGCGGTCGGATATCCAACGGCGACGCCGCCGTGCCTTTCAAGTCCGATCGGAGCAATGGGGCATCATTACGTAAATCGCTCACACGTGGACGACAAACTGGACCTCGAGCATCCAGAGATTCTCCTTTACGCGCCGGGAGCAGATGGGAAGCCGAAGCTCCTCGGCGTCGAGTACATCATTCCGTACCGCATCCTTCCGCCTGAATCGCAGCCGCCGCGAATATTCGGCCAGAATCTGAAACGCAGCGAAGAGCTGAGGCTCTGGTACCTGCACGTATGGGCTTGGGAGCAAAACGCGTCAGGGCTCTTCGCGGATTGGAATCCAGCGGTGAAGTGCTGAGCCGAGGTCAGCGGAAATTGTGATACTTCAGTCGCGACGGGCACACGTGTATCATCAACTTCCCGGTTTTCCGGCCTGACGCGCGACCGGCGGACGTAGTACGAAGATCGCCGGGCTGTCCAATTCCGCGTTAGGCATCCAGCCTTTGCTCGGAGAGATGCATGACAGACGTCGCGACGCGTCGCGCGCCAGAGACGGCGGAGCAGTACATCGCCAGACTTCTCGCCGCACTCGGCGAGCGCGATCCATTTGAAGTGCTGAGCCAAACGGCGTCTTTGCTGTACAGTGCAATCGCAGGGCTCGACGCTGCCGCACTCAATACCCCAGAGGGCCCTGGGCTCTGGTCCATGCGTCAAGTCATCCAGCATCTCGGCGACTCCGAATTGGTCGTCGCATTCCGCATTCGCATGGTACTCGCGCACGACCGACCCACGCTCGCCTCCTACGACCAGGAGGCCTGGGCGGCACGGCTGCACTATGAGCAAGCCGATATAGAGGAAGCCCTCGCTGACTTCGAACGACTGCGCAACTCGAGCCTGCGGCTTCTCGAGCAAACATCCGTGGCCGAGCGGCAGCGCGTTGGAGTGCACTCGGAACGCGGCGAAGAGAGTATCGAGCAGATGATTCTCAACCAGGCAGGGCACGACATCGTGCATCTGCGTCAGATCGCGCGCATTCGAGAAGCCATCAAACGATCCTCGACGGATGGTGCCTAACGAGGATCCGGATGCGCCACGTCGCTGCGCTTCCGTTTTTCCTCAAGCGTTCCGAGGACATCATCGCCGCGGGGCAGATCACGTCCACCGCGGAAACGATTCACTCTCTGCTGCGCCTGGACGGCGAACGGCTGGTGCTGCGGTGGCGCGCGGTGCGCGAGACCGATTACGTAGGAAGAGAAATCTGGTCGGACAAGGAGATCGATCCCCTGCGCGAGGTCGAGATGCCGCTCGGCGCCATCGCGGCGGCGGCAGTGCGCGCGTCGTGGTGGACGTGGAGCGGAGCGCGCCTGGTTCCCACAGCGGCAGATCTGCGCGCGTTCGAGCACGTCGTGGGAAAGGGTGGACTAAGACTGGATCATCCGGCCGAGCTGGTGCTGCGCTTGCGGCTTCGGGGCCGGATTGCCGCTCAGGAGTTTGCCGCCGAGTTGCAGCTGGCGCTGGCTGAGTTGGCGTTAGAGGCCGAGGCAGTGGGCGACGCCCTTTCAGCAGCGCGCCCTCGGGAACGGCTCCTGGCGGGAGGCTCCGATCTTCCTGATCGGGCCTAACGAACCGCCACGGTCAAGAGCTTTACCGCAGAGGGCGCAAAGAATTACCGACGAGAACCCAGAGAAATGCTGGAACAAGAGCATTTGCAAAAGAAAGCCCGCGTCCTCGCAGTTATTCCTCCGCGTCCTCTGCGGTAAAGGTTTTGCTCGCACA
>DASYRX010000110.1:0-6954 GCA_036003845.1 Gemmatimonadaceae bacterium | reverse complement strand
TGGCTTCGACGGCTCGGTCACGGTAACCGTCGAAGGACTTCCGACGGGTGTGACCGCCTCCGCGCTCACGATTGGAGCCGGGTTATTGACTGGATCGATCACAATCACGGCGGCTGCGAACGCCGCCGTTGGAACAGCTACGCTGACAGTCCGTGGGACCGGGACTGGCGTGAGCGCGCAAACCGCGACGGTGCAGCTCACGATTACGGCCGCGCCTGGATTCACACTCGCAGTAACACCGGCGGCAGTGAGCATCGTGCAGGGACAAAGCGGAACGGCGACCGCCAACGTCGCGCGCGTCGGCGGCTTCACTGGAGCCGTTGCCCTAACGAGCAGCGGCGCACCGGCTGGAATGACCGTGACCTTTACACCCACGAGCGCCACCGGCGCCACGTCCGACATTGCAATTGCCGTGGGCGCGGCTGTGCCAACGGGGGCGCATGCGATCACAGTGACTGGCAGCAGCGCCGGCGTTTCGAATCAGACCGCCACGTTGACGGTAACTGTGACGGCCCCTGTCGTGCCGGCTATTTCATTGTCGCTCGTGCCCGCGACCTTGAGCATCCAGCAGGGGCAGTCGGGGACGAGCACCCTAACGATCGCGCGCACGAACTTTACTGGCGCTGTCGCATTGACGAGCAGCGGCGCTCCAACCGGCGCGACGGTGAGCTTCAATCCGGCGAGCGCAACTGGTACAACGTCGACGATCACTGTCGACGTGCCGGCGACTGTCGCGACAGGCACTTCCACGATCACGATCACAGGGACCGGCACCGGTATCACGAGCGCCACGGCGACGCTTGCATTGACAGTCACGGCGCCGCCGGCGTCGAGCATCGCGCTGGCTGTCGCTCCGGCAGCCTTGACGATTCCGGCGGGAGGAACAGCAGGGACAGCGACCGTTACGCTCACGCGAAACAACTTCACGGCTGATGTCGCCCTAACGAGTAGTGTGGCCCCCGCCGGCCCGACCGTGGCATTCACTCCGGCCACGCTCAGTGGCACGACGTTGACCTCGACGGCGACGGTTACTGTCGGCGCAGCGGTTGCCCCCGGGACGTACACGGTCACCATCACGGGTGCTGGAACGGGAGTAACGAACGCGACGACTACGCTCACCGTGACAGTCACGGCAGCGGCGGCGATCGCGCTGTCAGCCAGCCCCGCGACGGTCACCGTGGCACAGAGCGCGTCCGGGACTTCGACAGTCACGCTCGTGCGCACGAACTTCACCGCCGACGTTGCCCTAACGAGCAGTGTGGCCCCCGCCGGCCCGACCGTGGCGTTCACTCCGGCCACGCTCAGTGGCACGACGTTGACCTCGACAGCGACGGTTACTGTCGGCGCAGCGGTTGCCCCCGGGACATACACGGTCACCATCACGGGTGCTGGAACGGGCGTGGCCAATGCAACCACGACGCTAACTGTCACGGTAACGGCAGCCGCCGCGATCGTGCTCACAACGAATCCAGCGACGCTCAGCGTGCAGCAGGGTCAGTCCGGTACCACAACGCTGACGATCGCGCGCACGAACTTCACTGGAGCCGTCGCCCTAACGAGCTCCGGCGAACCGGCCGGCGTGACGGTCTCCTTCAACCCTGCCAGCACAACGGGCAACACGTCCACCGTGACAGTTGCGGTCGGCGCGGCCGTGACGGCGAACACGTACACGATCACGCTCACAGGTGCCGGAACCGGCATCACGAGCGCCACCGTGACGCTCAGCCTAACGGTTACGGCGTCGGGCGGCGGCAGCGGCAACGTGACGCTCACGTTCTGTCAACAATCCGGTATTCCGCTGTGGGTCGGTTACTCGAACAACGGCGGCGCGTGGACCCAGGCCACCGGCACGAACAACGTCTACAGCTTCACGATCAACACGCGTGGCATCATCGCGTACGTGCTGCCGTCTGGGAACAGCACGCAGTTGCAGGTCATCTACGGTACGCAAGCCGAGCTCACAGGGCGCGGTGCGGCGTTGTGTCTGTCCACCGCCCCAACGAAAACGATCAACGTTACCGTCAACGGAGTGGGTACTGGTGAGATCGGGACCGTCTCGATGAGCGGCGGTGCCGGTACTGTCATTGGCGGCATCGGCTCCAACATCGTCCAGCTGCAAAACGTGCTTGACGGTCCGCGCGACCTTATCGGCGCGCGAGGCGCGCTCGTCGGTCAGACGATAACGACGAACTCGATTGTCATCCAGCGTGACCTGAACCTCCCGAACAACGGGAGTGCTACCGTCGATTTCGCCACGGGCCTAACTCCGGCGAGCCGCACGGTGACCATCGCCAACCTCGGCGCACAGGAAGCGACGTTCCTGGGCGCTTTCCTCTCCAAGAACTTTACAACAGCCAACCTGTCGGTAAGCGCGGGGGGAACCAGCCTAACGCGTACCTGGTTCGGTGTGCCGGATGCCAATACGGTAGCCGGGGATTTCCATGTGCAGACCGTGCTCGCGACGAACGCCGGTCAGACGGCAGCGTTCCCCTCGCGCGCTGTCATCGTATGGAACAGGCTCGCGTTAAGCCAGACGCTCACCTTGCCTAACGCAATCACCACACCTCCGACAGTTGCGGTCGCGAGCGCCACGCCGTACGCTACGATTAACTCGAGTTGGACGATCGAGAACCCGTTCAACCAGTTCTGGACCTTGTCCTTCTCACCGTCGAGCAACTCACCGTCAGCGATCGTCAGCGGATCGGCGGCGTACTTCGGTGCCGGCCCGGTTCAACTCAACATTCCAAACTTCGGCAGCAGCTTCAACTCAGCCCATGGGTTGCAGCCAGGTGTCGCATTGACGTGGATATTCACGGGCAACGGCGGGACGATCTTCCAGGGGACAGGGCCAACGGAAGGCGCGACGCAAGTGTTTGCAACCGTGGGTGGGACTATAACGCCGTAGCGTTAGGCGCTGCGCTGACCGCGTCGCAAAAGGCGCGGTCAGCGGCTCGTGACTCGAGGGCGGCCGCTCGCGCGCAGCGCAGCGGCCGCTTTCAGCATCGTCCACACTTCGAAGTGTCCGTCCACGATCTGGTGCGTCACCACCAGACGATCGAGTGAATCGGCGGTCGCCGTCTGTCCGGCTGCGGCGCTATGCGTCGTACAGGTCGTCACGCGTCAGTGGCAGTCTGCTCGCACCGGACTTCAGCGGTTTGGCCAAGAGAAGCTGCTCGACATTGATACGGCCTGTTGCGAACTGGTGCGCCGACGCCGACATGTAGAGCCGCCAGACGCGATACGTCGCATCGCCGGCGAGCCGCAGCGCCTCATCCCGGTTGGCCTCGAGCCGCCGTACCCAGTGCCGCAGCGTGAGCGCATAATGCTCGCGCAGACTCTCCGCATCTCGGCTCTCGAAGCCGGCGCGCTCTGCGGCCAGCACGTGCTCGCCTAACGGCAAGAGCTCGCTGTCCGGGAAGACGTAGCGCTCGATGAAGCCCCGGCCACGCCACGCCCAGTCGCTGAGCCGTCGCATCAGAGGCTTGGGGCGCGCGCCGTCCACGGTGACGATCCCATGACTCAGGAACAGACCGCCCGGCCGCAACACGTGATACGCCTGAGCGAAGTACTCGGCGAGCCGGCGACGCCCGACGTGCTCCACCATGCCGATGCTCACGATCTTGTCGAACGGTTCATGGTTGCCGAGCTGACGGTAGTCGCGCACCTCGACTCGACAACGATCGCTGAGGCCGAGACCGGCGATTCGCTCGCGGGCGAACTGCGCCTGATTCTCGCTCAGCGTGATGCCTAACGCTTGGACGCCATGGTGCTGCGCCGCGTGGATGATCATGCCGCCCCAGCCGCAGCCGATATCCAAGAGCGACTCACCCGACGCAAGGCGCAGCTTGCGACACGTATGCTCCAGCTTTGCTTCCTGCGCCTCGTCAAGACTCTCGTTCCCTGTCTTGAAGTAAGCGCAGGAGTACACCATGCGCTTGTCGAGAAACAGACCGAAGAACTCGTTTCCCACATCGTAGTGAAAACGTACGGCCTTTTGATCGCGGCGCGGCGAGTGTCGTCGCGCGAGCGCTCCCATTCCCCAGCGGCCCCGCGTTGGTGCAGCTAGCTCTTTGTAGCCGAGGGGCAGCGCGAGCAAATGCGGCAGGATGCGCCTAACGTAACGACCTGGTTTTAGTCGGGCGGAAAGCGCGTCACCCAATACCTCGGCTTCCTCCAGATCTCCTTCGGCGTCCACATCGGCATGTATGTAGGCTTCGGCGAGATTTAGCTCGGACGGCGGCAGCAGCATCCGCCGCAACGCCCCGGGGTGGTTGAGAACGAGCGTTAGGCGAGCATCGCGCGGCCCCTCGACCTCGCCATCCCAGTATCGCACCGCGACGTCGCGCCGTGCCGGCTCTCCAAGCAGCATCCGCAACACCGCGCGCGAGTGCGCCTTCCAACTGTGTGAGTCGGTGCCGATGGCGTCGCGACTACTCGTAATTCGGGGCTCGACCGAAATCGCGCGTGGCGTTTCTATGTCGCCAAGCGAGTTGGCCGACGTGCGATTTGCCGAGGGGCGAGTGTCTGGCCTATCGGTGGTAGGTGAGCGGTCGGGATTGCGGTCTCTCATAGAGGCGCCCACGCGGGTGCCGATTTGTATCCTCACTACACCCTATCCGCGCCGCAAGCATTAGGCCTCGTGCACCTCATCGACTAGCGAGCTCGACAGATTCCTGCCCACCATCGTCAGGCGGTCCGCGGCGGGGGACGCCAGCGCGCACCAGCGACTCGCCAGGAGGCTGCTGTCTTTTGCCCCCGAGTCGGCATCACCCTGGGCCTGGTCCAGCAACAACGTGCCCGTGTACACGCGACCGATCGCCATCGCGAGATCGCGAGCGCTGGCGGCCGCTGTCTCGCCGTCCTTGGCGCTCTCGTTCACGTGCCGTTCGACGCGCTGCAGCTGCTCCAGCAACAGCTGCGCACCGTTCGGCAAGGGCTGCTCCGTTAGGCGCGACTGGCAGCGCTCCACGTGACGTCTGAGCGCCGCCAATGCGTCGGTGCGATCCAACGCACGGAGAACGTCCAGACTCAGCACATTCGTCGTTCCTTCCCAGATTGGAAGCACCTGCGCATCGCGCAGCAGGCGCGGAAGTCCTGTCGTCTCGATGTATCCAGCGCCGCCGAACGATTCAACTGCCTCGCTCGCCACCGCGACGGCTTGCTTACCAGTCATCAGCTTTGCGATGGGTACGAGAAGGCGAAGCAACGCGCGATCGTCGTCAGTCGCCTCGCCGTTCTCGTCGCGTCCCAGCAGCCACGCGACGTTGAATCCCAGCTGAGTCGCTCCTCGCGTCTCCACCTCCATCGCGGCGAGCGTTTCAGCGTGCAGCGGCAGATCGATCAGGCGACGCCCGAAGGCGTGCCGCCGCCGCGCGTAATCGACAGACAATGCAACGGCTCGTCGCATCAGCGACGAGGCGCAGAACGTGTTCCACACACGGGTGATCGTTAGTACAGGCGCCATCTTCTTGATGCCGTGCCCCTCGCCATCGACGAGAATCGCCGGCGTCCCTTCGAGCGTCAGCTCTGCTGTCGGTAGCGCGCGCGTGCCTAACTTGTCTTTCAGCCGGTTCACCCGGATCCGTTGCAAGGCGCCTGACGAGTCCCGCGTTTCCAGCGCGAACAAGCTGAGATCCTTCGCACCCTCGATGCGCGCCAGCGTGAGCGCCATCTGCGCCGTCGTCGCCGAAGTGAACCACTTGTCTCCATAAAGGCGCCATTCGCCGTCGATGCAGCGGGCAACGGTCGTCGTACCGGAAACGTCCGATCCGCCTGTGCGCTCCGTCATCCATTGACCAGACGTCCAGAACGTCTCCGGCTCGCGCGACGTTAGGTGACGCTGCATCGTCGTCAATCGTTCGTCCGATTTTCCGTGCAGTTCCAAACAGCGCGCCGCGCCGTCCGCCATCGCAAAGGGGCATGTGACGGTGGCTGATGATGGATGAACTAGATATACGCGCGCGAACTGGTCGACGCGTGAGAGCGCGCCCAGGCTGCGTTCGTACGCACAAGCGACGAGACCTTCAGCGGCAGCGATGCGTTCCAGTTCCAGCCACGCTTCGCTGATCTCCAATCGATCGACGCGGTGCCCCCATGCGTCGAACGGCACGTGCCGAGGCGGCGACGCTTCGGCGGCGTCACCTAACGCGAGAATGTCACTGACCGCGCGACCGCCGAGTTGCGTGAGCTCATCGTGGACAGCGCGCCAGACTTCCTGCGGCAGCAGACGGCCCAACAGCGCGCGAAGCGGAGCGTCACCCGTATAGGTGTTCTCGAGCCTCGGCGGGTCCTGGTGGAAGCCTGTCATCGCTCATGGCGGAAACGAATTGAAGTAATGGTGCGGGCGCCGCTTTCCGTAAAGCGCCCCGCACAAGTAAGATGCGATTGCCGAACCACCGAACGTCACCGCGCGCGGCGCCAAATCCCGACACGTTCATGCACCCTTCGCAGCTCTCTGCGGCCGTCTCGCTTCTCGCGCTGCTGGCCGCCGCCGCGCAACCCGCTGATGCGCAGGCGAGCGCGCAGCGCTGGTACCGCGGCAACACGCACGCGCACACGCTCAATTCCGACGGCGATTCGCCGCCTGACGTCGCCACGCGCTGGTACAGAGCGCACGGCTACGACTTCACCTTCGTCACGGACCATGAATTCATCACCGACGTCGCACCCCTCAATGCAGCGCTCGCGACCGATGGAAAGTTTCTCGTCATCTCGGGGCAGGAAGTCACGCAGCGAGTCGCTGACGCGACGCACCCGGATGGCTGGCGCCAGGCGCATGTGAACGCGTTAGGCACCAAGGCCGTCATTCGTCCTTTCGGCGAAAAGAACATCGCGGTCGACATGAGGATCGGGCAGACGTACGCCCGGCACGTTCCCGCGATTCGCGCGGGCGGTGGCGTTGCGCAGATAAACCATCCGAACTACCGCTGGTCCGTTAACCTGGCCGACATGGTC
>DASYRX010000109.1:0-10730 GCA_036003845.1 Gemmatimonadaceae bacterium | reverse complement strand
CAAACTCGCCTGGTCGCTGCTCGGGATGTTCTTCGCGCTCTTCTTCGGCGGCTACACCGGCGTTCTTCTCGTCGGAACCAACGTTCCGCTGTGGCACAATGCGCAGCTGTTAGGGGCTGTCTTCCTTTTGTCCGCCGCATCCACGGCGTACGCGCTGCTCATTCTCGTTCTCAGGCGACGCGACGATCGGGAGTCCATCGCGTCGCTGCGCAAGCTCGAAGCTGCCGATCGCTGGATCATCGTGCTCGAGCTCCTGGCGATAGTCATTATGCTCGTCGCGCTCGGTCGCTTCGCGCGACCGCTCATCACGGGCGGCTTCGGCGCGCTGTTCTGGATCGGCGTCGTCGGGATCGGCCTGCTCTTTCCCTTGCTGCTGCCGTCCCTGCGCTCGGCTGCCCTGTCCCGCCGGCCTACGTTAGGCGCCGCCTGCGTACTCGCCGGTGGGCTCTTACTTCGCTTCGTCGTCATCATGGCGCCGCAGTGGCCGAACATCGCGCTGTGGAAACTGTGAGGATTGTTCTGACCATGGCCGCCGTGGCACTGACGGCCTGTTCTCCTGAAGCCAAACGCACGCGCGACGACGGTCCCGGCGCGGACATCGGCAACAAGCGCGTGGCAGAGATGGCTCACCCCGATCCGCGTCCTGCCGACACCACGCTGATGCCGGGGCGCGCTCCTGCCCCGGTCGACCGTTTCGCTTCCCGTACGCCTCCCCCTCTCCCTCCCCCAAAGCAATGACGTTCGACGTCGCCGTGCAGCGCCTGCGCAGCGTCGTCGATACAGCGGGGCGACTGCGCGCAGAGCTGCCTAACGGCGTGCCTAACATCGTTGCCGCTCGCGCGCGACTTGCCGAGGGCATCCCTGCGCTGGCCGGCGAACCGCTGATCGATTGGCCGGCGCTCGAGCGCGGCGTGATGGCTCTGGGCGGCGACGCTGGTGATCTCGCGATGACTGTAGGTGAAGCAGCGCTATGCGAAGCCGCCGTCTCGGGGGCGTGGGACGCGATTCCAGAGGGTCATAATCGCGAAGAGACGATCACGCTCATCGATTTCGCGACACGCCCTGCCTTGCGCGCTGGGTTTGTCGCGACGCGGGATCTGATCGCAGGCGCAAATTGGACACGAGGGACCTGCCCAGCGTGCGGCGCGCTGCCCGCCTTCGCCGAGTTGCGCGCAAGCAAGGACGGCCAGACCAGAATACTTCGCTGTGTCCGTTGCACAGCGGCCTGGCCGTTCGCTCGGCTGGGCTGTCCCGCGTGCGGCGAAAGGCAGCATGACCGGTTGCGGTACCTACACGTGGAAAACGAGCTGGATCGTCGCCGAGCGGAGTGCTGTCGTTCGTGTGGGTTTTACGTTAAGGCGATTGCGCGGCTCGACCCCGTCGACGACGCGATGCTGGCAACACTCGATCTCGAGACGCTGCCGCTGGACGTCCTTGCGATGGATGCAGGGTATCGCCGGACCGTGGCGGCCGCGAAGTAGGCGCGCCTAACGCTTAACGCCCCTAGTTAGGCGCCCTTGCATACCCATGAGCCGATAACTTCGCTTGATCCCGTCCTGCACCTCGCCATCGAGCTGTGCGATGTCGGTGATCTTCAGGCGATGCGCCCACCAACCGGGTACCACCTCCTCGACCTTGGCGAAACGCCGGGAGCGAAGCGGCTGCGGCAGTGTAAAGCTGCACGTCATCCCGCGTTCAGAGATCGACGTGATCCCGGCGAAGCGAACGCGCCCCATGAACGCGATGCGTGTCTTGGCGGGTGCGACGTAGTACTCGCCGCAATTCGCGATCAGTTGTTCGAACCGATGATAGAGCGCCAAGGCTCGAGGGCCCATCCCGTTCTTCCACTCGGCGAGCGTGGCACGACCGCACGAGTGCCACAAATTCTTCGTTAGGAGCCTGGCTCCGCACTTGGGGCACGTCCACAACGGCCTGGCGCTATGCGGCATCGCTCAGGTGCAGGCATGCGAGCGTGGGCAGACCGTGGAGCATCTTGCCCTTCCGGGGTCCCAGTCAACCCGACAATACCAGTGACCGACACAGCTGTCAAAGCACTTCTGGCCGCCGGTACATGGTGCGTCGAAGTGCAGCATCGTAGGTTGTTGACGCGTTTCAATTTGGAGCCCCTCTCATGTCATCCCGCCGCGATTTCGTCCAGCAAAGTGCCACGGCGCTCGGCGCTATGGCGTTAGGCCCTTTGGCTCGTGCCGGCTCGGCTCACGCGCTGACACGAGACTCAGAAGTATCCTCGCAGCCTTCAATCGCTCCGCTCAATATCCTGATACTCGGCGGAACCGGATTTCAGGGACCGCATCAGGTGCGCTACGCGGTGGAACGCGGGCACAAGGTCACGGTGTTCAATCGCGGCCGTCGTCAGGCAGATCTGCCGGCGTCAGTCGAGCATCTCATTGGTGACCGACAGATTGGCGACCTTGCGTCCATTCAGAAAGCAAATCGGTCATGGGACGTCGTCATCGATAACCCAACGACGCTTCCATTCTGGGTACGCGACGCAGGTCAGGTGCTCAAGGGCAAGACGAAGCACTACATCTTCATCTCGACGATCTCGACGTACGCGCACTATCGCACCGCCGGCATGGACGAGAATTACGAGCTGGCTGCGTACACAGGAACCGAAGATCCCCTAACGATTAAACAATCGACTGGTGGACTCTACGGCCCGCTGAAGGTCCTCTCGGAGAAAGAGGCCGAGAAGTGGTTCCCGGGCATGGTGACCGTCATTCGCCCGGGGCTGATCGTTGGACCCGGGGACGAGACCGATCGTTTCTCATATTGGCCGGTGCGCATCGAACGCGGAGGTGAGGTTGCCGCACCAGGCAATCCCGAAGATCCCACGCAGATCATCGATGCGCGCGACCTTGCCGAGTGGACGATCCGCATGGCCGAGCAGCGCACGTTAGGCATCTACAACGCCACCGGACCGCGCTCTCCCTTGAGCATGGCAGAAATGCTGTATGGTATCCGCGCCGTCCTGCCAGGCAGCCACGACATCAAGTTCACCTGGCTCCCTGTCGACTTCTTGACCGAGCAGAAGGTGCGCGGCTGGTCCGACATGCCTACATGGCTTCCGATGCGCGCGGATAATCAAGGATGGGGACGCGTGAGCATCGCTCGCGCGCTGGAGAAAGGCCTAACGTTTAGGCCGCTGGCTGACACGACGCGCGACACGCTCGCCTGGTTCAAGACGCAGCCTGCCGAACGGCAGGCGACCCTGCGCGCTGGGTTGAAGCCCGAACGCGAGGCCGAGGTGTTGGCGGCCTGGCACGCCAAGCCGAAGAGTTAGGCGATGGCTGACTCGCCGCCGGCCAGCTCACCGATCATTCGCGCGGTCCAGCGCGTCGTTGATGTTCGCGAGGAGGAAGCAAAGGCCCTCGCGTGGTCGTGCGCGTACTTCTTCTTCGCGCTCTCCTCGTACTACATCATCCGTCCCGTGCGCGATGCGATGGGTACCGCTGGCGGCACGCGCAACTTGCAATGGCTGTTTCTTGGGACGATGACGGCGATGCTGCTGGTGCATCCGCCGTTCGGCGCCCTCGTCGCTAAATTGCCGCGGCGCAAATTCGTGGCGTACGCGAACAGGTTCTTCGTGTCGAACCTCGCGATCTTTTATCTGCTGTTGCGGGTTCTTCCAGAGACTCGGCTCGTTTGGGTTGGGCGCGCGTTCTTTATATGGGCGGCCGTGTACAATCTGTTCGTCATTTCGGTTTTCTGGTCCGTGATGACGGATTCCTGGTCGACGCCGCAGGGGAAACGGCTCTTCGGCTTCATCGGCGTTGGCGGCACGTTAGGCGGCATCGTCGGCTCGCTCATCACCACTGTGCTCGCCGAGCAGGTGGGTGTCTACAACCTGCTTCTCATTTCGGCGCTGCTCCTGGAGGTGAGCACCCAGGCGATGTTGCGGGTCACGGCATCGTCAACGACTGCGGCTCTGTCGACCGCTGCGCAGCGTGAGGACAAGGAGCGCGTTATTGGCGGCGGCGTACTAGCTGGTATCGCGCACGTGGTGAAGTCGCCGTACTTGTTAGGTATCTGCCTGTACATGCTACTGTACACGTTCGGCTCCACTGTTCTGTACTTCCAGCAGTCCGGCATCGCGGAAACAGCGTTCAGCAACTCCGATGTGCGCACGACGTTCTTCGCCCGCATCGACCTCGCGGTCAACGTTCTCACTGCGCTGACTCAAATATTTCTGACCGGCCGTATCGTGAAGCTACTCGGCGTGCCCATCACCCTAACGTTGCTGCCGGCGCTGTCGGTCCTCGGCTTCCTGGCGCTCGCCGTGTTCCCGCTGATCGGTGTGCTCGTCGCGTTCCAAGTGCTGCGCCGCGCAGGCGAGTACGCTGTCGCGCGTCCGGCGCGCGAACTGCTCTACATCGTCTTGCCGCGTGAGGACAAGTACAAGGCGAAGAACTTCATCGACACGTTCGTGTATCGCGCGGGTGACCAGACTGCCGCGTGGTCCATGGCGAAGTTGACAGGCAGTGGTCTCGCGATGGCTGGAACCGCGCTCGTCGCGGCTCCGCTCGCGCTGGTCTGGCTGGTGATCGGCTGGTGGCTTGGCAGGCAGCAAGAGGTGCGGGCTCGTCCAGATTCTTCTTCGATGGCCAAAGCCGCGTAATTGATGAACGTCCCTCGCCTGCTCCTGGGCGGAGTTGCGTCCGGTGCGGTGATGTGGCTGCTCGAAGGCCTCGTCAGCCAGATGTACCTGGGCCAGATGCAGACCGCGCTGCGCAGTCACAACCTCGCGCTGAACGTAACGGTCAGCGCCTGGTTCTGGAGCGTCATGATCGCTCTGCTCATCGGCCTAACGATGGAGTTCATGTATGTCGCGGCGCGCGACCGATTCGGCCGCGGGCCGAAAACCGCCGCTCGCGTCGCCGTCGTGCTCTGGCTGGGTGGTTACGTTCCCTCGCTCATCGGCTACGACATGATCGAGTTATATCCGCGCCGTTTGCTCCTGTTGTGGGGCATCGTCGGGTTGGGCGAGATGATAGCCGGCAGTGTCGTCGGTGCGTGGATCTATCGCGAGGCGCAGCCCACCGCTCCATAGCGTGAACGTGCGCCGAGGTTGGATCCTGCTCCTGTCCGTCGTCGTCACGTTTGTCGTCATGCGGACGATGATGGCGTTCAGGCCTAACGCGGATTTTACCGTGGCCGGTTACAACGTCCATCATCTCTTCACCGGCCTTGTGATCCTGACTGTCTGCGGGCTGCCCCTCGTGCTCGGACGCGGTCGTGGACGCCTCGGCGACGTGCTGCTGGCGGGTTTCGGAATTGGGCTGAGCCTCGCGTTGGACGAATGGGTCTATTTGATCGCGACAGACGGCTCGAACGCATCGTATCTGCTGCCTGTGTCATTCTGGGGCGGCGTCGTTATGGTTGGGGCGGCCGTCCTGTACATCGCCATTCTGATCTGGCGCCGGCCGCGCTAACGAGTCGGGCGCCGCTGCATCTTCTGTCGTAAAGTTGTTTACTCAAAAGCCAAGACCTGTTCGGATGAATAGGTTTTGCTCTTTAGGAGTTAAAACGACACGACGAATTCTGCGATGGCACGCACACGCGTAAAGATCTGCTGCATGGGGTCGACCGAGGAAGCCGATATGGCGATCGCGGCCGGTGCCGACGCGATCGGTCTCGTCTCGGCAATGCCGAGTGGGCCGGGGCCCATCGAAGAGTCGCTGATCTGTGAGATCGCGTCGTATGTGCCGCGCTCAGTAGGAACGTTCCTTCTCACTTCGCTCACGTCAGCCGATGACATCATCGCGCAGCACGGACGCTGCCTAACGACGACCATTCAGCTGGTCGATCAGATCGAGGACGGCGCGCACGAAAAGCTGCGCCAAGCTCTACCCGGCATCCGACTGGTGCAGGTCATTCATGTGACCGGCCCAGAGTCGATCGAAGAGGCGCGCGCGATTGAATCCCTCGTGGATGCAATCCTGCTCGATTCCGGCAATCCGAAGCTAGCCGTCAAGGAGCTTGGAGGAACAGGACGCACGCACGACTGGAGCGTCAGCGCCGAACTTGTAGCCGCCGTGGACGTGCCGGTGTTTCTCGCCGGTGGGCTCCGCGCAGAGAACGTTGCCGCGGCAATCCAGCAGGTGCGGCCCTATGGCGTGGATATCTGCTCCGGCGTGCGCACGAACGGCCGCCTCGACCCCGAGAAGCTTGACGCATTCATGTCCGCCGTCAGATCTGCCTAACGCGTCATAATAAAAATTTACCGCGGATTTGTCTAAAGTCACTTGCAGTTTCAGCGCGTTACCGCGCGTTTCCGCGGCAGGCTTTTGATCTTTTGCGCTCTGCCCGCCCTGTTCCGCGGTTGGCTTTTGATCGTGCAGCTGCTCCACGCGTCGCCGCGGCCTGCTATTGAACTTCGCGCCCGCGAGCGGCTGACCTCACAAGTGTAACTCGTTGCTCGGGGTGCTTGATTCTGCGCCCCGCATGCGTAGCGTAGCCGCCACCAATTCCCTCTCGGAGACCGATTCATGCAATCGTTCAGCTCGCTACTGCGAAAATCGCATGCGGTGCTGTTCTCCGTCTTACTGCTGCTTCCTGGCGTCGCACACTCGCAAGGCGTCACCACCGCGGCACTCGCAGGCGTTGTAACTGGTGAAGACGCAATCGGGCTCGCGCGCGTCAACGTCCTCGCGCTGCACGTGCCGAGCGGTACGCAGTATCGCGCGCTCACGACCACACTCGGCGCCTACAACCTGCCGAACCTCCGTGTCGGCGGACCATACCGCCTAACGGTCACGCTTCTGGGTTACGAACCTCAAACGCGGGACAGCATCTTCCTCGACCTCGGTCAGACGCTGCGTCATGACTTCAGGATGGTGCGTCGTGCGGTGCAAATCGCCGGCGTTTCGATCACGACAGATCGCGACCCCACGCTGAACGCGGGCCGCACGGGTGCAGGCACATCGATCGCGCCTGAGCTTGTAATCGCGGTGCCGTCCATCAAGCGCAGCACGCGCGACCTCACACGATTGGACCCGCGCAGCGACGGCAACTTCTCCTTCGGCGGCCGCAATTGGCTCTACAACAACATTTCGCTGGACGGATCCTACTTCAACAACCCGTTCGGCCTCGACGATCCAGCTCCTGGCGGTCAGGCGAACGCGGAGCCGGTCCCCTTCGACGCCGTGGAGCAGGTGCAGGTGTCAATCGCCCCGTTTGACGTTAGGCAGGGCGGCTTCACGGGCGCCAACATCAACACGGTTACCAAGAGCGGCACCAACCGCTTCACGGGCGCCGTCTACTCCTTCGTGCGCAACGACAACCTGCAGGGAAACGAGGTCAGCGGTTCCAAGGTCGTCGCTAACCCAAGCCTCAAGTTCCTGCAATCCGGCCTCTCGCTCGGCGGGCCGCTCGTCAAGAACAAGTTGTTCTTCTATTTCAACGGCGAAATCGAGCGGACGGAGGATCCTGGCACGAACTTCGTTGCCAGTCGTGGCGCGCCTGGTTTTGGTATCTCGCGCGTGCGCGCGAGCACGATGGATTCGATCAGTGCCAGGCTGGCGACGTACGGCTACAATACTGGGCCCTATGAAGGATTCATTCACAAGACGGACAACAACAAGTTCCTGCTGAAGTTGGATTGGAACATCAGCGATGCGCACGCGGCGATCTTCCGCTTCAATTATCTGGACGCGTCGCGCGATCTGCCGCCGCACCCCTTCGTGCTCAGCTTCGCGAACACGGGCCGCGGACCTAACGAGAGCAGCCTACCCTTCCGCAACTCCGGCTACCAGATCAACAACAAGTTGCAGTCGTATGCGTTCGAGCTGAACTCGCGCGCCGCTGGTATGGCCAATCGCTTCTTCGCGAGCTACAACCGCTTCCGCGATCACCGTGCGCCGTTCAGCACCGACTTCCCAACGATCGAGATCGGCGAAGGCGGCGTTACCTACACCACCGCGGGACATGAGCCCTTCTCCATTCACAATATTCTCGATCAGGACGTCCTGCAGCTCACCGACAACCTGAGCTTCTTCCGCGGGAGTCACGTCTACACGGTAGGCGCCAATTACGAAGGGTTCAGCTTCTTCAACTCATTCAACATTTTCAGACACGGCGTCTTCTTCCTTCCGGCAGGCGTGTTCACCGGCAGCACGTTCTCGTCGCTGAACGATTTCTTCACGCAAACGAACCCTGCGAATCCGAATCGCATAAAGCTCAACACCTTCGTCGGATCCGGGCCCTTCAAAGGTGAGCTCATCGATGTGAGTCAGGCGTCGGTGTACGCGCAGGACGAGTGGCTCACGACGGACCGTGTGCGGCTCACGTACGGTTTGCGCGTCGACTTCCCGATCTACGGCACCGATCCAGTCGACAATCCCTTCTCGCGCGGCCTAACGGCGCTCGACGAGAACCGACGACCTGAAAAGGTCGATCAGAGCAAACTTCCTGGAGCGACGCCGCTATTCTCGCCTCGCGTAGGCTTCAACTGGAATGCCAAGGGGAATCGTGAGGTGCAGGTGCGCGGAGGTACCGGGATCTTCACGGGACGCGTGCCCTTTGTGTGGGTTGGCAACGTGATCTCGAATCCCGGTGCGAACCCCAACCTGGCTCCGGCAGCTAACGCTCCGCAGCGGCCAACTCGTAAGGGTTCTACCCTGCAACAGTCGTTCGACGTCAACGCGATGGATCCGGATTTCAAGTTCCCGCAGGTGTGGACGACAGACCTCGCCGTCGACCATCAATTTGCTGGTGGTTGGCTCAGCACACTGGAAGTGATCTACGGCAAGGACATCAACGGGATCTTCATGCGCAACGCGGATCTCGTCGCGCCACGTCGAACCATGCCCGATGGACGTCCGTATTACGGCGGCTTTGGCAACAACGAGCTGAACTCGGACGGCGGCGCCGGCATCTACGTCATCGATAATACCGACGAAGGGTATTCCTTGAACCTAACGGCGCAGCTGCGCGGCACGTTAGGCGCCGTCGAAACCATGCTCGGCTACAGCTACACGCACGCGAAGAACAACCTCAAGTCCACCGAAATCGCGAGCGTGCTCTGGCAGAATCAGCCAGTCCAGGGCGACCCCAACAACCCTGAGCTGAGTTGGTCCGAGTTCGGCCAGCAGCACCGCATCATCGGCAGCGCCATGTACAACAAGACTTGGTCGACGAGTTTGCGAACGCAGCTCGGCTTGGTGCTCGAGGTATCGCAGGGGAATCGCTTCGGTGGCGCCGGCGGAAACCGCTACTCGTTTATCTACTCCGGTGACGTGAACGGCGACGGATCGGGCGGAAATGACTTGATCTACATTCCGCGCGATGCAAACGACGTCGCCCTCGAAGCGTACACTGATCTGTCCGGACGCGTGCATTCAGTCGCCGAGCAACGTTCGCAGCTCAACGCATTCATCGAGCAAGACAAGTATCTACGCGATCACCGCGGCGAGATTGCGGAGCGCTTCGGTGCTCTCAATCCGTGGTACAACAACCTCGATTTCCGCGTGCTGCAGGATTTCGCCGTGCCGAGTGGCGGGACGCGTCATGCGTTCCAGCTCACGATCGACGTGTTGAACGTTGGGAACCTGATCAACTCCGATTGGGGCGTGCGCAAAGTCGCCAGCGCATCGGCGACATCACCGCTCAGACTCGCGACGGACGCGAGCGGTGCTCCGCTGTTCACTCCTGCAGGCGCACCGCGGCTCAACTTCGTCGGTCCGTCGACGACGTTCATCGACGATCCGGGCCTGTTCTCCCGCTGGCGCGCGCAGATCGGGTTGCGGTATTTCTTCAATTAGGGGTTAGGGTTAGGCAGTTGCGAAGAGGCTCCGGTGTTTCCGGAGCCTCTTTCGTCGTGAGGACCTAACGCGTCAAGAGCTAAGAACCATTCGGATCTCGCGGCCGGGCGGATCAAACGGACACGACTTGGAGAAAGGCACCGCGCTAAGTTTGCACTGTGTAGTTAACAAAGTTGTTGTAGTTTCCGCTTCGTTCGCTCCATCCGCCAAGTCCGAACAGTTGTTGCTCTTGATCTTGACCTTGATCTCATAAAATGGACAACGCCCACTCCATCGTCTGGCGCCGGCAAGATCAACTTGGGCTCGAATTCGCCAAGCTGGTCGGCATCGACGGCGAATGGTATCTCACCGGCACCGTCGTGATCGTGAATGAGCGCATGCCGTGCGAGCTGCGCTATCGCGTCGTGTGTGCCCCCGACTGGCGCACGGAGAGTGTCGATATTCGCGGCACGTTAGGCGTGCAGCCGGTCAGCATTCAGATCGCCAACGACGCGCAGTTAGGCTGGGTCATGAACGGCGGCCTCTGCGCGGGCCTGGACGGATGCACCGACGTCGATCTGGCCTTCACACCGGCGACTAACACGCTCCCCATCCGCCGCCTTGCGCTCACCGTAGGCGAGAGCACCGATGTGAGCGCCGCGTGGCTGCGATTCCCCGCGATGACGCTAGAGCGGCTGGAGCAGCGCTACACGCGCCTCAGCGACTCGAAGTATCGCTACGAGAGCGCCGGAGGATCGTTTGTGCGCGAGCTGAGCGTCACGCCGGACGGTATTGTGCAGGACTACCCGGGGCTTTGGCGCGTGGAGAGCGAGCAGCGCGAGTGACGGCGCCTAACAGACTCGCCCGTTGCTCACGCGAGGCGCGCGCGAAGGCGATCCGACGCCCGAGCCGCGTGACGTGACGTGTTAGAGTTCCGCGCGTCGCAGTAGGGACTGTCTGCGAAGTAGC
>DASYRX010000108.1:0-3223 GCA_036003845.1 Gemmatimonadaceae bacterium | reverse complement strand
GCTCTCCCGCAGGTGACGGGAAATCTTGCTGATGAGCGGCGCACCCAAGTCCTTGCGCACCACGTTGCCGCCGAGAGGGAGGGGAAGGTTCGTCTCCTGGTACCACCAGGCGCCGAGATCTGTGACCAAATGCAGGCCACGATCGCTGAACGTCAGTTGGCCCTCGTGAATGAGCAGACCGACGTCGACGTCGCCGTTCACTACGGCGTCTTCGATTGCATCGAAGTGCAGGACGACCGGCTCGAAGTGCGGCTGAAAGAGACGCAACGCGAGGTAAGCGCTCGTCATTTTGCCGGGAATCGCGATGCGAGCGCCGGCGATTTCGTCGCGTGTCATTGGCCTTTTTGCGACGAGACGCGGACCGTAGCGGTCTCCAATCGACGCGCCGTGAGGCAGCAGTGCGTAGCGATCAGCCAAGTACGCGTACGCGTGAATCGATACCGCGGTGACCTCGAGCTCTCCGCGCAACGCGCGCTGATTGAGCGACTCGATGTCTTGGAGCTCGTGCACGTACTGAATTCCTTCGGTATCGATGAACCCTTCGGCGAGCGCGTAGAACATGAACGCGTCGTCCGAGTCGGGGCTGTGGCAAACACGGATCGTCGTGGTGGGCTTCACAGAAGTGAGCATGAGCCGTTGCCTAACGTGGTTGACGGGCCGCAGCGATGGCCGTTCGGATGTCGGCGTCGTGCAGCGTGTATTCTTCCAGACCTTTGGCGCGCTCGCTCGCCTCGGAAGCGACGAGCTGATTGTTGAAACGGCGCGCAGCCGCTGCATCGCCGTTCAGTTGCGCGACCTGAGCGGCAAGTATAAGGCCTAACAAGTGACGCGGCTGTGCTTTCATTATGGTATCCGCCTCTGCCTTCGCCAAATCGAGCATACCGGCAACTGCGGCGATGCGGCCGAGATCGTAGCGCAGATGCGCGTCGAGCGGCTCGAGCGCCTGGAACGTGGGAACCGCCATCGCGGCGAAGAGCGCCACGCTGTCGCGCTTTCCTTCCTCGTTGAGTCGCATGATGCGATCGAAGAGTCGCGCGGCGCGCTCGCGCGGAGACATCTGTGAGATGTCGGGGGCTCGCATGCTCGGCGGCGCTTCGGCTGCCGGTGGGGCGGGTGTATTCGGTGGTGTGGCGACGTTGAGCCGTTGCGCGACAACGAGGATGAGAAGCGCCGCAGTCGCCGTGCCGCCGATGATCCACGGAATGCGACTGCTCGGTGCAGCCGGCACCTGCGCGATCGAAGCCGGAACAGGAGCGGTTGCGACTGCGGATCCGCAGTTGTGACAGAAGCGCGAGCCCGTGGCTAGCGCCGTGCCGCAGCGAGCGCAGGGCATGTCCTGCATTGTGGCCCCGCATTTGGCGCAAAAACGGCCGGCGGGCGTTTCGGTTTTGCAGGTCGGGCAGGTCACGGGGACAGTGTATAGGTGATAGGGGATAGGGGATAGGGGATAGCTAAGCACCTGTCTCTATCCTCTATCCCCTATTTCACTATCCCCTATCCCTAGTACCTAAGTAGGTAGTTCTCAACCTCCCAGCTACTGACCTGCGTGATGTAATCGTTCCACTCTTGTCGCTTAGCGGCGAGAAAGTGTTTGGCGACATGATCGCCTAACGCGGAACGGATGACGTCGTTCTTCTCCAGCTCATCGCACGCTTCGTTGAGGTCGTGCGGAAGATCGTCGATGCGGAGCCGGCGCTTCTCGCGATACGACATCTCGAAGATGTTTGTATCGACCGGCTCTCGCCAATCGGCAGTCGTTTCGATGCCGTCCAGGCCAGCCGCGAGCATTACAGCGAGTGCGAGATATGGATTGGCAGACGGATCGGGCATGCGCACTTCGATGCGCGTTCCGCGGCCGCGACGTTCGGGGACGCGCACAAGCGGCGACCTGTTATGCATCGACCAGGCGACGTTCACCGGCGCTTCGTATCCTGGAACGAGCCGCTTGTACGAATTCACCAACGGATTGGTGATCGCGCAGAAACCGCGCGCGTGTTGCAGGAGGCCGCCGATGTAGTGCAGCGCGACCTTGGAGAGTTGCCACTGCGCCTCCGAGTCCCAGAAGGCATTGTCGCCGTTGCGCCATAACGATTGGTGCGTATGCAGGCCGCTGCCGTTCTGTCCGTAGACTGGTTTTGGCATGAACGACGCGATGAGACCGAACTGCTGCGCGATGTACTTCACGACGAAGCGGAAGGTGGCGATGTTGTCGGCCGTCGTTAGGGCATCGGCGTAGCGAAAGTCGATCTCGTGCTGACCGTGCGCGACCTCGTGGTGCGCGCCTTCGACTTCGAATCCCATCTGCTCGAGCGCGGCCACGATCGCGCGCCGTGCGTCCTCGCCAAGATCGGCGGGGGCGAGGTCGAAGTAGCCGCCGACGTCGTGTGTCGCCGTGGCTGCCTGGCCTTCGTGACCGGTGCGGAACATGAAGAACTCGGCTTCCATGCCTGCGTTCATCGTGAAGCCGGCCTGCTTCGCGAGCTCGATCTGACGCCGGAGGACGCCGCGAGGGTCACCTTCGAACGGCCGGCCATCCGGATGCGAGATATCGCAGATCAAACGAGCGACGCGATTCTCGGGGCTGCCCCAGGGAAAGACGCGAAATGTCGTTAGGTCCGGCTTGAGCAACATGTCGGACTCCTCGATCCGGACGAAGCCTTCGATCGAGGAGCCGTCAAACATGATGTCACCGTCGAGCGCCTTGTCGAACTGCGAGCGCGGTACCTCGACATTCTTGTTGATGCCAAGGATGTCGCTGAACTGGAGACGCAGGAACTTGACGTTCTGCTGCGTCACCAGTTCGAGGATGTCGCCCTTCGTGGCGCCTGCGAGACCGTTGGTCATCGCCCGCGGCCGATTGCCTAACTACACAGGAAAGAGGATCTCGCGATACTTCGGCAGCGGCCAGAGATCGTCGGCGACCTTGAGCTCCAGCTCATCGCATAACGAGCGGACGTTGGCCATCGCATCGGCGCCGCGGCTCGTGAGTAGCTTCGCCGCCGCTTCCGGATCGTCATGCGTGTGGTTGGCCTTGTCGGTCACGGCGCCGAGCTCTTTGCGCGCGTTCTGTAGCGCCGAGATCGTCGCGCCAAGCTCGTTCGCAGCTGCGCGCTGCGGAACGTGCTTGATGCCCGCGCTCTTCGCCAGCGCAGCGCCGTCCGCGAGGCGATTGGCGTACTCGAACGCGGCCGGGAGGACCATCGTATCGACCATCTCAATGAGA
>DASYRX010000107.1:0-13007 GCA_036003845.1 Gemmatimonadaceae bacterium | reverse complement strand
GTCCCGCTCTGCGGGAACGTGTGGTTAGCAATCGCCCCTATCCCTGTGGTGCCGTCACCGAAGTCCCACTTCCAGCTCACGATCCCAAAGTCGTCCGTCGAGTAGGAGCCGTTGAAGGTGCAGCCGAGATTGATGCAGCCGGTAACGATTAGCTTTGCAGTCGGCGGTCTGTCGAATGCGTGCGGTGGCGCCATGAGCTGTGGAGTCAGGAACTGCTCCTGGTGATGCCCAGCGTTCCCGAGCTCCCCGTACTGTTCCAACCCCCAGCAGAATGGTGAGCCGTCCGGCGCGAGCCCACAGCGGTGGTCGCCGTGCGGCAGCAGCAACCGCCATTTGAAACCGCCACCGATCAGCGCCGGAGCTCGTCCGAATGACTGGCCCCAGCAGTACCCATTGTCGCCGGCATCTATCGCACATGACGACTGCGCGCCGCTCGCAATTCTGTTAAACGTCACCGTTGACGCCACTGGTGTCGGAATCGGTTGGTTGCTCAGTCCAGCGTCCCCGAGCTGGCCGTGCGAGTTGCTCCCCCAGCAGAATCCCTTTCCGCTCACATCCAGCGCGCAGCTATGCAGCGTTCCTGCGTCAACCGCCTGGAACCGGCGTGCGTTTCCAACGTGGATTGGAGTTGTGCTGCACGGATAGGATTGGAAGTACACGCACTGGTTCGCAGATGGCGCGCCGAGCTGCCCCTGCGCGTTGTATCCCCAGCAGTAAAGCTCTCCGGAGGCGGTGAGGGCGCAGGCATGGAATCCACCGGCGCGGAGCGACACAAACGTTAGGCCTCCAGCGACCAGCTTCGGCGTGCTACGCTTGGTGGTAGTGCCATCACCGAGTTGTCCAAACGTATTATCGCCCCAGCAGTAGGCCCGTCCGAAGGGGTCGAGCGCGCACGTAAACCGGTTGCCGCCGTCGATCTGCGAAAAGGTCAGCCCACCGATTACTGCGATGGGTACCAAAGCGCATGGTGCCGACGCATAGAGACACTGCGGAGGGGTGACGGCGCCGAGCTCTCCCATTTCGTTGCTTCCCCAGCAGTATGCCTTCCCCGTCGGCGTAAGGGCGCATGTGTGAAGGCTGCCCGAGGTAATTGTGGCGAAGGCGTTGGTTCCCGCGACGGGATAGGGATCGACGATGAAAGTCGCCTGTCCTCCGTAGCCGATGGCGCCGCGACCGCCGTAGCCCGCGCAGAACGCGCGCCCTGCCGGATCGAGGATGCACGTGTGATCGAGGTTTGTACTCAGTGTCGTGAAGCCGGCAACGGCGGCGCCGACTTCGGTAAGAGGTTGTTGTTGTGGCGCTGCCGTGGCTGTCGGTGGAATGGCGCTTTGATCGCAGGCAACCAGCACGAGCAGGAGTGACGCAAACAAGGAGTGTTTCATAACGCGGCCCTCGCTGAGAAAGAGCAAAGCACGGATTTGGCCGTCATTTGCGGCCCGACGTAGCAGCGGGAATGCGGCTATTGTGGCGGCAGGCGCAGACCTCCGCCGTCGGCTTTCCCCGCAGATATCGTAAGGCGCTGCCCGACTGATTCTTGGAGCGCGCGGCGGCCGCAGAATCCCTGGCCATCAGCTTCGTTCCCACCCAGGGTAAGACCGCCGTTTATCTGGCGCAGGGATACGCGGCACTGGGGGAGAAGAGAAAGGCGCGCGCGTGGCTGCGCCGTTACGAAGTCAGGCGCGATCTGTATTTCCAGATGCACCTTCGCAGCGACCCGCCTTTCGACCCGCTCGCCGATGACCGGGCGTTTCGCGCGCTTCTCACCGTGCCAAGGCCGCCGGCCGGAAAGGCTTGTTAGAAGCCGGTTGGTCGCCTAACGAGAAAGAGGCGGGGAGGTCTTGCGGCAATCGAACCGACATCCCTTGCTTGCTCACGTGGCCGACGGCTGTCCGATCGAAACCACGCAAACAGAGTGAGGCCAGTGAATGACCCGGGCGGGTCTCGAACCCGCGACCTACGGATTAAAAGTCCGTTGCTCTACCAGCTGAGCTACCGGGTCGGCGGCCACAACCGTGGCCGGACCGGAAAACTAGCGCCCCCGCGCCCCGTGGGGTACATGGACTTAGGCCGTTTGGGGTCCGATGGGGCGCGCGCGACTCGCCGGCAAGGGCTGCCTAACGAGTGGGCGTGTCGTTCATCACTATCCAGATGGTCAAAAGCCCCATGGCCCACGGCCACGTCGTATTAGCGTTGCCTCACCTCCTTCTCGGGCGTCAATGGTTGAACTTCGCACCGTAGGGGGGTAACATTCTAAACCCCCGCGCGCCCACGCTTCCGCAGCAATCCCACACCCCCGTCACTTGTCCCTCACCAACCGCCTAACGCCGTCGCTAACCGCCGACGCCGAACACGACGACATCATCTATCCGGACACCATCCCGTTCCTGCTGGTGCACCTGACGTGCTTCGCAGCATTCTGGAGCGGCGTCACGCTCGAAGCCGTTGTGCTTTGCATCTTGTCGTACGTCTTTCGGATGTTCGTCGTCACGGCGGGCTACCATCGCTATTTCTCGCATCGCTCCTTCAAGACGAGCCGAGTCTTTCAGTTCATCCTAGCCTTCCTGGCGCAGACTTCAGCGCAGCGCGGAATCCTCTGGTGGGCTGCCAAGCACCGGCACCACCACCGGCATTCGGACACTGAGCTCGACGTCCACTCGCCGCGACACAAAGGCTTCTGGTATTCGCACGTCGGCTGGATTTTCACGCCGCGGCACGACATGGCGGACTTCAGCACGATCCCCGACCTCACGAAATACCCCGAGTTGCGCTGGCTCGATCGCAACAAGTACACACCCGCCGCGCTCCTCGCGCTTGTCTGCTTCCTCTGGATGGGCTGGCCCGGACTCGTCGTCGGCTTTTTCTGGAGCACGGTGCTGCTGTACCACGGCTCCTTCATGATCAACTCGCTGGCGCACGTGTTCGGGAGGCAACGCTATGTCACGGGCGACGACTCACGCAACAACTGGTTCCTTGCGATCTTCACGTTAGGCGAAGGCTGGCACAACAACCACCACGCCTATCAGCGCTCCACGCGTCAGGGTTTCCGCTGGTACGAGTTCGACGGCACCTTTTACGGCCTCAAGCTGCTCTCCTGGTTCCGCATCGTCTGGGACCTCGGTGAGCCGCCCAAGGACCTCGTTCGCAACGAGCACCGGCTCGGCCAAGCGGTCATCGAAAAAGTCGCCTTACAGCTTGCACACACCTTCCCCATCGAGCGCATCGCCGCTCAAGTGCGCGACGCCTGGGCGAACCGACCGGCCTTTGCGGAGCTCAAGGAGCGCGTCGCCGCAGGTCAGGCGCGCGCCGAGCAGGCGTTGCACGAGTTGCACCTGCCGCACATCCCGACGCCGGATGAGCTACGCGAGCAATTCCGCGCTCGCTTCGGCGGCACGACGCCGTCACGCGAAGAGATCATCGCACGCGCGCGTGAGCTCATCGTTCAGGCGATCGGGCAACAGCTGTTCGCTCAGCCGACGCTGCAGAGCGCCTAGCTAGAGAACCAGGGCGGTCCGCTGCGGTCAGCTGTCGGCTGCAAGCCGACGGCTGACGGCTTCAGTTTGCTCTACACGCCCGGA
This sequence comes from Gemmatimonadaceae bacterium, assembly GCA_036003845.1. Lineage (GTDB taxonomy): Bacteria > Gemmatimonadota > Gemmatimonadetes > Gemmatimonadales > Gemmatimonadaceae > DASYRX01. Next base: position 9,432 of record DASYRX010000107.1, on the reverse strand, counting down.
TCTCTCTTGCAGCGATCGATGATCGAGTATTTGAGCTCGCGCGGATCGCTCACGATTTTGAAAAACTCGTTCAGGTAATACTTCGCGTCGTTGATCTGGTTTTTGTGGAAGCCAGGGGACGAGTCGTAGACGGCCAGAATCGCCGGCTTTAGCGCCAGCAGCTCCGCTGCTGCGGCTGGGATGTGGTCGTTCCATGTGCAGCCACCGCGATACAGCCGCGAGCGTACGTCGCGAATGCCCAGCCGCGGATCCGGCGTGGCGTAGTGCGCGTTGACCAGCCCCGAGAAATCGAAGTCGTACGCGACCGGCACATAGCGCGCGCCTTCAGACGCCAGGATACGCACGTTATGCAGCGCGTAGATCGACCAGTCGGTGTTGCCGATCATGAACTCGTAGAGGGCGAATTTCGCCCCTTCCTTGGCGTCGAGGTCGTCGAACAGCGCACCGCGCAGCTCCGGGATCTTGCCGCCGTTGCGCCGGGCCACGTCGCGCTCGTCCTCGATGAAGAAGGCGGGGAACTTGCCTAACGACTTTCCCGCCGTGTCTGTGTAGGTGACGCTGCTCAGACGCGAGCGGAAACTGAGCGGCGTGACGAGGTTGTGCACGCGATACACAAGCTCCTCGCCGTACACGTACTGCTCGTAGCGATCGTCGTTGCGGCAGTGCGTGACGAGTTTGAGTCCTGACTGCCCATCGAACGGCGTCTTTTTGACGCTGTCCTTATAGAACTCGACGCGGAGCGGGACGAAGGGACAGTTGCGCTGCAGCAGCCGGAAATGACCGCGCGTGCGCAGCTGCACGGGGATGCGCAGCGTGTCTGTTCCACCTGCCTCGGACGCGATCTTGATCGTGCCGGGATAGCGCTTCGCCGAGAGCGTGTCGCGATCGCGCGAGATCGCTCGAAAGTCGGCTGCGAGCGTGAACTCGAGCGTCGCGTGACTGGCGAACAATGGAAGCGCGGCCGCCTTGCCGAGCAGTTTGGCCGGGTCAGCTGGCTTCTTCTTCGACGCCGAGTCGGCTTTTTGTGCCAGGACGACGACTGGGGCGAGCGCTACGATGCCTAACGCGGCACGGATGACTCGAATCATTCGACGCTGACTCCCGCGGCATAGGGCGCTGCCGCCTCGCGTACGGCGGTCGCGAGCAATTCCACCGGTATGCCTTTGCGCAATCGGATGGAGTAGACCGCGGTCGCCAGGTTCTCGCTGCCGTTTCGTAGGCCATCGAAACGCCAGCGCTTGGTGTATGTCTCCAACGCTGCTTCGATCACGGGCCGCGCCGCCTCGCTGTCGCTCACGGCGACGACGAGTTTGTTGTCGTAGCGCGAAGCGGAGTCGGCGTCTTCCGTGTCGCCGGCGGAGCGGCGGCGCCGCCTAACGCGTTCGGCGAGCGCGTCGAGCTGAGAAGGAGCCAGCGACTCGAGCACTTCACGATCGACCCGCGCCACGAATTGGCTCGTGCGATTGGCAATCGACATCGCGCGCTCGAGCTGCCGCTTCGCGCGCTCTCCCTCGAGGCTCGCCGGTTCGCGCGCGAAGTCGGTTGTCCAAAGCGCGAGCACGACGACGACGAAGACGATTGAGAGCACCGAACCGACAGCCGGCGATACGCCGCTGGCCAGACCGATCGCCGTACCGAGCAAGACGAAGACGGCATCCTTGCTGTCTTCGAGCGTATTGCGAAAGCGCACCGCTGCGACGATTCCCGCGAGAGCAAACGCGAGCGGCAAAGATTCTTTCACGAGTACCGTGATCGCAGCGACGACGGTGGGAAGCAATACCAGCGCGTGAGCCACCGATTGGCTAAACCCCTGGGCGCGACGCGTGAACACATAGACGCGTGCTACGGGAAGCGCGAGCGCGCAGGCTGCGAGCGAAGCAAAGAGCGCCTGCATCGGCACGATGATGACCGGTGCGGCCGCAGGGCCTAACGCGTCTGCCACTGTCGTCGTCGGCAAGCTGGGCATCCAGAGCTGCGCCAGCCTCACGCGCATACCTGGGGATGCTACGAACCAGATGACCGCACCCGTCGCTGCCAACGCGCCGTAGTAGGCAAGAAGGCGAATGATGATGCTTTCGCGGAGCGGTCTGGCGGTCATTTAGGCGAGGTCGGAGACCACAGGTCTGGGACGCTAGGCGGGATGGGGGCTAGTGGCGGCGGCCTGACGGACCGAGAGGAACTACACTATCGCGAGACTCGGCAGTTGGGCAAGAAACCCGACCAACTAATCGCGCAAAAAAAAAGAGGCCCGGGCGATGAAGCCCGGGCCCGCACGCAGCAGGGGAGGAGGATCCCTGCTGCGCGGTCCAGCGATTTACTGCGAGGAGGTCGTCATCGCTTCGCCGGCCTTCGTCTCGATGACGAAGACGACGCGGCGATTGGCCTGGGCGCCTGGCTGATCGCGCTCGGCCTTCGGATTCACCTGACGGGCCTCACCATATCCGATCGTCTTGATCGTGACGCTGCTCATGCCAGCCTGCGACAGGTAAGCAGCCACCGCATCGGCGCGGCGCTTGGAGAGGTCGAGGTTGTACGACTGCGTTCCGGCCGGATCAGCAAAGCCCTCGACCGTCACGAGCGTGCCGCCATAGTACTTGTTCACGACCTGCGCGAACTTGTCGAGCTGGGCCCGGTCTTCATCGCGGACCGTCGCATCGTCATACGCGAAGGTGACTGGGAAGGCGAACTTCATGCCGTTTTCCATCGCGGTGATCTTCGCACCGAACTCGTCGCGCAAAGCCGTCAGGTCACGGCGCAGCGAGGCGACGTCGGTCTTAACGCTCGAGATTTCGGACCGAACCGAGGCGATCTCACTCGTTAGGGTTGCGCTGTTGGTGCTGTCGCCCGCAACGCGGGCCGTGCGCTCCGTGGCAATCCCCGTCTCTACCTGGTTACGGACATAACCCTTGGTTGCGCAGGCTCCGAGTATAAACGTGGAAAGAACCGCTCCTGCGATCAGCTTTGCGTTTTTCATTGTGTAGCCTCTCTCCGGATATATGGTCGAGCACGCTGGTGACAATTGCGTCGCGTCGCGAAACGACGCGCGCGCAGCAGCGGCATGATGGATGGAATATTATTCCGCCCGGCCATTTCGCTTGTGACTTTAGTCACACCCTGCCCGCCTTAATGCTTTTCTAATGTCCAGGGGGAGATCGCAGGGGACTCCAGAGGGAGGTAAGCGCCCGGTTTGGAGGTTTCGGCGACGTCCGGCAGGGGTATTTCGGCGCTGTCTTCAAAGCCGAGCAGGAGCTGCCTAACGCGAGTGAACGAACCGCGATGGTGCCGAGTCGGTGCGCCCGCTTCCAGCGCTGCAACGTGATCCGGTGTGGCGTAACCCGCGTTGTGGTCCCAGCCAAAAGCCGGATAGCGTCGCGCCAAGCGCGTCATCAGACGATCGCGCGTGACCTTCGCGACGATCGACGCGCAGGCAACCGTGTAGCAGCGCGCATCGCCGCCGACAACCGCCGTGTGCGGATACGTGAAGTGCGCGATACGGTTGCCGTCGATGACCACGTGCTGCGGTGCCACGCGCAGACGACCGATCGCGCGATGCATAGCTAGGATGCTGGCGCGATAAATATTGAATCTGTCGATCTCGCGAACCGAGGCGGCGCCTAACGAAACAGCGATGGCGCGGCTCAGAATGCGTCCCGCCAGGCGCTCCCGGACGGCCGCCGGCAGCAGCTTGGAGTCGTCCACGCCGGCGATGGCGCGGTCATTTGGTGGCATGATCACCGCGCATGCGACAACGGGACCCGCGAGGGGGCCCCGGCCAACTTCATCGACGCCGGCGAGCAACTCACCGTACTTCTGCCGCAGCGCCCTCTCGATTTTGGTCCAGCGTTGGGGAGATGCGACTCGCCGTTCCGGTATCACTACCTCGCGGTCGCTCTCACCTGCCATCGTCGTGCGACTCTTTAGCTTTCGCTGCCTTCGGCTGCCGACTCAGTAGCCGGCACCATGACTCGAACGCGTTTCTCTTTGATGCGCGTGGCCTTCCCGACGAGATGACGCAGGTAGTACAGCTTCGCTCGACGAACGCGTCCGCGACGAACAACGTTGATTTCGGCGAGCATCGGGCTGTGTACCGGGAAAATCCTCTCGACGCCGACGCCGTTGGAGATTTTGCGAACCGTGAAGGTCTCGCTTACGCCGCTTCCGCGACGCGCGATGCAGATCCCTTCGAAGGCTTGAAGGCGCTCTTTATCGCCTTCCTTAACGCGCACGTTGACGCGGAGGGTATCGCCGGGCCGAAAGGCCGGGATGTCCGACCGCATCCACTCTTGTTGGGTTTCGATGAACGGATGCATTGAGCCGCCAGGCCCTGGGTCGGGCACGGGAAAACGAGGGGAAAACGCCGCTTGTACGCAGCCCGAATTGTAAACGGACCCAGTGACTCAAGCTACTACCTCGCCAGCCACGACCGGTGTTTGGATCAACAAGCTGTCGGCAGTCGGCTGACAGCTTTTCTTCGGTCGGTTTTACTGGCGCAGGGTGCCGCAGGCCGCGACCGAGCCGTTCTGCGCCGACACGCGCACTTCAAACGACGCGCGGCGCTCGCGCAGGGCGGCAGCCACCGAAGTGGTCGTAATTGGGCGCGGCAGTGCGACGATGCCGCGCATCCGCACGCGCTCCTTGCTGATTGGCGGTCCATTCCAAAGCACTGCCGTGTGCCCTTCGGCGCGCGCGGCTTCGTCGACCCCTCGCACGATGACGACAGCGCCCGTGAGCTGGCGTCGGCCTGGATTGTCGAGGGTAAGCTCATATTCGAGCTCACTACCACCACCGCCATCGCTTGCGTCCGCGTTGGCGTCGCGCAGCTCCATCCGCGCCGAGCCGCGAAGGCCGCGCCGAGTGACGGCCCCGCAGCCACGAGGATCGAGCTCCGTACCCAATAGAATCGGGCCCTCTTCCGTCACGAGTAGGCCGCCGCCACGTGCGGTCTGCGGCACAGACGTGCGGAATGCCGCTGTGGGAGCGCACGCCGACCCCGCGACGACAATCGCTGCGAGGAGCACTCTGGTTGAGTTCGACGTGGGCTGCATCACAGGTCCTTATAACGGAAGAGTTTGGAATGAGTTACAGCGCCGTACGTCTTTTCGCTATTGCCACATTCGTGCCGCTGCTCGGGGAAATACTCGCCGGCGTTGGCAGCACACGTATGTCAGGTATTTCAGCGATCCGTTACTTCGTCGTCGCGCTCCCTTCTCTCGCTCGTTAGGCGCTCCCCTTCGTTGGCGCGCCAGCGCGCGATCTGCGCGTGGTCACCGGAGAGCAGGACGTCAGGCACCGTGTGGCCGCGAAAGTCCGGCGGTCGCGTGTAGCTCGGCGCCGAGATCCCTCGGCCGGGATCGAAGAACGAGTCGGTCGCCGCACTCTCGCTGTCTGAAATCGCTCCCGGTATAAGTCGCGCGACAGCGTCAATAATGACCAGCGCAGCGGCTTCCCCTCCGCTCAGGACGTAGTCACCGAGGGAGATCTCTTCGGTGGCGAGGTGGTCGGCGACGCGCTGGTCCACGTCTTTGTAGTGGCCGCACAGCAGCGTCAGCTCCTCCAGCTTCGCGTAGCGCGCGGCATCGGCCTGCGTGAAGACGCGGCCGCGCGGCGAGAGCAGAACGATCGGCGGCTTCGCGCCTAACGACTCGACGGCCTCGAAGAATGGCTCCGGTTTCATCACCATTCCGGCGCCGCCGCCATACGGGTAGTCGTCGACCGTGCGGTGCCGATCGTGTGTGTAGTCGCGAAGATCGACAACACGAAATGACACGGCGCCTGCCGCCGCGGCACGCGCTGGAATGCTGAGACTCAGCGGTCCGGCGAAGAACTCGGGGAAGATCGTCACGACCGTGAGTCGCAGCACTAGTGTCGTCCCAATTCATTTCGCCACCGCGGCGATACTCGAAGGCGAATGGAGTCGAGTAAGTCTGGCGGCATCGGCCTAGGCGAGAGTGGGAACGGCACTAGTCGAAGAGTCCCGTGGGCGGATCGACGACGATCACGCCTCGATCGGTGTCGATCCGGGCGACGAACTCGCTGCGCAGGGGGAATAGCACGCTGTCGTCCGCGCGCTCCACCTCGAGCACGGGACCTTGAGGGAGATCGAAGTAGTTCGACACAGTGCCGATCACAGTACCGTCCAAGAGATGCATGCTGAGGCCCACGAGGTCTCCGGCGAATGGTGCGTCGCCACCTAACGCGGTTTGCTCGTCGTGCTCGGCCCACAGCTCGGTACCGCGCCAGCGCTCGGCGGCCGTTCGGTCGGCGACCCCTGCGAGACCGATCAGCCAGCCGTCGTGTGTCGTGCGAGCCGTGCTGAGCGTAAGCGGCGGAGCATCGGAGTCGGCGCTGGCGTAGAGAATTCGCCCGGGTATGAAGACATCGGCAGCCCGGGCGGTCAAGGAGCGAATCAACAATTCTCCGCGCAATCCGTGCGCGCGCCTAACGTGCGCGACGCGTACTCGCGCCGGCGCGGACGCAGGATTAGCTGGCGTCGCTGCCAGGCTCCAATGCAACAGCTGCCCCGCGCCGCTTCTTGGCGACGCGCGCTTCGTGTCGCACCTTGAGAATGCCGGCACGCCGAAGGAGCGAACGCACGGTGTCAGTCGGGAGCGCACCGGCGTCGAGCCAGTGGTTCGCGCGATCCTGCTTCAGCGTGAGCCCACCGTCTTTAGCGCGCGGCTGGTACTGCCCGATGATCTCGATGAAGCGGCCGTCGCGCGGGCTGCGACTATCGGCGACGACGATACGGTAATGCGGGATTTTCTTGCGCCCTTCGCGGCGCAATCTTATACGAACGGCCATGGACAGTACCTCTCGTTAGGTTCTTCCTACTTCACAGGCTCATCGCAATCTCCGGGATTTCCGGAGCGCACCTGTCTTAGAAGGTCTGAGGTCTGAGCTCTGAGGTCTGAGCTATGATCGCCGCGGCGACCTTCAGACCTCAGGCCTCAGACCTCAGACCTACTCTATCTTAACAGCCCTGGCGGGAGACGCATGCCTCCGCCGGCTGCTTTTTTCATCATCTTTTGCATCTCGCGGAACTGCTCGAGCAGCCGATTCACTTCGCTGATAGGGCGGCCAGCGCCCTTGGCCACGCGAGCTCGCCGCGACCCGTTGAGGATCCCCGGGTTTTTGCGCTCGTCAGGCGTCATGGAGAGCACGATCGCCTCGACGTGTTTGAGCCGCTTGGGGTCCATATTCGCCTGACGCAGCATCTTGGCGTTCACGCCCGGGACGAGCTTGAGGAGGCCCTCCAGGGGGCCCAGGCGCTGCATCTGCTTCATAGCCACGAGGAAGTCACCCAGGTCGAGCCCTTCCTTCTTGACCTTCTTCTCCAGCCGCTTCGCCTCATCGACGTCGAACGCTTCCTGGGCCTTTTCGACGAGCGTGACGATGTCTCCCATCTGCAGGATGCGGCCCGCCATGCGCTCCGGGTGGAACTCCTCGAGCGCCTCGGGCTTTTCGCCGACGCCGATGTATTTGATCGGCTTCTTGGTGACGCCGTAGATCGAGAGCGCTGCGCCGCCGCGCGCGTCACCGTCCATCTTCGTCAGGATCACGCCGGTAACGCCTAACGCTTCGTCAAAGCCCTGCGCGATGCGCACGGCGTCCTGGCCCGTCATGCCGTCGGCGACGAGCAGGATCTCGTCCGGGTGCACGGCGGCTTTGACGCGGCCAAGCTCGGCCATCATGGCATCGTCGATCTGCAGGCGGCCGGCGGTATCGATGATGACGGCCCTGTCGCGCTCGCGGCGCGCCTCTTCGATGCCTGCCTTGGCGATGCGCACGACGTCCTGCGTGCCGCGGTCGGCGTAGACCGGAATGCCGAGTTGCTTGCCGAGCGTTTCGAGCTGATCGATAGCAGCCGGGCGGTAGACATCGGCGGCCACCAGGCGCGTCGGCCGGCCGTCGCTCGTTAGGCGCTTGGCGAGCTTGGCCGCTGTCGTCGTCTTGCCGGAGCCTTGCAGGCCGACCATCAGGACGATCGTCGGCGGGACTGAGCTCAGGCGGAGCCCCTCGCGCCGTTCGCCGAGCATCGCCGTGAGCTCGTCGTGCACGATTTTCACGAGCTGTTGCGTCGGCTGGACCGACTTGAGCGCCGTAACGCCGACGGCCTTCTGCTCCACACGCTCGAGGAATTCGCGCGTCAGTTGGAAGCTGACGTCGGCCTCGAGCAGGACGCGACGTACCTCGCGCAGGCCGTCTTTGATGTCGCTCTCCGAGAGGACACCCTTGCCGCGGAGGCGCTGGAACGCGGCGCCTAGTTTCTCGGACAGCTCGTCAAACATGAGCCGCGAAACGTAATCGCTCGGAGCCTAGTTTGGGCTGTGGCGAAACAGACCAGGCAGTCTTCCTATTGCGGGGCGCGGGGTCGAGTGCGAAGCTATTGCCACTCGTGACCGGGCGGCTCGTATGGCCAGTCGTTCGCCAACCGACTCCAGCGCTGCACGGCACACGCTCGATCATCTTGGGCGACGCGAGCGACAGATCATGACCGTCGTCTATCGACTCGGTCGCGCTACCGTCGGCGATGTGCTAGCGAACCTGGATGACGCGCCCAGCTACTCCGCCGTGCGCACGATGCTGCGATACCTCGAGTCTAAGGGCTATCTGCGGCACGATGCCGAAGGACGCAGTTTCGTGTACGTCCCTGTCGTGCGTCCGGCTACGGCTCAGCGGTCGGCTTTGCGCGAGCTCGTGCGCACGTTCTTCGGCGGGTCCAAAGCGCGCGCAGTTGCGGCCCTCCTCGATGTGCCTGACACTGAGCTGAGCGATGACGTGCTGGAGCGGCTACGCCACGCGATCGCTCTGGCTCGGCAGGAGGGCCATTAGTCCTGCGTTAGGCGGCGCGTTTCCTGAACGATGCCCGGCCAGCCACTCGCTGCCGTACCCGCGACCAGCCTCGTGTTGCAAATTGCGCTAGGCGGCGTCCGTGATGTGACGCTGTGCCTCGCGGGGTGGCCTACCACTCTCGCAGTGGCGCCGCGCTAATTTATTGGCCGATCGTGTAGGGCGTCTTCCAGTGCAGCCCCCAGCCCCAAAGAGATGGCCCGACTCCAGCGCAAAGATGAGATCCTCACGTCAGAGCTGCCGCCACGGCTCCCTCTCATGGCGTTGCGCTCGACGATCGTCTACCCACTCGGCACCATTGCTGTGCAGATGGGTGCGCCGGAGAACCTCGCGCTACTGCGCGATCACGAAGATCACGGACTGATCGTCTCGCTCGTCGTCGCCAGCGGCGATCTCGATGAGCCGATCGATAACACGAAATTCGTCGGACGCGTGGGCGTCGCCGCTCGTGTACACGAGCGCATCAACCTTCCCGGCGACACCGTGCAGATCACGCTTCAGGGTCTGCGGCGCATAACGATTGAAGGGATCGCGCAATCGGACCCCTATGGAATCGCGGTGATCCGCGCCGCGCGAGAAACG
>DASYRX010000106.1:0-5501 GCA_036003845.1 Gemmatimonadaceae bacterium | reverse complement strand
AAGTCGGTCTGGTGATTGTGCTGGCTGTACTTGCAGCACTCTCCGAAATAGTTGGTTTTAGCCATGGGCGAGCGACGGCCGGTTCTGTAGGACTGGTTCCTATCACGGCTTCAGTTTTGATCGCGCCCTCGTGGAGCACGGTCCTGTTTGCGGTTGCTGGGCAGACGGTGGTGTTCGCCCTACAGCGGCGGCAGACGCTCAAGATCTTCTACAACGCGGCGCAGGTATCGCTGAGCATTTCGCTCGGGACACTGGTCTTTTTGGCGCTTACCGATCCATCCATAAGGCAGTTACAAGGCGCTGGCTTTGTCGACGCAGGTTTGCGGATTGCGATACCGACAACAGTCCTTGTGGTAGTCACGTGGGCTGCGAATGCAGTGCTGATGGGCGCTGCCGTCGCGCTCACGACAGACATCAAGTTTCAGACGGTAATTCGCAAAGCTCTTTCAACAGCGCCGCTTACGCTTCTGTTAGCGATCTTCGCGTTCTACCTCGCTTGGCTTTCCGCCAATCTCGGCCTCTTTGGCACGGCCGGCATGGTGCTGCCGCTCCTTGCCGTTAGGCAGCTATACCGAACAACAACTGAGCTTACAAGTGTCACAGAGGAGCTGCTCGATCTGATGGTCGCTGCTATCGAAGCACGAGATCCATACACGTCTGGTCACTCAAAACGCGTTGCAAATACATCGACTATCCTTGCTCGAGCCCTCGGATTGACGAGCGCGCAAGTAGAGCGCGTAACAGTGGCCGCCCTACTGCATGACGTAGGTAAGATTGATGAGGCGTTCGCGCCGATCCTCGCCAAAGAGGGGCGCCTAACGCCAGAAGAATGGGCGATAATGAAACTTCACCCTGTGCGCAGCGCGGCGCTCGTGGCAATGCTTACAAGTCTGCGTGACGTGGTTGCGCCAGTTAGACACCACCACGAAAACTGGGATGGGACGGGATACCCTGACGGGCTTAAGGGGGAGGCGATCCCGTTGACGTCTCGCATCATCATGTTTGCTGATACGCTCGACGCGATCACCACAGACCGTCCCTATCGTCGCGCACTGGGTATGGAAGACGCTCGTTCGGAATTCGTGAAGTTCAAGGGAAAGCAGTTCGATCCAGGACTTTGCGAGGTTGTGCTGCGCCCCGACGTTTGGGCGCAGCTCTACACATCCATCCAGCAGCACGAGACGAAACTGGCCGAGCGGAAAGTCTCTTAGTGGTGGGAAGGACCAGCGAAGACATTCCGGCTGCTTAGCTGCAATAGCTACGAGACAAACGACAGCACCACTTCTGGCAGAGAGTATCGAGGCCTTCGTGTGCCCAGGTATCTGCTAACGGCGCGGTGTGCATGGTTCGCCAGCCGCGCGTCCTGGGTTGCAAGGGAACACAGCGCCGCAACCTTCCAATCCATTTCCATAGAAGCCATCGCATCATCAGATGCCATGGCGACGGATGCGACATCAGAGTCGGCTGGCGTGAGGCGGAGCAAGCTGGCCGTCCACAGTCGACAGGCTGTCAACGTTAGGTTTGCAGCGGCACAGTTAGGCAGCTTACATCGCTCAATTGCTGCCATGGTCGCGCTAATTCCGTCAGGGTTGTGTTCCAGGATTGCTGTCCGCAGACGCATAAGCAGCAATGACGCATCTCCATACGGCGATCGGTGGATGTCGGATAGGTTTGACAGCTCTTCCAGTCGGATGGAAGCAGTAGTCTTGTCTTCGAGGTCGAGCGCAAATTCGACGCTCGCAGCGGCGCACTCGCACGCCTCGCCCATCTCGCCCTTGGCTCGAGCTAGTTCAGAGGCTCGCGAAAGGATTGACTGAGCTCGATCCTCGTCAGCGGCCAAATGGAAAGGCCGAGCGCACCACCTAACAATCTGTGTTTGCCTATAGCTTCGTTCTGCATCGGAGCAGAATCCACTATTCAGTGCCTCCGCTACCGCCATAGCTTCATCGAGGGAGCCAAAGCTCGTATGAAAGACCAGTCGGCCGCGAAGGTCGTCGACAGTGGCGAATCTGTGCTGTGTGGTCCTGAACACCGCGTCGTACACCTCGCGCGCTGTGTTCCGATCAAAGGCATCGCAGCAAGCGATTAGTGCATTGAGTGCGGCTGTCTTATGGGCTGAAGATGACAGTTGCGTGCTACGCAACGCGGCGAGTTGGTGATTGACTCCGCGCGCCCCGGGATCAGCTAGGAAGAGACGAGTTTCAAACGCAATGCGATTGATTTCATCGTGGTCCAGCGAACGGCTCGGTCCCGCGACATCCTGCAACTCGGCAAGTGTCTTGTTAACCGCCGTCCATGCTCCTGACGTTCGTTCCGCGATCAATCGCGTCCCAAGGATTTCTATCATTGCATCACCTACGGGATGCAATTTCAATGCGGCATCTGCCAGATTGCGTGCGTCGTTAGGCAACCCCAAGAGCAGGAAACGCTTAGCGAGCTCTATTGCAAGCGTTACGCCGATCGCTGATTGGTGCGCCTCTGCAAGGTGCAGCAAACACGCATCGGCAAGCCCGCGATCCAATCGTTCGTCGAGGTCGCTGCGTAACACATTCGCCGTTGCTGCGCTGAGCGCGACGGCTACGCTTGGAGTCAACGCGCGCCTCGATTCGCGCGCGAGCAGGTGATGTCGACAACTCAGGGTCTCGTTCCGGGATACGAGCAAGCCAGCCAATTCGAGCTCCTGCAGCCGGATGGCGAGCAAGCCCAGGCTTGTTCCAAGAACCCGCTCCAAACGGCTGACGGTGGCGTGCTCCCCAAGGATCGCACACGTCTGAAAAACTAAAAGCGCTTCAGAACTCAGAGCGTACAGACGCTTCTGCAACAACGACTGCATGTTGTGCGGCAAATCGTCTCGCACACCGTTCCACCCGTAATGCGTCGCCAACTCGGATACGAATAGCGGATTCCCTGCACTCGTATCCACCGTCCGCCTAACGAATTCCGACGTCAACGCAAAATTCCGCTGCTCCGCAATCTGCACCAACAGCGTCTCGACCTGGCCAGCATTCAAACCGTCCAAACGCCGCACCGCCGCTCGCGCACACAACGCCGCCAACCGCCGGCTCGCCGGCGCAACGCAGCTATCGCGCGACGTCAGCACGAACGCTACCCGTCGCTCGCGCACATGCTCCACAACCTCCGACAACACCTCGAGCGACCGCTCGTCGCACCAATGCACATCATCCACCAGCAACGCGATCGCGCGCTCGTCCGCCAATGCCTCGAATAGCTCGCAGATTCCCGACTTGAGCCGGCCGAATACCAGTGCGGCCTCGGCCGCCGTCCGCGGCGGATCAACGCGCTCCCACGCCGAAGGATCGACAAAGCGCTGGATCGCCTCGTACGCCTCGGGCGATATCCCCACGGCACCGGTCATCCGCATCATGCGCGGCAAGATCGACGAAAACAGCGCCAAAGGCCGCTCAGGATCGTTAGGCGACACCGTATAACGCTCGACCCTCACGCCCTGCACGTGCGCGACTTTCGACAACTCCTCCAGCAAACGTGTCTTGCCGATGCCGGGCTCGCCCCACAGGTACACGATCTTGCTGCGGCCCGCGACCGACTCCTGCATCTTCTCCACCATCAGCTCCAGCACGTCCTCGCGGCCAACAAATGGAGGATCGGGCGGCGCCGCATAACGCTGCTCGACGAAGCGTTCGCTGATCCGCCGGCGTAGAACCGAAGCCGACAGGGCGAGGCGCCGGTCCGGCGAGCTCCCGACCTCGTCGACGTACCGGTCCAGAATGGCAAGCGCCTCCGCCCGATTGCCGCCTAACACGGCCGTCGCTTCAGCCAGTGTGAGCGTCGCCACCTCGTTGAAAGGATCGCTGGTTAGGCACACGCGCGCCAACGGCTCCGCCTCGCGATAGCGGCCCTTGGACCGCAGATCCACGATCGCGCGCACGAGACCGTGCCGGATGCGCTGCGTGAGCCGCGCGCGGTACTCTTCGACCCAGGCCCCATACGGCGCCGAGAACGTCGGGAAGTAACCAGGCAGTACGTCGCCGATCTTCGCGTCGCTGAACGCCGCCGCTGGCACGCCCTCCGCGATCAAAACGGCGTAATCCGAGGTGACCTCGCCTAACGGGATGCTCAGCGATGAATTGTCCGAGCGCAGCGGCACGCCGAGCTGACGCAAGCGATACGCTGCCTGCCGCAGGCAGTGACGCCCACGCGTGTGTGCTAAGTCGGGCCACAGCAGCGCTTGTGCCTCATCGCGCGAGACGGCCGTGCCGGCGCGCGCGCAGAGGTAGAGCAGTAGCCCAAACACCAGCTCCGACTCGGCCGATACACGCGTGCCGTCAAGCTCGATGCCGCACTGGCCGAGCGCGAGGACCCGGATCATACGCCGCCGATATGGTCGCGCGCGTCGCATCCCGCAAGCCAATGCCGCACCGTCACACAAGCGTCACATCGCCCCTGGCAGGTGGCGCCTGGTTACCCCTTCCGGGGATTAGCGCCCCGAACGGACGGCAAGTTACGGTGTCCCGCGCGATTGGCATCAGAGGGCGAGCCATCCGTCCACCAGCATCGGGCACAAACGTCACGTGAGTCGCCAGCATCTCGTGAAACACCGGATCGCGCCAATTCACAAAGAGCGAATCGCCATCGTGGGGCGTTAGGTCCGCGATCTCTCCGCGTGCGAGTTGCATCGCGAGCTTCCCCCGCTCGAGCCACACGCGAATGGGCCCGTACAGACTGTCGTCGTACACACCGGCGTGCGCCGCGAGCTGATGTGCCGGCTCGCGACGCGTCGCGATCTGCTCGGCGAGCCACTGACGTCCTTCTTCTTCACGAGCACGCTGGGCCCTAACGCCGGCTAGCGCCTCGGCGCTGAAATCGCGAGGCTCGACGCCGAGCAGTGTATCGAACACTCGAGACGCGATGGCGCCGTGCAGCGTCGGTGCGATCCAGGAGTTGAGAAGCGGTGTCAATAATTTGACATCCCACCGACCACCTCAAGTGCAACATTGTGCTCAGCGGACGCACGACTCCTGTCGGCGTAGCCACGCGGCGGCGCGGTCCAGCGCGGCATCGCGGGCGCAACACCGCACGTTGCCTCGACATTCGACACAACCCTTTTCAGATTCATGTTGTCGGATGTCGAGGCATCAAGCCGGAGGAGCCCATGGCCAGCCGCGCCGAATTACTGCAAGGAACGCTCGATCTGTTGATTCTCAAATCGCTTGTCTCGGGCTCCCTGCATGGCTGGGGCATCTCGAAGCGGCTGCGCGACATGTCACACGACGCGTTCGCGGTCGGGCAGGGAAGTCTCTATCCCGCGCTTTACCGGCTGGAAGACCGCGGCTGGATCACGGCGTCGTGGAAGACGAGCGACGAGGGGCGCCGGGCCAAGTTCTACACACTCACTGCGGCCGGCAAAAAGCAGTTCGCGGTCGAGCGCTCGCAATGGCGTCACTTCGCGGCGTCGATTGAAGCCGTCCTGACATCGACCTGAGGCACATCTATGACATGGGTGACCCGCATGCTGCGACGAT
>DASYRX010000105.1:0-23860 GCA_036003845.1 Gemmatimonadaceae bacterium | reverse complement strand
ACATCGACAGTATCTCGCGCTGTGGGGTGATCGACTGAAATGAGACCGACGTACGCGATGCGGTCTCTGCGTATCCCGATATCCTGTCGTACCCAGGGATTACCGGCGCCGTCCAGCACGCGACCGTTGATTAGCAGAACGTCGAGCGGCGGCCCCTGAGCGGCCGCGGGCAACCCAAGCGCGAGCAGAGCAACGCTCGTTAGGTGCCGCCTCAACATGCTCACATGCCTGTGCCGATCTGACGGGTGTACTTCACGACGAACGAACGCGTCTGCGGACGCACCCAATCGAAGAAACTGTCCGCCTGCTGTCCCTCGTTGAAGACGATGAAGAGGCCCGTTCCCGCCGTGTTCAGCCATCCAAACCGCACGTTTGCGGTCCACACAGCCGCCTGATTGTTATACTGCGTCAACGACTGCAGAAAAATGCGTGGCGTGAAGAAGTAGCCGAGCCGGAAGCCGATAAGGGACCGAGTGAAATCTCCCTGATCAAGTCGTACGTCCTGATAGTCGCCAATGAGTGACGTGGTAAACGAGGCACCGCGACGCAACGTGAGCGTCGCGTTACCTCCGTAGCGCGTCCCGTTGTAAAACGGACCCATGTCCGAGCGGCCCGTGATCGAAAGCGGCGCACTTGGATTAGACGTGAAGTCCCAGCCTAACGAGGCCCAATCGTATTGGCCGACTGGTAGCGTGACGTTCGACGAAATGGCAAACGGGTTTTGCAGACCTTCGTGATAGAAGTTGAGCTCGGGACCGAAACGGCCGCCGTTCGCGAATTCGACTTCGGTCACGTCAGCATGAATCTGGCCGCTCTGATAATTCCCTTCGAGGTCGAAGTAGCCGCGATAGTTCACGTGCGGATTCCATTGTCGCAGCCACTTGAGGTTCGCATTGCGGACGAGCCGCATCAGCGAGACTTCATAGTAGCGATAGCCGCCGAAGCGGTTGAGGAAGCCAACTTCCGGATTGAAATCCTCTCCCACCTCGAGGTAGCGCACCGAATTGTTCCAGTCCTGCGTTTGATATCCAGCGCGCGCGCTGAAACCGACGTCGTCGCCTGTACGGCCCGGCGTCTCGGTCTTCGCTCCCCACCAATCGAACGTCCACGCATCGCCAATCCCGATGCGCCCGTCAACCGCATAGGTGCGATTGTAATCGTTGTTGCCGTCGCCACGTCGCTGCACGCCGAGGATGCCGATGCGCGAGCGCGTCGCCAGCTCGCGCGTGACGCGCGCCACGGAGTACGACGTCGTGGGCTGCAGGCCAGTCACTTCGTCGGTGAAGAGCTGCAGCGCGCCGATCGTCAGGCCGCCGACGCGACCGGTGACCCGTCCGCCGCCGAGGATCGGAACGGGGCTGCCTAACGAATCGATGCCGATGCGCCGCGTGAAAAACAGCTCCACGGCCTGCGGCGTGCCGGCCGAGAAGGTCCCCGCATTCTCGAGGAAGAAAGGCCGCTTCTCCGGGAAGAAGAGCGGAAAGCGCGTGAGGTTGGTGCGCTGTTCGTCGACCTCGACCTGCGCGAAGTCCGTGTTGTATGTGAGATCCAGCGTCAGGCTTGGCGTTAGGCCGTATTTCAGGTCCGCGCCCCACTCACCCGTCGGATCGAACTTGGTGTCGATAGTGTAGTCGCGCGCGGTCGCGGCCAGCAGGTACGGCGTCACGGTCGCCACACGACGCACCGGCACCTGCACACCGCGCAATGTCCCTGCGCGCGACATGCGCATCACGCTGAACTGACGCGGGATGAAGGACCAGAACGACTCCTCGTTTTTGCGCCTGATGCCGCGCACGAGATTCAGTCCCCACGTCTGCTCTGCACCGCCGCCGTAACGGAGCGTAGCGAACGGAATGCGAAACTCGGCGTACCAGCCTAACGAGTCGGTTGATGTCGCGACCGTCCAGCTCGCGTCCCAGTTGAGGTTGAACCCGCCCATCGAGCCGGCCTGTGCACGCGTCTGCCCCGTCTGGAAGATGCCGCCTCCTTCGCCTTCCTTCACGATCTGCCCGTCGTACTCGATCCCGGACGGGGTCGTGGCGAACATGAATCCATTCTGGCGATCGAAGTACGTGTCCAGGACGAATCCGAAGTAGTCGCTATTTGTGAGCGTCCCATCGCGAATCTTGTCGCCCGGGATGATCGCATGCGGGTCCCGGTCATACAGCCACGCGCCGACGTACAGCGCCTCGCCATCGGTGAGGATGCGGACTTCGGTCTTCTCGGTGACCGGATCGCCCTCGCGCAGCTCTCGCTGGATGAAGCCAGTGTACAGCTGCCCGCTTGCCCACACGGCGTCGGTCAAATTGCCATCGATAGTCGGCGACTCTCGCACCGATGCCGCGCGCCCCTCTCGGGCCGTAACCTCCCGGCTCGGTGTGTTTTCTATGCGTTGCGCGTGCGCTTTCGACGCCCCCAACATCAACAGGGGTGCGCACAGCAACGTTCGGGTAGTCTGCAAGCTCGAACTCAGTCTCATTGCAATGGATAGGGTATGCGAAAAACTGCAGGCCGCCGCATGGTTACGCCGGGCCTAAAGCACGCGCTGAGGCCCAGCTGCCGTGCTCCGGGCCGCCAAATTTACCCCAACGGTTTCGGGCGGCGCTGTGTCTATCGGTAGGAATCGCATGACGGGACTCGCCATACAGCCGGCATTAGTGGGCGGCACGAACGAGCAAACGCTAATCACCCAGGTGCTGGACGGCGACCGGGAAGCTGCGCGTACGCTCTACGAAGCGCACGTCCACCGTGTTCATCGACTCGTGTTTCGGCTTTGCGGCGACGAGGACCTCACTCATGACCTCACTCAGGACGTGTTCATCCGGGCGTTCGATCAGCTGTCTCGCTTTCGCGGCGAGGCGGCGTTCAGCACCTGGATCCACCGGATCGCCGTGAGCGTCACGCTGAACGCCCTCAGAAAGGTGCGCCGTCTGCGGACTCGCGAATTGAGTCTGGAGGGTGCCTTGCACGTCCCGGACGAGACGACCGCGCCGAGCGATCCGGAGCTCAGGGAACGCCTAACGCGAGCGATCGAGGCGCTGCCGACTGGAGCCAGGGCGTCGGTGATTCTGCATGACATCGAAGGCTACACACACGTAGAAATCGCCGCGATGCTCGGCATCGCGGTTGGAACGAGTAAGGCCCGACTTTTCGACGCGCGTGTCAAGCTGCGCCAAGCGCTGGCTGACTACGCGCGGGAGTAGACCATGACTGAAGAGAAACTGCAGGAGCTATTACAGGAAGCGAGCCGCAGCTGGCGCGTACCGCCCGAGCCTCGCGTCGCCGACATGTGGAAGTCGATCGAGGCTGCGCATTTCGATCGCCCGCGGCAGCGCCTAACGCCACGTTGGTGGATGGTCATATCGGCCGTCGCCGCCGCGCTGGTATTCGGGGTGGCGATCGGACGATTCTCCGCCGTCGACCGGGCCACGCAACCGCAGGCCGCTGCCTTGCACGCCGGCGTCGCGGAACCGTACGGTAGCCAGACGACGGAGCTGCTGGGGCAAACCGCGGTCCTGCTCGCGGCGCTGCCGCGTGGAGCAAGCGAGGGAAGCGGACAAACGCGCTTTGCCGCTCAGGCTGAGCAGCTGCTCGTGACGACCCGTCTGCTGCTGGATTCGCCGGTCGCTAGCGACCAGCGGCTCCGTGTTCTCTTGGAAGATCTCGAACTGGTGCTCGCGCAGGTCGCGCAGCTCCCTGCTGCCTCGCGACGCAACGCGGCGGAGCTCGAGATCATCACCGAAGCGCTCGAAGAGCGCGACGTCGTGCCGCGCATCCGCACAGCGGTCGCGTCGCTCAGCGGCGACAACTAAGGAACGCCTAACATGATTCGATCCTCCATTCTGATTGTCGTCCTTTACGCTGCCACGTTAGGCGCTCAACCGCCCGCGCGCCCGAAAGTGGCTCCTACGCCCGAGCGCCCCGTCACGCCGCGACCTCCGAAAGGCACGCGGACGCCGAACGCGCCCGTAGAGTGGCACTCCTTCGCTCCCGAGCCGGAACCATGGCACATGTTCGAGCTGCCCGCGCTTCCGGAGATGCCGTACTTTCCGGAGCTGCCTGAGCTCCCGATATGGCACGAGCCGATGCTGACTCCGGAGCCGTTCTTCCTGCACGACTTTAAGCCTCTTCCGGAGCTCGCACCTCTCATGGAGCCCTGGATACACATCGTGCCGACACCGGAGGTCGCCCCGACTCCGCCTGTGCCGCCAATGCAGGCGATGCCTTTCGTGCAGTTCGCCCCGAAGCCGGACAAGCAGTTCACGCCGAAGTCCGACAAGCAGTTCAGTAAGCCGGAAAAACCGTGGAAGGGTACGCCGACGGCTTGGATTTCAGATAGAGCGCCTCCAGCGTGGGCTCCCGAGGATCCTGCCGACTCACTCTATCGCCGCGCGCGCGAGCTACTCAATCGCGGCGAGTATCGTCAGGCAGCCGGTGCCTTCCGCGAGATCTCGCAGAAGTTCGCCACGTCGCAGTACGCAGCCTCAGCGCTGTATTGGCAAGCATTCGCGCTGTATCGCATCGGCGGCGTCGCCGAGTTACGCGAGGCACTGACTGCGCTCGAAACACAGAAAACGAAGTACCCGAGCGCCAAAACAGAATCCGATGTCGGTACGCTGCAAGCGCGCATTCTGGGAGCGCTCGCGCAGCGCGGCGACGCGGGCGCGCAGCGACAGCTCGCGCAAGCGGCGCAGCAGGGACAGTCGTGCGAGAACGACGAAGACCAAGGCGTTAGGGTCGAGGCACTGCGCGCCCTCTATCAGAGCGATCCCGAGACAGTGGCGCCGCTCATTCAGCAGGTGCTCAATCGCAAGGATGACTGCTCGATACAGCTGCGCCGCAACGCGATCTTCCTGATCGGGAATCGTCGCGACCAGAGTGCAACGGGAGTGCTCGCGAACGTCGCCCGGACTGATCCATCACTCGACGTACGCGTGGAGGCGATCTCCTGGCTCGGTCGCATCGGCGACGATGCCGCGCTCGAAGTCATCGAAGACCTGCTGCGTTCGAGTAACGAGGAGCGGATCCAGCGCGCCGCGATCCGAGCACTCGCGAGTCATCCGAATCCGCGCGCGCTTCAGCGCGTGCGCGCACTGGTTGAACGCAGCGATGCCCCCGAGCGACTTCGCAGCGAGGCGATCTCCACGTTCGATCGCGAGCGCCTAACGTCGGACGAAACAGCGTGGCTGCGCAACCTCTATCCGAGACTCGGCAGCACATCGCTCAAACAGCGAGCCGTCAGCGTCATCGCGCGTGTCGGTGGCGCGGAGAACGAAGCTTGGTTGCAGACAATTCTGCGGAACGAGGACGAGCCATCGGAAGTACGCTCGACAATCTTGCAGCGACTAGGACAGTCGATGGCGATCGCCGACTTGGGCAAGATGTACGACGGCGCCTCGTCGCGCATGGTACGCGAATACATCATCGGTGCACTCGCCAGACGCCCCGAGCCCGAATCCACAGACAAACTGCTCGACATCGCGAAGAACGGCACCGATCCGTCGCTCCGCCGATCCGCGATCAGCGCTCTCACTCGCAAGAATGATCCCCGCGCCACACGACTCTTGCTGGAGCTCATTTCCAAATGACCAGACGCTCCCTGCGCTGGCTGCTGGCCGGCGCCACCCTAACGACGCTCACTCATGCTGCATCGGCGCAATCGCTCGACCGGCGCGTGGCGCAAGTGCGCGATGGCGAAGTTGAATTCAATTACTCGGCGCGACCTGGGATCTGCGGTGACGGTCGCTATTGGATGCGAGTGGACGCGAGCTCGTGGCACGGCACATTCAACGACGTGACCCGCCTCGCGCCGTGTGAGGACGGCCCCGTACGGGTGCTCCTAACGAGAGCTGAAGGCACGACTGTCAAGCTGCAAACGTACGCCGGTCCGCTGCAGAGCGAGCAAGGGGCGACAAACATCGGACGTGTACCGGCACGCGAAGCTGCGGCCTACTTGCTCAGCATCGCGCAGACTGTCGACGCGCGTACAGGCGGCGACGCGATCTTCCCCGCGTCTCTTGCCGACAGCGCGGTCGTTAGCCCGGTCCTGCTTGAAATCGTTCAGAACACCGCGCGGCCACGGGAGCTCAGACGCAGGGCCATGAGTCATCTGGCGCAGCGTGCTGATGAACCTGGCGGCGTCGGTGGCCGCGACGCTGGTCGTCGCCTGGCGGCGCTCGCGCGCGATGAAAAGGACAACCAACAAGTGCGTCAGTCCGCACTCAGCGCGCTGCTGCGCCTGGACGCTGGGGCCGGCTTTACGTCGCTCGAAGAATTGGCCCTCAATGCCAACGATCCCTGGCTCGCTGGCGCGGCGACGAAAGCGCTCGCCGGATCCGGCGACCCGCGCGCGCGCGAGTTTCTGCGTCGCGCCGCGGCGCGCACAGACATGCCTAACGAAGCACGTAGCGCCGCGATTCAAGGCCTCGGTGGAGAGTACGGATCCGCTGCGGACGCCGCATTCCTGCGCGATCTCTATCCCAAGCTCACATCGGAACACCAGCGCGACGCTGCGCTCTCGGCGATCGCGTCCATCGGCGGTTCGACGAACGCCACGTGGCTCCTCACGATCGCGCGCGGTGACACAGGCTACGTGAGACAGCGAAGGCGAGCGATTGAGCTGGCTGATCGTGCCGGAGTGCCCGTCACGGAGTTGATTTCGCTCTACGACAACGTGGGCGACTCCGAGATCAGAAGCGCCATCATCGATGCACTCGCGCGAGATGGTTCGCGTGCCGCGGTCGACAAGCTGCTGGCGATCGCACGCGATGACACGCAGTCGAATCAGCGGCGCCGCGCGATCTCGATGTTAGGCAAGTTTGACGATGCGCGTGTACGCGACGCGCTGCGCGGTTTGGTCGAGCGCCCTCGCTGAAGTGCCCCACCGCTTCGTGAGCGTCAACGCTCCATAGCTATGGCGACAATCAAGCGCGCCAACGCCTGAACGTCACGCAGGTCGAGGACCTCCCCGGGCGAGTGCGAGTAGCGCCCCGGCCACGACAGGCTCGTATTCGGCGCGCCTAAGAAAGCGATCGCCGAGCCGTCGGTGGCACCGTGCGTCGTCCCGATCTGCACGGGAATATTGCTTGCTCGCGCCAGCTTTTCGATGCGCTCGCGCTCACTGGCTGGCGCGATGGCTCCGTCATCCAGCCCGCGAAAAACGGCGCCGGCGCCTAACGGTGCGTATGCGAAATGCGGCGACTCAAGCGGCGTATCAGACGAAACGAATGTATCGATGCTGTACACGCGCTGCAGCGCGCGGCCATGCTCCGCAGCGAACGCGCGCGCACCGTTCAGCCCACCCTCTTCTCGCACGCTCCAGGCAAAAATCACTTTGCGGTTGAATCTCGATGGATCGACCTGCTGAATCGCGGACAGCAGCGCCGTCGATCCCGTGCGGTCGTCGCTCGATCGCGCGGTCACTCGTGTTCCCGCCAGGCGTGCGCCGCGCTTATAAGCTGTGACACCCAGCCCCGGGCGAACTCCGCGAGCGACGAGCTGCGCCGAGTCGAGTCCAAACCAGGCATTGAGGTTGGTTGGCGATTTCACGCGAGCTGAGTCGCGCGGTACAAACGCACCGCGCAGCGGCTCGGCGGCTCGACCAGACGCGTCGGGATCGAAGTGCAAGTACGCAGGCTGTCCCTCCCATGCGTGAATCACCACTCCGCCGCGTCTGCCTAACGTAACCTGTCCATCAGGCAGGATGCGTTCGACTTCGAATGCGACTTCATCCATGTGCGCCATGAACAGCACTGAATCGCGATCTGGGCCGGCGCTCACAATGAGATTGCCGGCCGAGTCGACAACGGCGCGGTCTCGCGCCCATGGAGGAAGTGCTGCCTTTATCGCATTGCGAACGCGCCACTCATGCCCCGGGACGCCTGGCAGATCGGCAAGCGCGAAGAACTGCCGCTCGATCGCCTCGTACTGATCACTCCGCGGGGTCAGTACTCGGGTGGTGTCCATCGATGGCGCAGGCCAGGTGGCGTCCGCGCTCGGGGAAACGCCCGCCGCCCGAGAGACCGAGGCTAATAGCGCTCGCGCGTCCGTCTCGTGAATGGATTCGACAAACGTGCCGGCAAAGCGCACTCGCGGGACGATCAACCGTACGGAGTCCAGCGCGAGCGTGCGCTGCACACCGTTAGGTGCACGACTGCGTGCGATAACAACGTCTGCGGCGTCCGAGCGTCCAGCGTCAGCAACCGTGAGCGCATTGACCGTTCCGACTCGCGCGAGAACGCTGGCGAGTCCGACTCCTCCGAAGCTGCGCTGCTGCGAAAGGACGAAGATCGTTTCACCAGCCGGAGGTCGCGCGGCGGCTGCAGCGGCGACTGCGGCGACTGCAGCACAACTCGCTCGCGCGCCAGCCGCCGGGCCAGCCGCGTTTCCCTCGTACGTCCACGCCGGCCGATCGGGTATAACCGGGTCGAGCAAGGAGATGCCTAACGCCTGGACTCCCTGGCGCGACGAGGCCCCAACATCGACCCACAGTTGGTCCACGTTCACAACTGTCGTGTCGCCGCGATGTTGCCTCGCAAAATGTCCGTTGGCGACTGCCACGACTCCCGGCACGCGCCCGTCCTTCGTGAGCACGGCGATCCGCTGCGCCTCGTGGAATTGATCCCAGAGCGGATGCGTCGGCACGTTTCCGGAGCGATGCAGCCGGATGTAGCCAGCCTCAGTGATCTGGCTGACGACCATGCCGGGGACGTCGAGCGCGCAGGCGACGACGCGTCTGGGCGCGCCGCTTCCGACACGGCGAATGACGTTCCCCCACACATCGCTCGTCCAGCCGGCGCCGAGCTCGCGCGTTAGGCGTTCGCCGATCGTGCGCTCACGCCCGGGCGTTGCGTCGAGCGCGATCCAGGCGGTGATCGCACTCGAAATCTGCGATGTGGCCTGCGCCCGGATCGCCAAAGGACCTAGCAGGGTCTGTGCGGCGAACAGCAATAGCGCACGACGACTCGTCATCTCGACCATGGTAGTTGCCTCTCGATTCCAAAGCATTAAACCACCGAGAACAGCGAGAACTCAGAGGAGTGCATTTTATGTTCTGGTTTCCTCTGTGTCCTCTGTGCCCTCTGTGGTTCAAGTATTTTTCGAGCTCGGACGAACGCGGACTAGTGGATGTGTTAAGACCTTCAGCTCGAGTAGTACGCCGCGTTTTCCTGGATGTAGCCCGCCGTCAAATCGCATCCGTACGCTGTCGCCGATCCATCGGCAATACCTAACGAAACGCCGATATCGATAGTCTCGGCGGCCAGAGCCGTTCGCAGCGCCGCCTCGTCGAACTCGAGCCGCTGTCCACCGCGTACAACGGAGTGGCCGTTTATCCAGGCGTCTGTCGACTCCGGGCGAATCGTGCAATCGAAACACTTTCCCACAGCCATCAGAATGCGGCCGACGTTAGGATCCGCTCCGTGCACCATTGTTTTCACGAGCGGCGAATTCACCAGCGACTTGGCGATGCGCCGTGCCTCCGACTCCGAGGCCGCGCCGCGCACGGTCGCGCGTAAGAGATGCTTGGCGCCCTCGCCATCGCGCGCGAGCAATTCACTCATCCGGATGCATCCGGCCGTCAGCACGCGCGCAAACGCCGTTTGATCGACAGCGCCGGCCGATCCATTCGCCATCAGCACGCATGTGTCCGACGTGCTGGTGTCGGTGTCCACGGACAGCATGTTGAAGGAGACGTGGGCGGCGTCGCGCAGCATGCGGTCGAGTTGGGGCGCACCTAACGCAGCGTCCGTGAAGATGTAGACGAGCATCGTCGCCATGTTCGGCTCGATCATGCCGGAGCCTTTGGCGACCCAAGTGATCGTGGCTCCCTCCGTGCTCGCCGACAAAGCTTTTGGATGTGTATCGGTGGTCATGATGCCTTCCGCGCCGACGAGCGGGTCGCTCGTTAGATCGCGCTTCATCCCTTGCAGGCCGCGCTCGATCTTCTCGATGGGCAACTGGACGCCGATCACTCCGGTGGAGCTGACCAATACGCGTTCCGCGCTGGTGCCGAGTTCCGCAGCCGCCGCGCGTGCCATCCTTCGCGCGTTTTCCAGGCCTCGTTCGCCGGTCGCGACGTTGCTGCACTTGCTGTTCGCTACTATCGCCCGCAGCGAACCGCCGCGGATTGTCTCGCGCCCGAGCACCACAGGCGCTCCCGGGAACTGGTTGCGCGTGAATAGGGCACTGGCTGCACAGTCGACTTCGCTCACGAAGAGCGCGAGATCTTTTCCCGAAGCCTTAAGTCCGCAGTTGCGGCTCGCGCAGGAAAACCCACGCGGAAAGGTCGCTCGATCGTGAAAAGTCATGTCGCTCTGCGCGATGCCGGCAAAGAGGACAGCATGATACGGCCCCCCGGGGTCAGACTCCATGACGCAGGTTTGAGACGCTGAGACGCGCACCCACATGCCTCCCGCCTGGCCATGCGTCGCATTCCTGCGGTTCGGAGTCTGACGCCGAGATGGAGTCTGACCCCGGGATGGAGTCTGACCCCGGGTGCTTGCGGACCTTCAATGAGGGATTGACCCAGAGGAACTGCATGGCTAGATTATTCATGCATGAACAATCAATCTCGCGGGCGGTTGGGCAAGCCAGAGCAGGGGCCTGTGCTGGCCTGGATCGAGGCCGGCGCTGTGCTCGGCGGCAGGATTGAGAAGGCTCTCGAGGAGCACGATCTGTCGCTCGCCAAGCTGAAGGTGCTCAGTTACTTAGCAGAATCGCGACAGTCGCTGGCGCTAAGTGAGATCGCTGCCAAGCTCAACTGCGTGAGATCTAACGTGACGCAACTCGTGGATCGTCTTGAAACAGAAGGGCTTGTAAGGCGCCTGTACGACCCAAACGACCGTCGGACAGTGCGGGCGGAGCTGACTGAGCCTGGTAGGGAAAAGCAGGAGGCTGGCGCGAAGGCACTAGCTAAAGCAGAAGCCGAGCTATCGAACGGCCTTTCCGAGGCCGACCTCGCAGCAATCAGCCGGCTTTCGGCGGCGATCAAGTAGGGATTTTTTAAAACACTAACACTTTACAAATCAATCATACATAGCAGCACAATGTAAAGCTGCTGGTAGAGAAAGAACCGGAGATTCAAAAATGACTACAACAGCAAACACCGAAATCGCGACACGAGCTTGGCAGATCGATACGTCGCACACAACCGCGGAGTTCGCGGTGCGCCATCTGATGATCTCAACCGTCAAGGGCTGGTTTAGCGACATCAGCGGCACCGTTGAGTACGATCCGGCGGCGCCGGAAGGCGTGAATATCGACGTCAAAATTCCGATTGCGACAATCAATACCCGCGAGGCAAAGCGCGACGCGCATCTCAAGTCGCCCGACTTCTTCGACGCTGAGAATCATCCATGGATGACGTTCAAGGGAAAGCGTATTGTGCAGGGCGCAAAGGGGAAGTTCACTCTCATCGGCGACCTAACGATTCGGGAAGTGACGCGAGAGATTCAGCTGGCGGTGACTCACGAAGGATCGGGCAGCGACCCATGGGGCAATGAGCGCATGGGATTCAGCGCCACGGGACGCCTTAATCGCCAGGACTTCGGGCTCAAGTGGAACATGGCGCTCGAGGCGGGTGGGGTGTTGGTCGGCGACGATGTGAAGATTTCTCTCGACGTCGAGATCCTGCGACCAACGGCGAGCTAATAACCGAGAGTAAGACGATGGGTGCGAAGGCAACGAAATATCGAACGGCGGCCGGCACGGATATCGGCCACGTGCATCTCAAGGTCGCTGACCTTGAACGAGCGCTGGCGTTCTACGTGGACGTTCTCGGCTTCGAGCTGATGCAGCGGTATGGGCGTCAGGCGGCATTCGTTTCCGCCGGTGGCTATCACCACCATATCGGTCTCAATACCTGGGAAAGCCTCGGCGGCACACCGCCGCCGCCGGGGCACACGGGGCTGTATCATGTCGCCATCCGTTATCCCACTCGCAAGGATTTGGCGCGAGCCGTTAGGCAGCTCGTCGATTCCGGCGTGGCGATTCACGGAGCCTCGGATCACGGCGTGAGTGAGGCGATTTATCTCGCTGACCCGGACGACAACGGGATCGAGTTGTACCGCGATCGCCCGCGTGAGGAATGGCCGCGCGATGCAGCCGGTGAGCTCGAAATGACTCTGAAGCCGCTGGACGTGGCGGCCTTATTGCGCGAACTGCAATAAACTGCTTCACCGCGGACTAACGCCGACAAAGCACGGACATTCGCGGACAAAAACGACGTCGTTAACAACTATTAGTCCGCGCTCGTTGTAGTTGCGTCCGCGTTCGTCCGCGGTGGAGTAGTTGATCTTGATGTTTGCAGGGCGGAGTCGATCTTCTTCGGGCCTCGAAAGCCGGAGCACTTATGCGTCGTGTTATCGCCCTCACTTTTTTCTTCAGCGTCAGCGCCGCGCAGCAATCAGCTGCTCAGGCGCGCGTTCGCTTCAGCGTAACCTTTCCTAACGAGCGCAGCGCGCAGCCTTTGGACGGGCGGCTGTTGCTGCTCATGTCGGCGGACACGACGGGCGAACCGCGATTCCAGGTAAACTCCGGTCTGAATACGGGGCTCGTATTCGGCGTGGACGTGGACGGATGGCGTCCCGGCGTGGGGCAGACGATCGACGCCTCGGCGTTCGGCTTTCCCATTCGCTCGCTGTCTCAGGTGCCGAAGGGGACGTACCGAGTGCAGGCGCTGCTCAACAGATACGAGACGTTCAGGCGCAGCGACGGCCATACCGTAAAGCTGCCGCCGGACAAGGGCGAAGGTCAGGCGTGGAGCAGGAAGCCGGGCAACCTGTACTCGACGCCAACGCAGATCGACGTAGATCCCGCGAGGGCGGATCTCATTCGCCTAACGCTGGATCAGGAGATCGCGCCGATCCCGGACTTCAAAGAAACAAAGTACGTCAAGCACGTGCGCATCAAATCCGACCTGCTCTCGAAATTCTGGGGCCGCGACATGTACATCGCGGCTTTCGTCACGTTGCCGTGGGGATTCGAGGAACACCCGGATGCGCGCTATCCGCTCGTGATCAATCACGGCCACTTCTCCACAGCACCGGACAATTGGCGCGAGACGCCACCGGATCCCAACCTAACGCCGGACTACAGTGAGCGATTCTCACTGCCGGGCTACAATCGCATTCAGCAGCAAGCGTCGTGGCAATTCTATCAGGATTGGACAGGGAAGGGTTTCCCGCGCGTGCTGCTCGTGCAGATCCAGCATGCGACGCCGTTCTACGACGATTCGTACGCCGTGAACTCCGCGAACAACGGACCGTATGGCGACGCCATCATGCGCGAGCTGATCCCGGAGATCGAGAAGCGTTTCCGCGGCATCGGCCAAGGATGGGCGCGCTTTACGTACGGCGGATCGACGGGTGGATGGGAGGCGATGGCCGTGCAGATGTTCTATCCCGATGACTTCAACGGCGCTTGGGTCGCCTGTCCGGATCCAATCGACTTTCGCCAGTACACGGTGGTGAACATTTACGCCGACACGAACGCGTACTTCATGCCCAGTCGCTTCAAGCGCACGCCACGTCCCGGGCTGCGTAACTACCTCGGCCACGTCAGCGTTACGCTGGAGGAAGCGAACCACTGGGAGTTGGCGTTAGGCACGAAGAGTCGTTCGGGCGATCAGTGGGACGTGTGGGAGTCCGTGTATTCACCAGCCGGCGCCGATGGCTACCCCAAGCCGATCTGGAACAAGCTGACCGGCACGATCGACAAAAGCGTCGCCGAGTATTGGAAGCAGAACTACGATTTGTCGCACATCCTGCAGCGCGACTGGAAAACGTTAGGCCCCAAGCTGCGTGGGAAGCTCAGGATCTACGTCGGCGACATGGACAATTATTACCTGAACAACGCCGTCTACGAAGTCGAGAAGTTCTTGCGCGTCGCCGATCCGCCCGCCGACGCAGTGGTGGACTATGGCGACCGCGACGAACACTGCTGGAACGGCGACCACACGCGTGCCAACGCGTATTCGCGTCTACGCTATCCGCAGATGGTATTGCCGTGGGCCGTCGAGCGCATGCTCAAGACGGCACCGCCAGGCGGTGATGTCCGCAGCTGGCGGTACTAGTAGCGCTCCAACCCCTAACGCCATCGATGGAGTCAACCGAAGCGCCCCGTTGGAACGGCACTAGCGGTTAGGCAACGTATCGCGCGGTGGCTTCGGCCGCATCGAGTCCGGTAGCGAGCTCTCGACGATTGCGCGGAAGCGGTTAATGGCCGCCGTGCTGTCGCCTTTCAGGTCGCGCGTTTCCCAGGGATCGCGCACGAAGTCGTACAGCTCTTCCTGCGCACTCGCGTTTACGAGGTACTGAAGCGTACCTGACATTACGCCGATGCGATGCTGCTGCTTGTTGGCCCAGTCCATCTCCGCCGGGTAGAACTTGTTAGGGTCCAGGTGCGCAAAGCGCGGCGTGGCGATTTCATCTTCGGTCGCTATGCCCGACGCATAACGCAGCAGCGAAATCCCCGGGAAGACATTAGTCTCCGGGATTCCTAACGCGTCGATCACTGTCGCTGGAATGTCGCGCAAGCTGACTACTGCATCGCGTCGCACGCCGGCCGGAACGCGCTGCGGGTACACGAGCACGAGAGGAACACGCAGTACCGACGAATAGAGGCTGCGTTCGTGGCCGAGTAGATGTGCACCATGATCGCCGAACTGGTCGCCGTGATCGGCCGTCACGATGACGAGGGTATTGTCCAAGAGCCCCCGATCGCGCAATGAGTTGAGCAAGAGTCCCAGCTCGTGATCCAGGTAGCGGATGCACGACTCGTACGCGGTCTGCAGATCGCCGAGCACCTTTGGATCTGTCGGACGCGTGTCTCCTTCCCAGTAGCGTACCGGGGTCGCTGAAAACGAGAGATTGAACGCAGGATCAGGCGCGAGGTACGGCTCGTGCGCGTCGAAGAAATTGACCGAGGCAAAGAACGGGCGTGAGCCGCGTCGATCGAGCCAGGCTAATAGCTTGTTGCGTACGTCGCTGCCGGGGCGCCTAACGATCTCCTGATGGTTGCCGCGCCAGCGCCGCCACGGATCCAGCACGCGGCGCGTGAGCGTCCACGTGCTCGCGAGTTTGGACGGTGAAGCGGGCGCTTCGTCGTCGTACCAGGCGAACCCGCGCGCGATTCCAAAGTCGCGCGAACCGTAGAAGAGATTGCCGGTGAATCCCGCGGTCACGTAGCCGTGGCGCGAAAGAACCTCGGCCAACGTTGGGAACGTGCCGTCCAACGGGATATCACGATTGATGCGGATCTCGTGTGCGTCGCGCCCGGTGTACATGCTCGCGTGCGAGGGGAGCGACCACGATGACGTGGCGAAGGCTCTATCGAAAACAGCGCCGCCCTTCGCGAATGCTTCGAGTTGCGGTGTCGTGGCGCGCGAGTATCCATATAGCGAGAGGCTTATCGCGCGGGCCGTATCCCAGATGATGAGCAGTACGTTAGGTGCGCTTTGCGCCGCTGCTGGCAGTGCTGCTCGGGCGCGTCGTTCCTGAAACTGTCTGTAACGGGGAACGCCGACGGCCCACAGGAAGAGCGCAGCGATCGCAACGGGAAGCTGCCAGCGCGCGCCGCGCGTAACCTTTTGCAGGCGGGTCGACGAGATGCGCGCGAACGCAACCGCACATCCCATGGCGAGCACGCCCGCCGCGATGCCGGCGATACCGGGGCGCAACGACCGAATCAAGCTGAATACCGCGAGTGCGACGATGAATGGCGACGCGAGTCGCAGCAGCGCGCCACGCGCACGGACTGCGCGATCGAGGAGTATGGCAACCAACGCGACGACGGCGAGCGTCATGGTGGCCGCCAGAGGCGCCATCCAGAGGAGCTCAGTCCAGGTGTATTCGCCCGTCGGGATGTGATGGATGTGGCGTCGTATCGCGGCGTTGGCACCCTCGGCGAAGCCGAAGAGGATGCCGCACCAGGCTGCGATCACCAGGAGCGCGGCGACTGTCACTTCGGGCATCGTTCCGACTGTCTTCCTAACGCGATCGAGAACGCTCATCGAGCTCGCAAGCTAGTCGACCGACCGACGAATTGATGACGTCAAACTGCAGAGCGCACTACGGAAGTGCCGTTAGGCGCTAGCGAACTCGGCCGTACATCACTTTTTGGTCGACGCTGTCCAAGATTGCTCGGAACCTTACGACTGCCGACGCCACACTGCTGTCGCGCATGAGATTCCGCGTCTCCCACGGGTCGCGAACGAAGTCATACAGCTCCTCGACGCCTGATCTGTTCACCAAGTAGTGCCGTGATCCCGTGGCGACCGAGAAGCGATGCTGCTCCCGAGTGGCCCGCTTCAGTTCCGCCCCGAACAGGTTGCTCGGCTCGAGATAACCGATTCGTGGTTGCGTGATCTCCGCTTCGGTCGCCGTGCCGGTTGCGTAACGCAACAATGAGACGCCCGGGAAGTATTCCTCCGCTTCGATATCGAGGACATCGAGCACCGTCTTCGGGATGTCACGGATACTCACGACCTCGGAGCGCCTCACTCCGGCAGGTACCCTGTGGGGGAAGCGCATAACGAGCGGGACGCGCAAGACGGAGGCGTATAGGCTGCGCTCGTGGCCCTGAAGGTGAGCGCCGTGATCCCCGAATTGCTCGCCGTGGTCCGCGGTAACGATGAGGAGCGTGTTGTCCAGGAGACCGCGCGCTCGCAGCGACTCGATCAGTCGTCCCAACTCATAATCGAGGTACAGTACGCAGGATTCGTACGCTGTTTCGAGCTCGCGCAGAACCTTTGGGTCTGTGGGTCTCTCCCAGTCCGTCCAGTACCGCGGCTGTTCCTTCGCAAACGCGAGATTGAATGGGCGTGGTGCGAGATAGGGCGCGTGTGCGTCGAAGAAGTTGATCGATGCGAAGAAGGGGCGGCCGTTTCGCCGATCGACCCAGCGCAGAAAATCCTCACGTACGTCGTCACCGTGTCGGCGGACGACGGACTGATGATTGCCGGAGTGGAGGCGCCAGCGCGTCAGCGCCTGGCGAGTAATCGACCACGTGGTCGCGATTTTAGTGACTGAAACCGGGGCTTCGTCATCGTACCAGCTGAAGCCACGCCCGATGCCGAAGTCGCGCGAGCCGTAGAAGAGATTGCCAGTAAAGCCACCAGTGACGTAGCCACGACGCGCGAGGACTTCGGCAAGCGTTGGATACGTGTCGTCAAGCGGAATCGTGCGTCCGATTTCTATTTCGTGCGCGTCGCGTCCTGTGTACATGCTCGCGTGCGATGGCAGCGACCACGATGACGTGGCAAAGGCGTGCTCGAAGACGGTTCCGCCCTGTGCGAGCTTCGTCAGCTTCGGAGTCGTAGGACGCGGTGCGCCATAGAGCGAGAGGCTCTGCGCGCGGGCCGCATCCCAAATGACGAGCAAGACGTTCGGCGCATCGGCTGCGGCAGGCGGCAGCGTTTTGCGAGATTGTTGATCCGCGTGCTGCCGATACCACGGGACACCAAAGGCCCATGCGACGAACGCGCTCATGGCAAGGGGAAGCGGCCAGCGAAGCGTTCGCCTAACGCCGCTTAGCCACGTAGCAGGAAGTTGCACCAAGGCAACGGCAAATCCTGCTGCGAGCGTCAGCGCCGCCCATGTGTGGATGCCGGGCCGAATGGCGCGGACGGCTCCATACACGCCCAGTCCCACGAGTAGCGCGGGGGCGAATCGAAGCAAGCGCCCACGAGCGCGGATGGCTCGATCGCCTAACACCACCACGAGCGCAATGAGCGTGAGCGTGATCACAGCCGCCAGCGGTGGCATCCAAAGCAGCTCGGGCCAACTGTACTCGCCGGTCGGCAAGTGATGCACACGGCGGCGGATGACTGCATTCACCCCTTCAGCCAGTCCGAACACGATGCCGGTCCAGACGGCGAATGTTATAACATCAGGCGCCTCGGCCTGAGGGAGTCCGCGCAGCCGGCTGCTAATCCGCGAAAGAACCACGCTCCACTCATCCTAACATGAGCGACTCGCTAGGCAGCTGGTGTACCTGCGAGGCGAAGGGCCATGACAATGCCACAGCAGCGTCCGGCAGGGCTGTGACCTTGATCACGCCGAGTGCAAGAAAAAGGGGCCAAGCCGTTAGGCAAGGCCCCGCTTCACGTTAGGTACGATTCGGTGACGCTATCCGACCCTGAACTGGTCAACCATCCCGTGCAAGTGATGCGACTTGCGGTCCTTCGCGTCGGGCAGGTAACAGATGAAGCCATACTCGCCCGGCGTGAAGTCGGTCACTATGTAGCTGGTGATCCCTTTGGACAGTGGCGTGGTGCCGCCAAACCAGGCGCCCGGTGCCGGCCCTTGTGGTTTCGCGGCCCATTTGACGAACTCTTGCATCGTTTTGCCTGGGTTCAGTTTCACCAGCGTAACCTCGTGAGGTTGCTCGGCGATGTTAACGACGCGAATTACGTGTGGGCCGGGTGTGATTGGAGTAGACGTCTTGAAGGCGTAATCACTCAGCGTGAGCTCGATGTCAGCCGCGAGTGGGACGGTCGCCGTTGCAGCGTCCTTGACGGTGAGCTGGCGCACCATGCCCTTCGCGACGTGTGGCATACCATCGGTCGATGAAATCACGCACAGGATCGCGTAGTTCCCGGGCGTAAGCTCGATCGTGGTCTCCGTAGTCGCTCCGGGCATCGTTACATTCGGCCCGCCTAACAAGGTGGCCCAATTGGGGACCTTTTCGGCGCTGACACTCTGTAGCAATTCCCCGACTACATGTCCGCTATCGAGCCGCACAACGACCAAGTGGTGCGGTTCAGTGCCGTGGTTCATGAGGTTCACACGTGTGAATCCCGCCGGGAGCGTATCAGGTGCCTCGAAAGTGAATTCCTGCGCCATGATCGTCGTCGAATTCTGCGCTGGCGCGGCACTGGAAGAGTCTGCGGCGGACTTCTTGTCGCCGCCGGAGCAGGCGAAACCGCCAAACAAGGCGAGAAGCGCTACTTCAACTCGATATCGGGTCACTGGGCTTGGGGCTTGGGGGGCTCGGGGGCTCGGGGGCTCGGGGGCTCACGCTAGTAACGGAAGACGTATTGCACCTTAACAAGTAGCTGGTTCGAATCGAACTGCCAGCGGCGATTTCCCGTTGGATCGAGCGTCGACATGTTGTGATTGTACACGACGAACAAATCTCCCAGCGGGCTGAATGCCCATCGCACACGTGAGTTCGTTCCGAAGTCTTCGCTCTGGTTGTCGTATTGCACGTAGCTGCTGATCTGCAAATCGCTGGAGAGGTTCACCCGCACGCGAGTGCCGATGACATCCTGCGTGAATCGGCCTTCGCGAAGTCGGCCGACATTGCGGGTCCCATTGACCTCGACGATGAACAGCGGCGACGGCTTGAACGAGCTTGTTAGGCTCAGCTCGTCGAGGGAGCCGGAGTAGAAGTCGCCAAACCACCAGGTGAGCTGTCCGCTGACGATTCGCTTGGCGGCGAATGCCCCTTCGAGGCGGTAGCGGTTCCAGTGGTAGCTGCCGGGCCGGATGAGCACGCTGTCGGCTATCTCGAACGGTTGCACGAGCCGCTCGCCGACCGGAACGACGTTGAACTCGAAGCGATCGCCGCTCTCGAACGTCCAGTTGATCGGCGCCATGAAGACGCGGTAGCTCTCCCAATGCCCATCGAGGTCACTGACGAGCGTGTTCTCGAGCTCGTGCAGCATGCGCCTAACATCGAGACCCAGGACGGGGCGTTTCGGCCGAGGCGCAAAGTTGACGTTCAACGTGGCGATCTGCACTCCGCGTCGAGGCACGAACCCTAACGAGGGGTCGAAGCCGTCACCGAGCACCTTGTACGTGCCGGCGATATCCCAGAGATCGTTCGGGTAGTCGATCTTGAGACCGTACGCGCTCTTGCGCCCCGTGAGCCCGTCACGGTCCATCGTCACTCCCCACACTCCGACGAGGAAGTTCTTGTCGCCGCGGAAGCGCGACGTCTGATAAATGGCGTCGCTGCCGATGAGCCAGCTGTCGCTGCGGCCCAGCGGATCTCCGAACGTCGCGATCGCTCCAACCGACGACTCGCCCAGAACATTCTGACGCAGACGAGCGACGCCTAACGTATTGTCCGTGGGCAGCGTGTCGAGCTCACTCGTGCGCACGACGAGCGCGCCGAAGTTCGAGCGCCCCAAGCGCCCGTTGACCTTCCCTCCCACGGCTAGCGGCACCTCGTTTCCAGCGAGCAGCCCGATCCGGCGGCTGAAGAAGGGAAGCACGTCGCTGCCACGGCCGGTGCTGCCGCCAAGGCCGAGCCCAAAGTCGAAGATGTCTGCGCCTTCCACGAAAAACGTTCGCTTCTCGGGAAAGAACAGTGGGAAGCGCGTGAGGTTCGTGCGGCGAGTATCGACTTCGGTTTCAGCGAAGTCTGTATTCAGTGTGAGCGACGCCAGCGTGTTGGCGCCCACGCGTTGCGTGACGTCGCCGCTTAGATCTGCCTCACTTTGCGTGGACGCATCCACGCGCGGCCGATTCAATCCAGCCGTGAGTGAGGGCCTAACGGCGAGCCCAAGTCCGAGCGTGAACGCCGGAAGCGAGTCGAGAAGTCCGCCACGGCTCACGTGAGTGACTCTGTAGTTGCGAACAGGGCTCGCCCAGCGAGCTGTTTCCTGCAAGCGCTGCACGCGACGCTCGATGTTGAACCCCCACGAGGTGAGTCCCTGTGCGAACAAGAGGCTCTTCACTGGGATGCGTATTTCGGCGGACCAGCCGGTCGAGGTGCGTTGTGTCGCCGCCTCCCACACTCCGTCCCAATCGCTGTTCTCGCCCTCGCCTTGATTCGCTACCAGCGCGTCGTAACGCGCTCCGTTCGCGTTTACTGCGAAGACGTAACCCGATCGTCCGTCGCGATACGTGTCCAGGACGAAGCGGATGTGATCCTCGTTCTGCAGACTGGCGTCGCGGTCGCGCGCGAAACTGGTGATGCGCTGCGGCTCGGGATCGTCGGCTCGGACGCCGATGATGATCGTCCCGACATTGGCGAGCACGCGCACCACAGTGCGGCCAACAGGCTGGCCCCCTTCAACAGGCTCGGTTGTCGTTAGGTTCGGGATCGAGTCGGCAGTGCTCCACACCGATTCATCAAGGCGACCGTCGATGCGCAGTCCGCTGCCGGCTCGACCGGCGATGAGGACGGGCCGACTGGTCTGCGCAGAAGCGAGAGCGGGAAGCGCGAGCCACACGAATGCCACTACCAGAAGGGACGCCCGGATACGCGGTCTCTGCATCTATATAGATAGGAATTCAGCCGGCGCATACTATGCGCGGCTCGACAGGACGTGAAGGCTCGCCGTGTCATCTTGTCGCTAGGAATTGCGCTGGATGAAGAGGCCGCGCCTCCTCGAGCGGGACCTTTTCGTCTCGCGGCGGATTACTTTGGGTAAGCCCCTCCCACTTTCTCATGACAACCCAGCAATCAATTGCCACACTCGGCGGTGGCTGTTTTTGGTGTCTCGAAGCCGTGTATCAGCAGCTCGATGGCGTCGAGCGCGTTGTATCCGGCTATGCGGGTGGCCACGTCGAGAATCCGACGTACGAGCAGGTATGCGGGAAGAAGACCGGGCACGTCGAAGTCGTGCAGGTCACGTTCGACCCCGCGCGCGTGAGCTATCGCGATGTGCTCGAGGTCTTTTTCTCAATTCACGATCCGACGACAAAGGACCGGCAGGGAAATGACGTTGGGCCGCAGTATCGTTCGGCCATCTTCTATCACGATGATGAGCAGCGGGAGGTCGCGGAGTCGATCATCGCGGAATTAGCTGCTGAGCATGCGTTCGACGCGCCGATCGTGACGGAGCTCAAGCCGTTCGAGCGCTTTTATTCCGCCGAGCAATATCACCAGAACTACTATGCGCAGAATTCGTCGCAGCCGTACTGCGCGTACGTGATCTCGCCGAAGATCGCCAAGTTCCGCCGCAAATTCGCCGAACGACTGCGCGCGTAGTCTGGCGGTACGGCGGCGACGGGTCCGCAACCGACCGCTGCGGAGACGAAGAAATGGAGCAGACAGCCATACCTTGACATTCTACAATAGGGCCATGCACTTTATTGTCGAATAACAAGGTATGGCTGTCGGTTCCATTCCTACGTCACCGCAAGGTGGCCATGCGTTCGATTCCTCCGTCGTTTCGCCTGGTAGTGAGCTTGGGGGCACCAGATGGCGCTGTCGAAATCGGACCTGCTGCAAGGCACTCTGGATCTTCTGATCTTGCAGACGCTGCAGGCGGGTCCGCTGCATGGTTGGGGGATTTCGCGGCACATCCGCGAGCGCACGCGTGAAGTCCTGAACGTCAATCAGGGGTCGCTGTACCCGGCGCTATACAGGTTGGAGGATCGCGGGGTGATCGCCGGATCGGATTCGCTGTCGGAGCAAGGGCGTCGCGTGCGCGTGTATCGTCTGACGGCCGCGGGGCGCAAGGAACTGGCGACAGAACAATCGCTCTGGCGGCAATTCGCGGCGGCCGTCGAACTTGTCTTGAAGCCCGCCTAACGATGCGCGCATTCATACAGGGGGTACGCCGCCGATTGCTGCGCGTTTTTCGTCCACATCGCATCGATTCGCAGCTGGACGACGAGCTTCAATTTCATATCGAGTCGGAGACAGCGGCGCATGTTGCGCGTGGCTTGAGTGAGCCAGAGGCGCGTCGTCGTGCGCTGGCCGAATTGGGTGGCGTCGAACGCTGGCGTGATGAGGTACGCGACCAACGACTGACGCACGCGCTGGAGATTTTCTTTCGCGATGTGGCGCTGAGCTTCCGCGCGCAGCGCCGCGCGAGCAGTTACTCCATCCCGGCCATTGCGACGCTCGCGTTAGGCATCGCTGCGCTTGCCACCATCGCGAGTCTCACATCGGCTGTGCTGCTGCGGCCATTGCCGTATCACGAGCCGGGCCGGCTTGTGGCGCTTTGGGAGCGTCACATTCAACGGAACGCAGACCGGAATGTCGTGAGCCCAACAGTGCTCGACGCCTGGCGCACGCGCAGCCGAACGCTGGAAGCTGTCACGGCCTTCATGCCATCGAGCAAGGTATGGCAAGGGCGCGGCGATCCTGAGCGCGTCTTCGGGGCGGAGGTGTCGCGGAACCTGTTCGAGCTTCTCGGCCGGCGCCCGATGCTGGGCCCAGGGTTTTCGCCCGGAGCGCCGACGGGAGAAGTGGTCATCAGCCACCCGTTTTGGACGCAGCGGCTTGGTGCGGATTCATCGATCATCGCACGCCCGATTCGCTTGAGCGGGACTAGCTACATTGTCGTCGGCATAATGCCTAACGATTTCGTCCCTGTAAAGTTCGGCTGGATGGGCGATCAGGACTTCTGGTTGCCACTCAACATCACGGAGGACCAACGTAACTGGGGGCGCTTTCTCGTCGTCGCCGGACGGCTCAAACCGGGTGCCACTCTCGAGGTACTGAATCGCGAGCTCGGAGGAATCAGCACACAGTTACTCGGAGAGAAAGCACTGAGCGAAGGATGGGATGCGCACGCCATTCCGCTCGCCGATGAAATGACAGGGAGCGTCAAACCGGCGCTGCTCTCGCTGGCGCTGGCATCGCTTCTCTTGCTCGCACTGGTGCTCACCAACACGTCGCTGCTGACGCTTGCTCATTTGCGTCAGCGCGGACCGGATCGCGCATTGCGTCGGGCGCTCGGCGCCACCACTCGTCGCTTGCGTGGAGAGCGTGTGATCACGAGCGGCCTGCTGGGCTTCGCCGGTGCCGCGGTTGGTACGTTGCTCACGCTGTCTGCGATTCCACTTCTTGTGCGCTTGCTTCCGCACGACCTGCCACGTCTAGGCACGGTCAAGTTCGACGGCGTGGCAATGGCGGCCATTTTCCTGGCGACATTGCTCAGCAGTGCGGTGCTTGC
>DASYRX010000104.1:0-20120 GCA_036003845.1 Gemmatimonadaceae bacterium | reverse complement strand
CGATGCTGCCAGAGGGTCGCCAGCATCGACGCGCCATCTTCGAGCTCGCGCGTTCCTTCCGCACCGGCGTCAATGTTCTGACCGGTCATCGTCATGAACCACTCTTTGCCCGCGAGACGCTGATCGCTCGCGCCGGCGATGCGACGCCCACGCCAGAAGTCGGACTCGTGTCCGTTGCAGGAGTAGAAGCCCGCGAGGAACTTGTGATACCGCTGATACGCCGCGCGATACGAGCGATCGTACCACTCGTGCACCTGCGCGCTGTCTTCTGGATGCTCGTAGAGGTAGTCGATCGCGGCCGCAGCCATCATGCCGCTGTACGTCGCGAGGTGCACGCCTTGCGAGAAGAGAGGATCGATGAAGCAGCCGGAGTCGCCGCACATGAAGGCGCGACCCATGGTCAGCTGCTTCGAGTCGTATGACCACTCGCGCAGGACGCGTAGCTCGTCGGTCGGCGTCGCCGTTGCCAGGATCTCGGTGGCCAGCGGACACTTCGCGATCTCGCCGCGATAGAACGCCTCCGCACCCATTTTGCGGATCTTCTCATTCGCGCCCACGTCGGTCACAACGCCGACGCTGTACACGTCGTCCTTGAGAGGGATGATCCACATCCATCCGTTCTCGTAGCTCACGGAGAAGATGTTTCCCTCGAGATCGCCCTTGTAGCGCTTGCCGCCCTTCCAGTACCACCACACAGCCGTGTTGCGGTAGTACTCGTCCCACTGACGGAGATTGTATTTGCGCCCAACGAGTGCACTGGCACCGGTCGCGTCGATCATGAAGTCGGTCTGCATCGTTCCCGACTGATCGCCGTTCTTCCACGTGAGCTGAATCGGGCCGTTGCCGTCGCCTAACTCGAACTCACTCACTTCGTGCAGCTCACGTACATCCGCGCCGCGTTCTTGCGCCGCGTTGAGGAGAATCTGGTCGAACTCGGCGCGCGTGACTTGATAGGAATGATCGAACGTCCATGGCGCGGTCTTCGGCGTCGCGAACGTGAAGGACCAAGGTGGCCGTCCGCCGCCCCAAATAAACGTGGCAGCGCGCTTCTTGGTGAAGTTGGCGGCTATGACTCTGTCCGCGATTCCCAGCCTCGTAAGGATGGACATCGTGCCCGGCAGCAGCGATTCGCCAATGCGGTAGCGCGGGAACTTCTGGCGCTCGAACAGCACGACTTCATGACCGAGCTTGCGTAAGCACAGCGCGGCGACGCTTCCTGCGGGTCCACCGCCGGCGATCACCACCGGCTTCCTCTTAACCTGCGTCATTCAACAATCTCCTCCTGGAGATGCACGGAGCGTGAAAAACGGGACTGCTCGAACTAAGGATCCAGGCCCGAAATAAAGCGGCCTGCAGACCTCAATGGGAATCCGCGTTACGGCGTCCCAGCGGCCGCCTACACATCCCCGGTCCACTGACTGTGCTGCACGACCTCGAAGCCGTGTCCCTCAACGGCAATCGCGGCCATAAACCCGCGCGGGGCCGGCACATCCGCCAGCTCCCAACGTTCTGCCTCGTTAGGGTCACTCGACACCTTTAGGAGCCGCGGCTGCCGACTGGCGTCAGGCGCCTCAGCAACTTCAAAATCGTCCAGCGGGCGCGAGATGCCGTCGCCTCGCGCCTTCATATACGCCTCTTTACGAGTCCAACAGCGCAGGAACGCGTCGCGCTGCCGTTCAGCGGGGAGCTGTTCGATGGCGTCGCGATCTCGCGGTGAAAGGAATCGCGCGGCGATGCGACGCACATCGCCGGGCTCGTCCATGTGCTCGATGTCCACGCCGACACGGCGGCCATGTGCGACGGCGACAAGCATGACATCGCGCGAATGCGACATGTTGAACTGCAGGCCCTGGATCGGCTCAGCCAGTTCAGGCTTACCGCGCTGACCGTAGCGGAAGACGATTTCGTTAGGCGCGACGCCAGCCACTTTTCCAAGAATCGAGCGCAAAAGCGCGTGTGCCACGACGTAGCTGCGGCGCCGGTCGGGCGAGTCGAAGCCAGCCGCAACGGCCTTCTCCTCGGCCGACAGCATGGCCGTCATGCGTTCCAATCCTGTGTCTTCGCCTTCGCGCGACCCAGACGCACTCCCCTCTAGCCGCCAGAGAAGGGGGAGGCACCAGACATTGACGCGCGTATCGACAGCTAGTTCAGGCACCATTGCTCCTTCGTTTCACGCCAAGAAGCGGCAAAACCGACCCACGAAAATGCGGTTCTAGAGCACGCGTTCGTCCAGCCGTCGGCGCATAGGGCAAGATTCCTTCCCAAAGGCGGCGATAGCTGCCGCGTCGCCCGGACGTGCGACTGGCTAGTGCTGAGTCGGGAAAATGCACTCGTTCGCCCTCTAGAGAACGCATTTCTTGGTGTCCGATCTCACCATGTCAACGACGATCGGAAGCGCTCGTGGGAATCGCTCAGTGGCGCGGCTGTAGCGCCTTTTCCACAGCACGCTCGCCCGCGCTGCAAGCCTCCCACAGTGCGCAGACCTCCGGCGAACGGAAGCGTAAAGCAGGGAGCGGATACGCGGCGAGCATTTCCGGCTGGCGGCAGCTATGCCGGCCGCTTTCTCGCTGTAACCGTCAGGTTGTCGATCTGGTCGCCGCTGGGCGCGAGGAACACACCGCTGTGGTGCGTTTCGACGATGCTGAACCCTTCGCGCTCGAGTAGCATCTGGAGCGTTTCGGGAGTGAAGTGGCAGATGTGGTCGATGAGGTGGAGCTTGGGCACCTGGCGTGTGCTCGGGACGCGCAGGATGATGTGCCCATCGTCTTTGAGCGTGAAGTGAATCATGCGCAAGACGAGGCCAGGGTCCGTCACGTGCTCGAGGAAGTCGAAGAAGACGACGAGATCGAAGTAGTTCACGTGCGGCAGGTACTTCTCGCAGAGCTGGTCGAGCGGAATCGGCAGCACGATGAAGCCCTTTGAGATCGCC
This sequence comes from Gemmatimonadaceae bacterium, assembly GCA_036003845.1. Classification (GTDB taxonomy): domain Bacteria; phylum Gemmatimonadota; class Gemmatimonadetes; order Gemmatimonadales; family Gemmatimonadaceae; genus DASYRX01. The sequence goes on along the minus strand of DASYRX010000104.1, from coordinate 17,191 downwards.
GACTTGATGCCGTGCGGTGAGATCTCAACGCCGAGCGTGTCCCACCCTTGTTCTTGCGCGGCGAGCTGCAGATACCCTCGGCCGCCGCCGATTTCGAGTAAGCGGCGTTGCTGACCCTTCTCGTTCTTCGACGTTATGCCGCGCCTGAGCCAATCCTGCACTTCCTGCTGCGTTCGCTCGCGCCGCATTTGATGGCTCTGCTCATCAGCGTCGGCGATGCCCACCTGATAGATGAGCGAGGGCGAATGCTCCGCGACGTTGAAGTACTTCTCCGAGTACAAGTCCGAGAGGAAGCCGGGATCCGGCATTGGCGTGCGCCAGATCAAACCGCAGCGCGGACACTTGACGATGAAGAATTCGGACCAGTTGATGACGAGCGATACGAGCGACTCGTGGTTAGGCGATCCGCACAGCAGGCACGGCAGCCACTGGAATTCGTCAGGCTTGAGCGTCGCCCAGGTGACATCGGCTTGAAACAGTCTGGGCGGGACGGGCGGAGTGGCCATAGTTAGGCAGTAGGACGACGGGAAGATGAAGGTCGAAACATAGATAGCGACCCATGTAGCGCAAAGGGCGAGCTCAGCAGGCTCGGCGTCGCCTCTCGGCAGGAAGGCACTGGAACCCATCGACAGCCCATAAGCCGCGTTGTTCTTCGCGGGCGCTGTGCTGCGCGGTAACGAAGGCGTCCACAAACTGAACGTTAGGCGCGATCGTGAGGACGACGGCCCATCCGCCGCGAACCATGAGCCAATTCAGCATGCGACCCTCGCGCCAGGCGTAGGCAAGCAGACGCCGGGAGCGGTCGCGCAAGGCGATATCGCGTTCCAGCAGAATCGTGTCCCCCACGCCTAGCATCGATGCGAGCGCAGCTGCCGCTGAGCGGCCAAACGGCTTTTGATTCCTTTCCGGCGAGTCGATGCCAATGAGCCTAACGCTGCCAAGGTCCCTGCAGGAGATCGTGTCACCGTCGACAATACGTTGTACGACGCACGGTTGCACGGAACGAATCGGTGCTCGCGGCCCAGAGTCAGCGAACTGACCGTCAGGCACCTGCGCACCCACGATTGTGGACGTTGCCAGAAGCAGCGCCGCGGCAACACGTCGCGCTGTCGTCACGGATTCGATTGGCTCAGTTGTCGCTCGATGCGACGATCCGGCACCAACCAAATCACGGCGACGACCCCGTACAGCACGCACGCGGCCAATGGCTGGAACAGCGCTAGGGGTACCGCCAATGCGTACAACGCGAGAGAGATCTTTCCTTTGCGATCGTCGCCCACAGCGAGCGCCAGGTCGGAGTGCTTGCCGTGGTGCGCAATTATCACGCGCACGAGGATCGTGTAGGCAATGGCATCGAAGAGCAACACGATGCCATACAGGGCGACGGGCGCCGCGGCGAAGTGCGTGTCACCCATCCACCGCGTTGTGAAGGGAACCAGCGAAAGCCAGAACAGCAGATGCGTGTTGGCCCACAGGATACCGCCGCGCACGTGTCGCACCGTATGCAAGAGATGGTGGTGATTGTTCCAATAGATGCCGACGTAGACGAAGCTCAGCACATAGCTCGTGAATACGGGAAGTATGGGCTGCAGCGCCGCCCAGTCGGCCGAGTGCGGCGCTTCCATTTCGAGCACCATGATCGTGATGATGATCGCGATGACTCCGTCACTGAACGCTTCGAGACGTCCCTTGGGCACGCAGGAACCTCCGCCGATCGCCGCTGGTGTGAATCGTTAGGTTATCCAGTCCGCATCGCAGGATGCGAGCACAGCACGTTAGTCACGCGCTCAGGCGCGCAACAGCGCGGCCACCTGTGCGGTGAGCTCTTTGTTCTGGAAAGGCTTCTGCAGAAAGCCCGAGATATGCTCGCCAGCGAAGCGTTTCTTGACTTCGTCGTCGCTGTAGCCGCTCATGAGCAGCACGCGAACCTCAGGCGACAAGCGCCGCAACAGCCGCATCACTTCCACTCCGTCGAGCCGAGGCATTGTCAGGTCGAGCAGCACCGCCGACACACGCTCCACTTCGCGCGCGAAGATGATCAGCGCCTCCTGACCATCCGCCGCAGTCAGAACCTTGTACCCGGCGCGCTCCAGTACTTTCGAGAGAACGTTGCGAACGGATTCTTCGTCATCGATCACGAGAATCACGCCGTGGCCAACGTTCTCGTTCCGGGTTGGCGTGCGTCGCGCCGCACGACGTGTGACAGGCGCCGCGCGCGTTGTGGGAAGCAACACGAGGAATGTGCTGCCGGAGCCCGCTTGGCTCGTTACTTGAATGCACCCGCGATGACTACGCACGATGCCTAACACGGCGGCCATTCCGAGGCCGCGTCCAGTGAACTTCGTGGAAAAGAATGGATCGAACACACGACGAAGTGCGTCGCCATCCATGCCAGTTCCAGTGTCGTCGATCGATACGAACGAGTAGTCGCCTTCGGGGAGGTCGTCAGTCAGATATGGCGACACCAAATCAGCGCGCGTCGATCGCCGCACGCCGGTGCGGATCGTGATGTCCCCTGGATTTCCCTCGAGTGCTTCCGATGCGTTCGTCAGCATGTTCATCACGACTTGGCGAATCTGCGACGCATCCGCCGCGATCGGCGCAGGCAAGAGCTCGAGGTGGATGTTTGCCTTGTTCGATATCACTGGACGAAGCAGGTGCGACAGCTCCTCGACGACGTGCGCGAGATCCAGCGACTCGACGTGCACATGACCGCGTCCCGCGTAGGCGAGCAGTTGCTGCGTCATCTCCGCGGCGCGCTGCGCGGCGTTCACGACCTCATCGAGCATCGGAATCGCGCGTGAATCCGGCGGCAGCTCCTGACGCGCCAGGCCGGCATGGCCGAGCATCGCGGCGAGCAAATTGTTGAAGTCATGCGCGACGCCACCGGCGAGAACGCCGAGTTGCTCCATTTTCTGCGCTTGCTGGATACGACTCTCCATGAGTCGCCGATCCTGCTCTGCCTGACGCCGCTCCGAGAGGTCACGCAGAAACGCGCGAAACGTGTACGCTCCATTCTCACTCAGGGCGGCAACTGCGAGCTCCACGGGAAACTCGTGACCATCGCGATGCATCGCGGTGATCTCGATGCGCCGATTGAGAATCGACGTCTTTCCGGTGCGGACAAAGCGCTGCAGGCCCTGGCGATGCGCGTCGCGCAATGACGGAGGGACAATCGTCTCATGCAATTGACGACCGACAGCTTCGTCGTGCTCCCAACCGAAAAGGGTGGTCGCCTGCGCGTTCCAATCGGTGATCGTGCCGCTTTCGTTCATGTCGATGATCGCATCGAGCGCGATGTCGAGCAGCAGACGACTATGGCGCATGCGCTCGCGCAGCGCATGCTCGGCGTCGTCGTCGCGCTGGCTCACATCCTGTGGCTCAGTCACTGCGTGATGGGCGCCTCTGCGTTCCCTCTGCCTTACGGGGAACTCCCGCAAGTTCGACAATATGGTTCTCGTCGCGGTGCACGCCAGGCTATTCTACCAGCGGGAGGCGCTGTCATGATCCATCGGCTACCGGTTGTCACCTAGTGTCCCACACTGACGAGAGGGTAGGCATGAGCGGCGGCAGCGCGTGAACGCACGCTTCACGCTGCTGGACGCCATCGTGCTGCTGGCGTACCTCGCCGGGACGACGGCGTTAGGCATCTGGGTCGGTCGTCGCCAGAAGGACGCGAAGGATTACTTTGTCGCCGACCGTGCCATTCCCTGGTGGGCCGTACTCTTCTCGATCGTCGCGACGGAGACGAGCGCCCTAACGTTTATCTCGATCCCCGGGCTCGCGTACATCGGCAACCTCGGATTCCTGCAGGTCGCCGCGGGCTACATCCTGGGACGCATCGTCGTCGCGTTCGTGCTGCTGCCGCGCTACTACCAAGGCGAAATCGTCACGGCGTACGCGCTGCTCGAGCAACGCTTCGGGCTGGCGACGAGACGCCTGACGTCGATCGTGTTCATGGTGACACGCGCGATGGCCGATGCCGTGCGCGTTTTCGCGACAGCGATTCCCGTCGCGCTCATCCTCGGAGAGGGCGTGCCTCGTCAGGCAGTCATGCCCGCGGCGATTGTGATCCTGGGAATACTTACCGTGATATATACGTATCGCGGTGGCATGAAGGCCGTGGTGTGGACCGAGATTCTGCAGGCTTCGGTGTACATCCTCGGCGGCGTCTCGGCCATCGTGCTGATCGGTCGCGCCGTCGACGGAGGATGGGCGGCGATCATCGACACGGCCAGCGCTCAAGGGAAGCTCAAGTTGCTGGATTTTTACACGGGCCTCGATCGCCCACACACGATCTTCGCCGGGTTGATCGGCGGCGCGTTTTTGGCGATGGCGTCACACGGCGCAGATCAGCTCATCGTGCAGCGACTACTCTCCTCGCGCAGTTTGCGCGACGCGCAGCGCGCGATCATCGGCAGTGGGATCGTCGTCTTTGCTCAGTTCACGCTCTTTCTCTTCATCGGGATCGGCTTGTTCGTGCTTTACGGAGGGCGAACGTTCTCGGCGCCCGACGCGATCTTTCCGACGTTTATCGTCGAGCAGATGCCCGCGGGGCTCCTGGGCCTACTGATCGCCGCGATCGTGGCGGCGACGATGAGCACGCACTCGGGGGCGATCAACTCGCTCGCGGCGGCTACCACTCACGACATCTACTTGCCGATCACCAAGCGCTCGCCTAACGAGCCGCGGACTCTGAAAATGGGTAAGATCTTCGCGCTCCTTTGGGGCGTTGGACTAACGGGTGGAGCGCTCCTGTTCAAGGAGCAGGGGACACCGGTGGTGGTCGTGGCGCTGGGCATTGCGTCGTTCACCTATGGTGGGCTCCTCGGCACGTTCTTTCTCGGCAACTTCTGGCAGCGAGCCATCCAGCGCGACGCGATCACCGGGCTGATGGTGGGTATCGCGGCGATGAGCTTCGTCGTCTTTGCGCGTCAGCTATCGGCCGCGTATCCGCCAATAGCGGATACGCTTGGCCCATTGTCACGCATCGCGTGGCCGTGGTACGTGCTGATCGGCACGACGCTCACCTTTCTCACGGGTATGATTTCGTCATTCACACACCCAGCTCCACGCGCGCCAGCTAAGATCGCACCTGTTGCCGAACGGAAGGTGGCGTAATGGAGCTCGTGCAAACGCTGCTCGACTACGTCCTCCATCTCGACGCGCACCTCGCCGCGCTTGTCGATAGCGCCGGCGCGTGGACGTACATCATCCTCGGCCTCATCATCTTCTGCGAAACAGGCCTCGTCATCACGCCTTTTCTGCCGGGCGATTCGCTGCTCTTCGCGACGGGCGCCATCGCAGCGGCGTCGACGCTCAAGATCGGTATCCTCTTTCCCCTCCTTACGGGCTGCGCGATCTTGGGAAACACCGTGAACTACAAAGCCGGGATGCTCTTTGGTGAGCGTGCGGCCGCGGGAAAACTTCCGCTCGTGAAGAAGGCGCACCTCGATCGCACGCACGAGTTCTTCGTGCGCCATGGCGGGAAGACGATCTTCCTCGCGCGGTTCGTGCCCATTGTGCGCACGTTCGCGCCATTCGTCGCCGGCGCCGGCGCCATGCCCTATCGACAGTTCGTGATCTGGGACATAGTGGGCGGCGTCAGCTGGGTCGGCTCGATGCTGTTCGCTGGCTACTTCTTCGGCAACCTTCCGTTTGTGCGCGACAATTTCTCGGTCGTTATCGTCGCGATCATCATCGTTTCCTTGGTCCCCGGCGTCGTCGCGGTCTTACAGGAGCGTGCACGGGTCCGCCGGAGTCGCGCCGAGACCGTCGCCTAACGGCCTTGACGCCCAATGTCGGGGGGCGTACGTTAGCCACATGATCGCGCAGCGACGCCATCGTCATCATGAGCACGTCCACGGCTTGCCGCGGATGACCGCGTCGTGCGCAATGGCGATCTGATCACCTAAGCCCACACTGGTTCTCCGCGGCCCGTCCATCCGGACGGGCTTTTTCATTTCCATAGGTCAACTGCATGATCCGCATCGCGTTGCCTAACAAGGGTCGTCTGATGGAGCCTACCCGGGTCCTGCTGGAGGACGCAGGGCTTGACGTGCGGGCGCATGCCACGCGCTCGCTGAGCGCGTCATGCGGCGAACACTATGAGGCTGTCTTCGCGCGCTCCCAAGACATCCCGGAATTCATCGCCGACGGCGCCGCCGACGCCGGCGTTACCGGATGGGACCTCGTCTGCGAGTCGACGCGCTCGTTGGTCGACCGACTCGACTTGAAATTCGGAAGCTGTCGCCTCGTTCTGGCGGTGCCGGACGAGAGCGATGTGCAGACGCTGGAGGGTCTTCAGGCGTGTCCGCGCGTCGCGACGACGTTTCCGCGCCTAACGAGCGCCTTTTTTCGCACGAGCGGCCTGCCCGTCATGATCGTGCCCATCTCAGGAGCTGTCGAAGCCGCGCCGCGGCTGGGCATCGCGGATGCCGTTGTCGACTTGACCGGAACCGGCTCGACGCTGCGCGCGAACGGGTTGCGCGAGATCGCCACGATTCAGCAAACGTCCGCGCGGCTAATCACGCGGCGCGCGGAACGCGAAACGCAGTTGACGCGTGAGCTGGACGCACTCGTGGCGACGCTGGAGTCTGTGGTCCGTGCCCGGGGCCAACGCTACCTGATGGCCAACATGCCGCGCGCCGCATTGGATCGCGTGCGCGGCGTCCTGCCCGGTCTCAACGGTCCTACGATCACAGAGATCTTGAACGGAGGGACTTTCGTTGCGGTGCACGCCGTCGTCGCAGCGGACGATCTCACGCGCACCGTGGCCGCGCTCAAGTCGTTAGGTGGGGAAGGGATTCTCGTGACACGCATCGAGCGACTGATGCCATGACGCAGCTCCGTGTTGCTGTGACTGGTTCCCTGAAGGAGCTCTCCGCCGCGACACGGTTGCGGCTGACAGACCGTCGGACAGAGACCGACGCGGCTGTCGCGAACCGCGTGAGCGAGATCATCGAGCGCGTGCGTCGCGATGGAGACGAAGCGCTGCGCGATCTCGCCCGAGAGCTCGATGGCGTGCGCAGTACCGATCTCTGCGTCCCGCGGCACGAGTGGCGAGCGGCGTTAGGTGCTCTTCCCGCGGGGCTGCGTGACGCGATGAGTCACGCAGCGGACAACATCGCTCGGGCCCACTCGGCGTGGCTCCCATCACGCAACGAGATAGAGGTTGAACGCGGTGTGCGTATCGTGCGCCGCCCCGTCGCGCTCGATCGCGTCGGCGTGTACGCGCCCGGAGGCCGCGCCAGCTATCCCAGCTCCGTATTGATGGGCGTCGTGCCGGCGCGCGTGGCCGGTGTGCGCGAGATCGTGCTTTGCTCGCCGCCGACGCCAAACGGCCGGCCCAGTGAAAGCGTCATGGCGGCGGCCGAAATCGCGGGCGCTACACGGCTGTACGCCGTAGGCGGTGCTGCAGCGATCGCCGCAATGGCGTTAGGCACGCAGTCTATCGCGCGGGTCGATTGCATCGTCGGACCGGGAAACGCGTATGTGACCGAAGCAAAACTGCAACTGATGCGCAGCGTGCGAACGGATGGCCCCGCAGGCCCCACAGAGATCCTCATTCTTGCGGACGATACCGCTGACCCGGGCGCCATCGCTGCCGAGCTGTGCGCGCAGGCCGAGCATGGGGCAGACAGTGCGGCCCTTGCCGTACTGCTCGGCGCTGGCCTCGCGTCCCGTCTTGAGGGGGCGCTGGCCGCGCTCATTCCAACGCTGGACCGTGCGGACATCATATTTGCCGCCCTGGCGAGCCGCGGCACGATACTCGAGGCCGAGAGCATGGAGGAAGCGCTTACGTTTGCCGACGCGTATGCTCCCGAGCACCTCATGATCGCCACGCGCGATGCGGCTCGATTCGCCGAGCAGCCTCGCACGGCGGGAACGGTGTTCGTCGGCCTAACGAGTTCGGCAACATTCGGCGACTACATCACGGGAGCGAACCACGTGCTTCCGACCGCGAGTTACGCGCGGACGCATTCCGGACTCTCCACCGAGTCATTCATGCGCTGGACAACCGTTCAGGCTGTCGACGAGCAGGCGGCGCAGCGCCTAGCACCGCTCACCAGCGCACTCGCGCGCGCCGAGGGGCTACACGCCCACGGGGCAGCTGCGCAGCGCGCGGGAGCAAAGGTCGGAGCGGTGATCTCATGACGCGCTTCGCACCTGACACGGGATTCGCGCCCCGGCCGTCCTTTGTCGCTGTGGATCCGTACGTATCTGATTCGCCGCCCGCTGCTTTACATCTGGCGGACAACACGAACGTGTTCGGTGTACCGCCGACGGCGCTTGCCGAAGTCCTCGCTGCGACAGCGGAGCAAGTGCTTCAATACCCGCCGTCGTCCGGGCCCGCTCTGCGCGAGGCCATCGCGTCATATCTGGACGTGAAGCCTAACGAGGTTGTGTTGGGCTGTGGCGCGGACGGCGTAATGGATTGCGCCTTCCGCGCCTTCTGCGAGCCGGGTGAAGGCGTCACGTTCCCGGTCCCTACGTTCATGATGAGTCGTTACTTCGCGCTGACGAATGGGCTGACGCCGATTCCTGTCGCCATGCACTCGGATGGATCGATCGATGTCGACGGCCTGCTGGCCGCGCGCGCCTCAGTCATCTACGTGTGCGCGCCGAACAATCCGACCGGCGTGCAGCCGAGCGCGGTTGACCTGCGCACGTTGTTGGAGCGAGCCACAGGGATCGTTGTGATCGACGAGGCCTACGCTGAGTTCGCCGGCGAGACGCTCGTCGCCGATGTCCTGCAGCAAGACCGTGCGATCGTCGTTAGGACGTTCTCAAAGGCTTTCGGGCTCGCCGGCCTGCGGGTCGGCTACGCGATTGGGGCGCCGGCACTCATGCTCGAGATCGAAAAGGCACGCGGCCCCTTCGCTGTCTCCAGCGTTGCGCTGCGCGCCGCCACGGCAGCGATAACGAGCGACTTGCCGTGGGTGCAGGCTCGCGTGAAGGACGCCATCGCGTCACGCGACGAACTCGTTAGGCTTCTCCGCGCGCTTGGCTTGGCGCCGCTCCCCTCCGCGGCCAACTTCGTCCTCGTGCCTGTTGCCGGAGCCCGCCAGATCGCTGAGCGACTCGCGCAACGCGGGATCGCGGTCCGCGCTTTTACGCAGCTACCCGGCGTGGGCGATGCCTTGCGCATTACTGCCGGGCCGCTCGATGCGATGCGGCGCGTCGCCGACGCGCTATCGGAGCTCGGGTCATGAAGGCGGTCGTCGTGGACTACGGGGCCGGCAACCTGTATTCCATTGCACGTGCCCTGGAGGCAAGCGGTGCGGACGTCGTGCTGGAGTCGGACCCGCGCCGCGTGCTAGCAGGCGACGTTCTCGTACTCCCTGGTGTTGGGGCCTTCACCACTGCGAGCGAACTGCTTTCCACAGCGCGCGCGGAGATTGCCGCCGCCTTAGATACCGGCCATCCGTGTCTGGCCGTATGCCTCGGGATGCAGCTGTTGTTCGAGCGCAGCGAGGAGGGACCAGGTGCTGGACTAGGGGTCATACCTGGCGATGTGCGTCGCCTAACGACAAACAAGGTGCCGCACATGGGCTGGAACTCGCTCGAAGGCGTGCGCGAACCTCTCGTGACGGAGGCGGCGCTCGATACTGCTTACTTCGCGAACAGCTTTGTGTGTCGCCCGCTCTCAGAGACCACGGTGCTCGGCTGGACGATGCACGAAGCGCAGCGGCTGCCAGCCGTCGTTCGCTTCGCCAATACAGTTGGTGTGCAGTTCCATCCGGAGAAAAGCGCACAACCCGGTCGCCGATTCATCGCGGGCTTTCTGCGCGAAGTGACTGCATGATCGCGATTCCAGCGCTGGATTTGCGCGAAGGCGCTTGCGTGCAACTCGTCGGCGGGGAGTATGACGCAGAACGAGTGCGGCTGCGCGATCCAGTGGCCGTGCTCCGGTCGTGGGAGGGCTGCGGTTTCGAACGCATACACATCGTCGATCTCGACGCCGCCACTGAGCGCGGGTCGAACGCTCACGTGGTCGACCAACTGTTGAATGCTGCGACAGCAGACGTGCAAGTTGGCGGAGGTGTACGCACTGACGAGCGCGTGAGTGCCCTGCTTGGCAACGGTGCTCGTTATGTGATGCTCGGTACGCGCGCGCTCGAGGAGCCCGCCTGGGCAACCCGCGTCGCACAAGCGCACGAAGGCGCGATCATCGTCGCGCTCGATGTCCGCGGGCGCTTGGTTGTCTGTCATGGATGGCAGCGCACACTGACGCGCGACATCCTCGGTGCGGTGGCGCAGCTCAATGACCTGCCACTGGCAGGCGTCCTCGTTAGCGCCGTGCACTTGGAAGGCCAGATGCGCGGGCCGGACCTCGGACTGGCCGCTCAAGTTGTCGCGGCCTGCCAGGCACCCGTGTTCGCGGCGGGCGGCATCGCGTCGCTGCGGGATCTGAATGCTCTCGCGGAACGCGGCGTCGCAGGCGCCGTCATCGGCATGGCGCTCTACACGGGCGCGCTCGATCCGCGCGCGGTGGCTGAGGAGTTCGCCGCATGAGCGACATCGTGCGCGAAACGCGCGAGACAAGAGTGCGCGCGAGCTTCGCGTTAGGTGGTTTGCCGACGCAGGTACAAACGACCGTGGCGTTTCTCGACCACATGCTATTGACGCTGGCGCGCTACGCCGGCGCCGCTCTGACCGTCGAGGCATCGGGTGACTTGCGCCATCATATCATCGAGGATGTCGGGATCAGCGTTGGCGCCGTTGTTCGTGGCGCGGTGCCTAACGCGTGCGCCCGCTACGGCCACGCTGTCGTTCCCATGGACGACGCGCTCGTCGAAGTGGCGCTCGACTTGGGCGGCCGGCGCTACTATCGCGGCCCGCTCCCGAGCTCCCTCTACGAGCATTGGATGCGATCCTTCGCCGAGCACGCGGAGTGCACACTGCATGTCCGTGTGCTGCGAGGCCGCGACCGTCATCACATCGTCGAAGCGGCGTTCAAAGCGCTTGGCTTCGCCTTGCGTGACGCGCTCGCGCCGGCTGAAGCGGTCATGAGCACGAAGGGGTCAGTTGAGGTTCGCCCATCATGCTGACGCGCCGCGTGATCGTTTGCCTCGACGTCGACGGCGGTCGTGTGAAGAAAGGCACGCGCTTTCGAGACCTGCGTACGCATGGCACACCGGCGCAAATGGCGTCCGCGTATGAGCGCGACGGAGCCGATGAGATCGTGTTTCTCGATATCTCGGCGACTATCGCTGGTCGCAAGACAACACTCGGTGAGGTGCGAAGCACGGCTGCCGCGCTGACAATTCCGCTGACGGTAGGAGGAGGTGTAAGCACCGTGCAGGACATCGCGGAAACACTGCGTGCCGGAGCGGACAAGGTGGCGATAAATACAGCCGCGGTGGAGCATCCACGGCTCATCACCGATGCGGCGAAAAGGTTTGGCGCACAATGCGTCGTCGTCAGTATCGACGCGCAGCGAAACGGCGGCAGCTGGCAGGTCGCGACCCACGGTGGGCGACGCATAACGACGCTGGATGCCGTCGAGTGGGCCGAGCGCGCGGTAGCGTTAGGTGCCGGCGAGCTGCTCGTCACGAGTATTGATCGCGACGGGACGGCGCAAGGTTATGATATTGAGCTCACGCGCGCTGTTGCCGAGCGTGTGAGCGTACCGATCGTCGCATCGGGCGGGGCAGGCGAGCCCGCGCACTTGGCTGACGCGCTGCAGTGCGGCGCGGATGCCGTCTTGGTCGCTGGTATCGTGCATCGCGGTGAGGAGACAGTGCGTGGTCTCAAGGCGTACCTAGCGCGTGCTGGATTCGTGATGCGCGACGTCGTGCAGGAGGCCGTGCACCTTGCCTAACGCTGACCTTCGGAACCTCGACTTCGCGAAAGGGAGCGGCCTCGTAACGGTTATCGCGCAGGACGCCGTCTCGGGTGCGGTCCTCATGGTGGCCCATGCAGATCGCGATGCGGTGGAGCGCTCCGTGGCGAGAGGCGAGATGCACTATTTCTCTCGCACACGCGGTCCATGGCACAAGGGTGCCACGAGCGGGAATACACAACGCCTCGTCAGCCTGTCGTGCGACTGTGATGCTGACGCACTTCTCGCGCGGGTCGTGCCAGCCGGGCCTGCATGTCACACGGGCGCATATTCGTGCTTCGGCAACTTGGCGCTCGAAGCCGATGCATTCGGCGCACTCAGCGCAATTATCCGGGAGCGTGCAACCGGTGCGCCGGTCACAGGAGGCAAGAGCTATACGGCGCAGTTGTTAGGCGATCGAAACTTGAGACTCAAGAAGATCGGTGAGGAGGCAGCTGAGCTCATCGCAGCATGCGCAGATCGTGATGCGTCGCGCGCCGCCGACGAAGCGGCGGATCTCATCTATCATATAGCTGTGGCGCTGCAAGCCGCCGGTTCTTCTCTCGACGACGCCCGCGCTGTGCTGGCTGCACGCCGCGCGCCAATCGACTAGTCGCCAGGCTCGCTCGGGCGAAAAGTCAGATCCCACGCGAGCCACACTGTACGCGAGAAGGGATAGGACAAAACCGGTGTCAGCGCCGCCAGCGTAACACCGACCCACACCGCGTAAGGCATCTCGGGCCACGAGTTGACGATGTAGATCAGCGTGCCGATGAGCGCGATCGTCTCGCTTTACAGGTTTATCGCTACCCACCGAGCCCGTAGTCCTCACACTCGCCGCGATCCAATGCCAGACCGCACTGCGGGCATCGCTGATTCATTTTGAACCAGGAGCGAAGGATGCGGCGCGCGCCGCAGCGCGGGCACCTCAAGCCCAACGCACGTGCGAACATTGTTGCAACGGGTGGTCGCGTCCTGCGTTCCGCGGTCATATTAGCGCTCCGTCTCCCAAAGCTACCCATTCCGTCCGAGTGTGTCATGCGATCGAAGTCGATCGGATTCCGCCGAGTAGCGTTAGGCTTGATCGTCTTGGCTAGTTGTCGTGAGCGCTCGACCACACAGGCAGTGCGCGGCTATCCAGCGGATCTGCTGGACTCGCTGCGCGCGCGCGAGGCGGTGCTGCGAGACACTCCGGACACGTCCCATGTGAACGAGTTCTCTCGCATCATGTCGGAGGAACCGAACCATGCCGGCTCACCTGGCGCGCGCGCCGTCGCCGAGTGGGCGCTCGGAAAGTTCCGGGAATGGGGCTTCGAAGCAGAGATCGAAGAGTTCGAGGCGCTGCTGCCGACTCCGACGCTGAGACGCGTCGAGCTAATCCGCCCGACGCGCTTTGTGGCGAAGATGCAGGAACCCGTACTCGCCGAGGACAAAGACTCCGGCGATAAAGGACAGCTGCCCACGTACAACGCGTATGGCGCCGACGGCGACGTCGAAGGCGAGCTAGTCTTCGCGAACTACGGTAACGCCGAGGATTACGCCTATCTCGACAGCATCGGCGTCGACCTGCGCGGCAAGATCGTGATCGTGAAGTACGGCCGCGGCGTCCGCAGCGCCAAGATCAAGCAAGCCGTGCAACGTGGCGCGATCGGCTGCCTGATCTACTCCGATCCTGAGGAAGACGGCTTCACGCGCGGCGACGTGTATCCCAAAGGGCCGTGGCGTCCTGAAGACGCTGTGCAACGCGGCACGGCGGCGGACTACGCGGCGATGTATGCCGGCGATCCGCTCTCGCCAGGGTGGAGCTCCAAGAAGGGATCGCGCCGCCTAACGCGCGCCGAGGCGAAGAGCCTTCCGGCCATTCCGGTCGCGCCGTTGTCGTACGGCGATGCACGTCCCTTGCTGGAGGCGCTCGGCGGCGCGGTGTCACCTAACGAAAACTGGAAGGGCGGGCTGCCGATTGCGTATCGCATCGGCCCCGGCCCGGCGCGCGTGCGCATGCAGATGAAGTCGGACTGGAAGATCGGGCCGCTGTACAACGTGGTCGGACGAATCCGCGGCGTCTCGGCGCCTGACGAGTGGGTGATCTTCGGAAACCATCACGACGGTTGGGTGAACGGCGCCGCTGATCCAATCTCCGGTGCATCGGCGCTCATGGAGGCCGCTCGAACTCTTTCGCGGCTCGTCAAGGGCGGCTGGCAGCCGCAGAGGACCATCATCTTCACGCTGTGGGACGGTGAAGAGTGGGGACTGCTTGGCTCGACGGAATGGGCTGAAGAACACGCCGAGGAGTTGCGCGACAAAGCCGTCGTTTACTTCAACACCGACGGCTACTCGAAGGGCGTATTCGACGCCGACGGCTCGCACACGCTGACGACCTTCGTGCGTGAATTGGCGCGCGATATTGTCGATCCAGCAGGCGGGAGCCTGATCGATGCGGCGCAGCGAGAGCGCCTAACGAGAGCAAAAACAGCGGGAGATTCGGCTATGACGAGGCAGCGCGGCTTCGAGCTTGGCGCAGCGGGATCTGGCACCGACTTCGAAGCGTTCCTCGAGCATCTGGGAATCGCCTCGGTCAGCCACGGGTTCTCCGGCGGACCGACGGCGGGCACGTACCACTCGATCTACGACAGCTACGACAACTTCCGACGCTTCATCGATCCGGGCTTCGTCTACGGTAAGGCGCAGGCGACCACCGTCGCGACGCTGGCATTGCGCATGGCAGACGCGCCGCTTCTCCCATTCTCGTTCTCTGACGCTGCGACCGCCTATCGCGGCTATGCCCAGGACGTAGTCGCGCTCGCGCAAGCCAGTCTCGGAAGCGAAAAGCTCGATGTGAGCCCCGTTATGCAGGCGATCGATCGTCTGGCACAGGCCGGCGCCGAGGTCGATCGAGCGTATGCCAGCGTTATGGAGCGCGGCTCGGCATTCATTCGCGAGAAGTCGGACGCCGTGCGTGTCATCAATCGCGATCTCTATCAATCCGAGCGCGATCTGCTGGATCCTGACGGCCTGCCGGGACGCGAATGGTTCAAGAGCACGATGTACGCGACAGGGATCTACACAGGCTTCGCGCCGGATCCCATGCCAGGCGTTAGGCAGATGCTCCAGGCGAAGCGCCGCGATTCGGCGCAAGACCAAGTGCGACGCGTCGCCGCGGCGGTGGATCGCATGGCGCAGCGCGCGACACGCGTGGCGACGGCCCTCGAGCAACTCTCGCGCTGACGCAGCGATTCGCTCGCCGGAGGCATCGTAACGCCGAGTAGCAGCGGCTTCGACTCTACCTTAGGAAGACATGCTCATCCGTCGCAGTGCTTGTTTCGCCAGCCTGCTTGCCGCCTTGGCCGCAGTGGCCGGCGCACAGAATCCGATTCGTCATCCAGCGGACGCTGTCGAAGCGCGCTTTGCGCGTGCACAGCCCGTCGTGCACTACGCCATCCGCGTCGACAGCGCAAACCTGTCGGCGTTTGCTGTGGAAATGAACATCCGCAACGCAGCGGACACCTTCAGGCTCGCGATGTCGGCGCATCCGGAGTACGACGACAAGTATTGGCGCTACCTCGAAGATCTTCGCATCGAAGGCCGCGGCGGCGCGGCGACGATCTCGCGCATCGATAGCTCGTTGTGGCGCGTGCGAGCTCCCGGCGGCGAGGCGACGGTGCGCTATCGCATCCACCTCCCCACGCCTGACGAGAGTCCCCGCGCGGCGTGGCGACCGTTTCTTTCGCCATCGGGCGGTCTCATCGGCGGGCCGCACTCCTTCATGTACATCGTCGGATCGACGCTCGCACCGGCGCACGTCGCTGTCACGCTGCCGAACAGTTGGCAGATCGCGACAGGGCTCACGCCGACGTCGGACCCGCGCACCTTCTTCGCGCCCACGTTCGACAACCTTGTCGAGGGGCCGATCTTCGCAGGGCACTTCATGTCATGGCGCTTCTTCGTGGATGCTGTGCCACATCGCGTGGTCTACTGGCCAGCGCCTAACGCCACGCCGTTCGATACGACGCGTTTCGTTGACGGCGTGCGTCGCATGACCGAGCAAGCCGTTGCCGTGTTCGGCCGCCCGCCGTGGCGCGAGTACACGTTCATCTTCCAGGACAACGCCTGGGGTGGACTCGAGCACGCGAATTCAGTCACGTTAGGCGTATCCAGCGCCGCCCTCGCCCGCGATCCACTCGCGAGTTTGCCCGAGGCCGCGCACGAGTTCTTTCACGCCTGGAACCTGATGCGCATTCGGCCTGCGGAGTACCGCACGGTGGACTACCGCGTGCAGCCGCCGACGTCGAGCCTCTGGTTCAGCGAAGGGCTCACGATCTTCTACGCCGACCTCATGAGGCGGCGCGCTGGCCTTCCCACGTCGGACTCGACGCGCACGCAACACCTCACGAACATCATCGCGCGCTACCTGAGCATGCCTGGCCTCGCGCGATATTCCGCTGAGCGAGTCAGTCAAGTCGCCTATAATGCCGAGGCTGGCGCGTTAGGCGACTACGGCGCGAGCACACATTTGCATGGTGAAGTGATTGGCGCGATGCTCGATTTCATCGTGCGCGACGCGACCGACGGCCGCCGCACGCTGGACGACGTCATGCGCCTTATGCTCGAGCGCTTTGGAGGAACGCACGGCTTCGTCGGCCGCGACGTCGAGCGCGTCATCGAAGACGTGTGCGCTTGCGACGTCACGCCGTTCTTCGACGCGCATGTTCGTTCCGGCTCCGCGATCCCGTTCGACCGCTACTTGGCACTCATCGGCTTGCGCCCGCGTGTTGAATGGATCCCAGCCGTCAGTCAAAGCACCAGCGAGCCGATCGTCGATCTACGCCTCTACGCTGCTGACGTACCGCCTGGCCAGCTGGCCAGACTCGTGCTCACTCATCCAGAGAGTCCATGGGCGCGGGCGGGCCTTCACACGGGCGACCGCATCGTTTCCGTCAACGGCGCTCCTGCGCGCACGTGGCTCGAGTTTCGCGGGATCCTGCAGCGCATTCGCATTGGCGACACGACGCGCATGGAAGTCGAGCGAGCAGGGAAGCGCCTAACGGTGAACGTCGTCGCCGTGCAGCAGACGCGGCCGTTGGTGCGCCTGGAGGAGATCGCTGGGGCGTCGCCCAAGGCGACGAGACTGCGCGAAGCGTGGGCGCTGGGCAGGTAGGGCGTTAACTGGCAATGAGAGCACGGATTTTCGCAGAAGCGCGCGGCTCGGGTCGTAACCAAAATAGGGCTCTTCTCGGGATTTCGGGATTTACGATGTCAGTGGGCGTTGGCCCGCTGGTGCCACTGCAAGGGTCACTTCTACCCGACATCGCCGCTTGCGCCACACAGGTTTTTTGCAGTTGACGATTTGAAAGAGCAACTGCTCTT
>DASYRX010000103.1:0-2424 GCA_036003845.1 Gemmatimonadaceae bacterium | reverse complement strand
CACAACCGCGACGACCATGCGCTCCAGCGTCGGTGGGCCGCCCATCGACGCGGGGAAATCGGGATTGCGATCGAAAACCCAACGCTGGCCGGCGTCGTGCCTCAAGAAGCGAAACGGTCCGTTGCCTACTGGCGAAGTCCCGAAGGTGTCTGCCTTGAGCGCGGAGCGTACTACGTTGGCGAGGCGGTGCGCGGGTGCGATTGGCAACTCGCAGAAGACCGCTGGCAGCTCTGGTTGCGGGTTTGCGAAGCGCACGATCACAGTCGTGTCGTTAGGCACGCTGATAGAGGTGATGCCTGCGAGATCTGCCGCACGATAGTATCCGGTCGTTGGATCGCGTGCAGCTTCTAGGGTAAAGCGGACGTCGCCCGCCGTCGTCGCCGAGCCGTCATGCCAGCGGACATCGGCGTGCAGAGCCAGGAAGAGCTCGCGCCGGTCCGCGGACCAAGTCCACGCTCGAGCGAGATAGGGTCGCGGATGCAGCAGGCTGTCGTACTGCGCAATCGTCGTGAACAGCGCGAAGCGCTGGACCTGCCGCGACAACGGGTGGATTGTGACGAACGGGTTCGCGGACTCCAAGTCAGCGCCAGACGCGTAGACGACGGTCTGCACATCCGCCGCCGGCGCGCTGCACGCCGTTAGAGCGAGCGATACGATTGACGCAGCGCGGCGTCCTCGCAATTTCACGTTATGCATCCCGTCATCCGCCGAGTGGGACTGGCACTGCTCCTGTACGCGCTGGTCGTGACACTCGTTTTCGTGCTCGTTCGCGCGGCGCCTGGTGACGCGGCCGACTTTCTCATTCCCCCCAACGCGACAGCGGCCGACGCGGCTCAGCTCCGCGCACAGTTAGGCCTCGATGCTTCGCCGCTCATGCAATATGCACGGTGGATCGGGGGAGTGCTGAGGGGCGACCTCGGAACGAGCTTCGTCGAGCGGCGATCGGTGACGAGCCTTTTGCTGGACGCTCTACCGTTCTCGATCTGGCTTGGCGCGACCTCACTGGCGCTGACCTTCATCATTGGGGTCGCCGTCGGCGCCTGGCAGGGATCGCGGCGTCGCGGCGCGAGCGACACCGCTGTGACAGTCGTCACCACGGCGATCTACGCGGCGCCAAGCTTCTGGCTGGCTCTGGGCTTGGTAGCCGTATTCACGGCCGGCGCGGCGCGCTGGGGATTCCCCGCAGCATTTCGCCTTCCGGCCTTTGGATTCCGTGATCCGGCTGCCGAGGCTCGCGGCCTGGCGGCCGTTGCTGATGTCGTTAGGCATTCGATCATTCCGGTGAGCGTGCTCGCATTGATCGGCGCGGCGGGCATCGCCCGCTACACGCGAACGATCGTCGCCGACCTCGCAGGTCAGGAGTTCGCGCGCTGCGCCGTGGCAAAAGGCGTCTCACGAAGTCAGGTGCTCAGGCGGCACGTGCTGCGAAATGCCTGGCCGCCCCTGATCGTACTCGCGGCCTTAGCGCTTCCAGGTCTCGTCGCCGGCTCTGTGTTCGTCGAAAGCATCTTCGCGTGGCCGGGCATGGGACGCACCATGCTGCGCGCCATCGCCGCGCGCGACTATCCCATCGTAATGGGGGCCACGCTCATCTACGCCGCCGCTGTCATTGCGGCTAACGCCGCTGCTGACGCGCTGTTGCCGGTCGTCGATCCGAGGCGCCGCCCGTGAATCGCACGGCACGCGTCGCGTTAGGTGGTCTCCTGCTACTGGCGCTGGCCAGCTGGCTGGTGCCGTTGGTCAGTGCGTCCGATCCGCTCGCGATCGGAGACATCGTTGGCCAAAGGCTGTTGCCGCCGGGCGCGCGCGACGCGACGGGCGCGTGGCACCTTCTCGGCACGGATCGCTTCGGACGCGATCTGTTCACGCGCATGATGCTCGCGGGTCGTATCTCACTCGCGATCGGAGTGGGCGGTTCGTTGCTCGCCGCGTCCCTTGGCGTCGTGATCGGCGCTGCGAGTGGTTGGTTCGGTGGTTGGCTCGATCGCGCGGTGATGGCCGCTGCCGACGCGCTGCTCTCGATCCCGCGGCTGATTCTGCTGCTGCTATGCGCCGCGCTTTGGCGTCCTGGCGTCGCGACGGTCGTGTTCGTTCTCGCCGCGACCGGTTGGATGGGCGTGGCGCGTCTGATCCGCGCGGAAGTGCTCGGGTTGCGTGGGCGCGCCTATGTGGATGCCGCGAGGACGGCAGGAGCAAGCGAACAGCGTCTCCTACTGCGTCACGTGCTGCCTAACGCGCTCGGACCGGCGATCGTGGCGGCCACGCTTGGCGTGGGGAACGCCATTCTGCTCGAGGCCGGGCTCGCATTTCTGGGACTCGGCGTGCAGCCGCCTGATCCGAGTTGGGGGAACCTCATTGCCGGCGGACGCGATCTGATCGTCAACGCGCCGTGGGTCGCCGTCGCGCCGGGAATCGCGCTCATCG
>DASYRX010000102.1:0-2145 GCA_036003845.1 Gemmatimonadaceae bacterium | reverse complement strand
TTCGGCGGGCGGCGTACTTTAGGTCCGACGCGACGGGACGCTCATGGCGCAGATATCTATAGTTGTAAACGGACGCAGCCGCTCCGTGAATGTGCAGAGCGACACGCCACTCCTCTGGGTGCTGCGCGACGCGCTCGGGCTCACCGGAACGAAGTACGGGTGTGGAGTCGGCGTGTGCGGCGCATGCACGGTGCTCGAGGGCGACTCCGCCGTGCGCTCGTGCCAGATCACCGCGGCAGACGCGGCAGGGAAGCGCTTCACGACGATCGAAGGGCTTTCGAGCGACCGGAGCCATCCACTGCAACGCGCGTGGATCGAGGAGGACGTCGCACAGTGCGGCTATTGCCAGGCAGGCATGCTGCTCACGGCCAGCGCGCTGCTCAAGGCGAAGCCTAACGCGACAGACGCGGACATCGACGCCGCACTCGATCAGCACATCTGCCGCTGCGGCACATATCCCAGAATACGGCGCGCGATACATCGTGCGGTTCGCGGGAATGGGACGCCATGACATCGCGCCGCGATTTCGTCCGTTACGGCGCGCTGAGCGGCTCCGCGCTCATTCTGGGCATCCGCCGGAATGGCGAAGCGGTCACAGTCTACAAAGTACCGGCGCGCTTCTCACCTAACGCGTGGATCGCCATCGACGAGAGGGGCCGCACGGTCCTGGCGATCGGCAAGCAGGAAATGGGGCAGGGCGTTCGCACGTCGCTCGCGATGATCCTTGCCGATGAGCTGGATGCCGACTGGTCTGCCATCGAGCTCGTACAGGCTTCTCCGGGGCCCTCGTTCACCCGGTTGAACACGGGTGGCAGCTGGAGCATCGGCGGAA
The DNA here is from genome assembly GCA_036003845.1 of Gemmatimonadaceae bacterium. Classification (GTDB taxonomy): domain Bacteria; phylum Gemmatimonadota; class Gemmatimonadetes; order Gemmatimonadales; family Gemmatimonadaceae; genus DASYRX01. Next base: position 1,313 of record DASYRX010000102.1, on the reverse strand, counting down.
GCTGGCGGCCGCTGCGTGAGGCCGGTGCCGCAGCTCGGGCGATGCTCATCGCCGCCGCCGCGGCGAAATGGGGCGTGGACGCGACGGCGTGCAGTAGCGAAAACGGCAGCGTCCTGCATAACGCCAGCGGACGCAGGTTGCGCTACGGCCAGCTGGTGGCTGACGCGGCGCGCCTAACGGTCCCAACGAATATGCGCGCCAAGACTGCCGCTGAAAGGCGCATCGTTGGCACTCGTCGCACGCGCATCGACGCAGCGCAGATCGTCGACGGGAGCGCCAAATACGGCATCGACACGAGAATTCCGGGGATGCTATTCGCATCGATCGTGCGAGCCCCGGTTCCAGGCGCGACCGTGGCCGCACTCGACTCGGCGGCAACTCTCCGCGTACCGGGCGTTCGTTCCGTGCAACGTGTCTCGAGCGGCGTGGCGATTGTGGCGAGGAACACTTGGGCCGCCCTCAAAGGCCGAGCCGCTCTCAACGTGAGTTGGAACGAAGGCGAGAACCGGCGCTTCAACTCGAATGACCACTGGAAGGCGCTGGAAGCAGCGCTCGGTGAAGAAGGTGTCGTCACGCGAAGCGTTGGCGCACCGCGGAGCGAGACGCCTAACGCCAAGATCATCGAGGCGCGGTACTACTATCCCTTCGAGGCGCACGCACCAGTCGAGCCGATGAATTGCACGGCGCACGTGCACGACGGTCGCTGTGAGATTTGGGTTCCGACGCAAGCGCCTAACAGCGTGCAGCGCGAGGTCGCCAGTCTACTCGGCATGCAGCCCGAGGCCGTGCAGGTGACGCCCACGCTGATCGGCGGTGGATTCGGCCGACGTCTTGCCGTCGACTACGCGCTCGAACCCGCGGAATTGTCCCGCGAGATCTCGGCGCCGGTGCAGGTTCTATGGACGCGCGAAGACGACATGCGGCATGGGCATTTTCAGAACGCGTCAGTGCACGAGATGCACGGCGTGCTTGACCAGTCCGGGCGGCCGCTCGCGTGGCGACACAAGAAGGTGGCGTCTCTGCACAATCTGTCCGGTCCGCCGACGGCCGACGATCTCAAAGATCCAGTCGCGTATTTCCAGGATTCGATGTGGGGCGCGTATGATATCCCGTACGCGTTTCCCGCGATCGAGACGTCGTACGTGCGCGTCGATGTGCCTTATCGCATTGGCCCGTGGCGCGCGGTGTATTCGCCGCCATCGACGTTTGCGAGAGAGTGCTTCGTTGACGAGCTGGCGCACGCCGCCCGAGCCGATCCGCTGGACTTCAGACTCTCGCTCCTCCGCGGCTCGGACGAAGCCGTCAAAGCTGGT
>DASYRX010000101.1:0-20098 GCA_036003845.1 Gemmatimonadaceae bacterium | reverse complement strand
GCGAGCGCTCGCTCATCGGCCGCTTTCGGAAGCAGTGGATCCCGGCGTGCGCGACAAGCTCGCCGCGCTCAAAAAGTTGCTACGACGAACGCTGGTGGCTCGCTGACGTGCAACGTGCGGCCACGCGTCCCATAAGCACATCGTTCTGGGACAGCTCGAACGGCCATACACTCAGTGCAAAAACCGCGGCGAAAGGTCCTCCGTTCGTGCGGAGGATTTCGGGACACCTAACCCGAATGACGTTTCGAAGTGTCCTGCAGCCGAGGTTGGCGAGGCGACGAGGGATCGCAGAAACTAACCGTTAGCGTTCTGTGTTCATGTCCGTCGACATTCTTCCCAAACAAGGCGACATCGTCTCGGTCCGGACGAGGCAGTATCTCGTCGAGGGCGTCAAGCCATCACCTGGCGAGCATACGCTCGTCAGTCTCTCGTGCCTTGAAGATGACGCGCAGGGGGTGCCGCTCGAAGTGCTGTGGGAAGCTGAAGTCGACGCCCAGCTATCTCGCGGCGATTCGTGGACCCGGGTGGCCGACCACGGCTTCGACGACCCGAGGAAATTCTCGGCCTATCTGCACGCGCTCCGTTGGAACACAGTCACAGCTACGAACCCGAAGTTATTTCAGGCTCCGTACCGCGCAGGGATCAAAGTCGACGCGTATCAGCTCGAGCCTCTCCGGAAAGCGCTGCTCCTGCCGCGCGTCAATCTGTTCATCGCGGACGACGTCGGCCTCGGCAAGACCATCGAAGCCGGCCTCATCGTGCGTGAGCTGCTGATCCGGCAGAAGGTGCGCCGCATCGTGATCGCAGCGCCGCCCTCGGTCGTGTTGCAGTGGCGCGACGAGATGGACAGCCGGTTCGGGCTCACGTTCGTGGTCCTTGACCGCGATTACGTGATGCGGCAGCGGCGCGAGCGCGGGTTCGGCGTCAACCCGTGGACGACCCACACGCGATTCATCGTCTCGCACGCGCTGCTTCGCGACGAAAGCTACGCGGCGTCGCTGCGCGACTGGTTGGGGGATTTCAGCCCGGCCTCACTCCTCATTCTCGACGAGGCGCACAACGCCGCGCCGGCGAGCGGGTCGCGATACGGCGTGGACTCCGACTTTACGAAGGCGGTACGGCAACTGGCGCCGCGCTTCGAGCATCGTCTGTTCCTTTCGGCCACGCCGCACAATGGCCATTCGAACAGTTTCGCTGCGCTCCTCGAGATTCTCGACCCGCAGCGATTTTGCCGCGGCGTGCCGGTCAAAAACGCGAAGCTGTTGGATGCGGTCATGGTTCGGCGCTTGAAAGAAGACCTGCGAAAAATGGTCGGCGGCCTACCGGAACGCAAGGTCGAAGAGATCGTCATCGACGGACTGCCCGCGGATGCCCCGGAGCTGCAGCTCGCGGAACTGCTCGCGGAGTACAAGGAGGCGAAGGAAGCCCGATTGAAAACAGCGCCACGGTCGGTACAGAACTCGTCGGGCCTTGTCCTGTCCCATCTGCAAACGCGCCTGCTGTCGTCGATCGAGGCGTTCGCGCGTACGCTGCACGTTCACAGGGAATCTGTCGAGCGGCATCTGACTGCCGTTACGGAGCCGAGCGACGGAGGGGCGCGCACCTTTCCGCTCCTGGTCGCGCCAGACGCGAACGACGAGGCGAGTGAGCTCACGGACGAGGAGCTGTCGCAACGCCAGGACGTGCAATTGCGCGCTGCGACCGCCCGCGGGTCCTCGGCCGCGGACCGATCGGCGATGGGCCCCGAGCTAGATCTTCTGGAGCGGATGACGGACGTCTTGAACGCGTCGCGCGGTGTGGCAGACGCGCGCGTCATCAAGCTGATCGCCTGGATCAAGGAGCACATGTGCGCGGCGCTCGGGCGGCCGGGCGCGGTCTGGAACAACCGCCGTGTGCTCATTTTCACGGAGTGGACTGACACGAAGCGCTACCTCGAGCAGCAGCTTCGCGGCGCGATTCAGGGATCCGATCGCGCCGGCGAGCGCATCGACACCTTCCACGCGCGCGGCGACATGGGCGACGAGAAGTACGAGGCGGTGAAGCGCGCGTTCAATGGCGATCCGGTCGAGTATCCGCTGCGGATCCTGATCGCGACTGAGGCAGCGCGCGAAGGCGTAAACCTCCAGAACAATTGCTACGACCTTTTCCATTTCGACGTCCCATGGAATCCGTCGCGGATGGAGCAGCGCAACGGCCGCATCGATCGCAAGCTGCAGCGGGCGCCGGTGGTCTTCTGTCGATATTTCCGCTACGCCCAGAGACCCGAGGACATCGTGCTCCGCGCGCTCATTCGCAAAACAGAAACGATCCGCGAGCAGCTCGGAAGCCTGTCGCCGATACTCGAAAGCCGGCTGTCGGCCCGTCTCAAGGATGGCATCGACCGGCGGCGCGCAACCGAACAGGCCGCCGCGATCGAGCGGGAGCAGCCGGATGACGAAGAGCGACAGACCGTCGACGAGGAGCTCGAAGCGGTGCGTGAACGGGAGATGAAGCTTCAGCAGCAGCTCGACACGCTGCGCGATCTTTTGAAAACCTCGAAAGACTGGCTCGGGCTGAGCGAACCGTCATTCCGCGACGCGATCTCATGCGCGCTCGAGATGTCGGGAGCCAGGCCGCTCCAGGACGCCGCGAGCGCTCCGAAGGGTCCACACGAATATCGCTTGCCGGTGGATGCGCTTGGTCCGAACTGGCAAGAGACGCTCGACACGCTGCGGACGCCGCGAAGGCCCGATCAGAAGCTATGGGAGTGGCGCCGCGACGCGCCGATCCGTCCGGTCATCTTCGAGGATGCAGGCTCACTCGACGCGGCTGCCGTTCATTTGCATCTCGAGCATCGTGTCGTGCAGCGTCTGATGGGACGCTTTCTCGCGCAGGGCTTCGTGTACCACGACCTGTCGCGTGCGTGCTTCGGCCAGAGCCGCGATCCGCTGCCCCGAGCGGTGCTCCTGGGTCGCCTCTCGCTCTATGGCCAAAATGCCGCGCGGCTGCACGACGAGATCATCGCCGTCGCCACCCGATGGGTCGATCCTGCTGCACGAAAAGGCGCGCTCCACCCCTTTGCGGACGAGGCGACCGAAAGAGCCATCGAGATGCTCGACACTGCTCTCGAGGCTTCGGCCGGTGCGCCCCTCGATTCTGTGGTGCAGAAGCGGCTGCTCGACGCGGTGCCAGGTGACGTCGACGACCTGCTCCCCCATCTGCAGGCGCGCGCGAAGGCCGCCGGTGACAAGGCGCGCGAAGGGCTCGCGGAGCGCGGCGTTCGCGAAGCCGACGAGATGCGCGGCATCATCGAGGGCCAGCGCAAGCGGATCCTCGACACCGCCGCGAAGGCCGACGTGCTGCAGCGCCGCCTCGACTTCGACAACGAAAAGCGCCAGCTCGAAGCCGACAAGCGCCACTGGCAGCGTCGTCTGGCCGCGATCGAGGACGAGCTGGAGCGCGAGCCGAACCGCATCCGCGACACCTATCAGGTGACCGCCGAACGCATGGAGCCCGTCGGCATCGTCTACCTCTGGCCGACCACTGGCTGATGGCGACGCCTGCGGAAATCCGCGCGCATCAGGAATGGCTTGGTTTCGTTCAGCCAGTTGGACTCGTCGTATCGCCAGCGGCGCTCGTCAACACACAGGCTCAGGTCGATCGGAACATCGCCGCCGAGCAGGAGACGCTGAAGGCGCTCACTCGCGAAGAGGAGTCGGACGAAGGGCCGGCGCCGATTGTGTGGCTGCCGGATCTCCCGGCGTTCTTCACGCAGTTCCTCGGATGGGAAGCGAGCGACCTGGTTGGCGGGCCTGGCGCGCCCGAGTTGGCCGCGACGCTCGACGTCGCGGTGCCGGATTACGACCACGACCTGCTGTCGCCGACGTACGCCGTCCCACAACCAGATGCCACAGGGGCGTGGGTCTTGCTGATCCGAGCCGAAGCCCAAGGGACGGATCTCGACAAACCGTCAAAAGACGAAGACGACCGCCGATGGAACGCCAGCCCGCAAGCGCGTTTCGAGCGCCTGCTGCGAGCGAACGACGTGCCGATTGGCGTCCTGACGAATCGCACGCACGTGCGGCTCGTGTATGCGCCGCATCTGGAATCCACCGGTCACCTCACGTTCAAGATCGCGGATCTCTGCACGGTCGCCGGCCGACCGCTCGTCTCCGCTCTGCTGATGCTGCTCGGCGCCCGTCGTCTGTTCAGCGGACCGACCGAGCATCGGCTGCCTGCGATACTGCGACAGAGCCGGCGCTACCAGAACGAGGTCTCGACCGAGCTTGCGGAGCAGGTGCTCGCGGCGCTCAACGCGCTGCTGCGCGGATTTCGCGCGGCCAACGACGTCACCGGCGGCGCACTGCTCGCCGACGTGCTTCGCGAAAAGCCAGACGACGTGTATGGAGGACTGCTCGCGACATTGATGCGGCTGGTGTTCGTGCTGTATGCCGAAGACCGCGATCTGCTGCCAGCCGATGACGTGTATCAGAAGCACTACTCGGTCACGACGCTCTTCGAGCAGCTGCGCGACGATGTGGCGCGGTACCCCGACACGATGGATCAGCGCTTCGGCGCGTGGTCGCGGCTGCTGACGCTGTTCCGTCTCATTCACGACGGCGGCGGTCATGGCGGCCTGCGACTGCCGGCGCGGCACGGCCGCCTGTTCGATCCCGATGCCTATCCGTTTCTCGAAGGCCGGCCGTTCGGCACGCGGCGCGTGCTCGGTGATCGGCTGCCGGCGGCGCCGCGAGTGAGCGACGGTGTGATCTACCACGTGCTGCGGAACCTGCTGCTCCTGCAGGGCGAGCGGTTGTCGTACCGCACGCTCGACGTGGAGCAGATCGGATCTGTGTACGAAGCGATGATGGGTTTCTCGCTCCGTCAAGCCGAGGGCCCCTCCATCTCCCTCCGCCCCACGCACATTGTCGTCAACCTCCAGGATCTGCTCGAGGTGCCGGCGGCGAAGCGCGCCGCCTGGCTGAAGGAGCAAGCGGACTGCGAGGTCAAAGCTCCACCGCTCGCCGCCGCCGACTCAATCGACGCACTCGTCGCCGCGCTCGAAAAACGGATCTCGCCGACGACGCCTGCGCCGCTGAGAGCGGGAGACCTTTACCTGCAGCCAACCGACGAGCGCCGGCGGTCGGGGTCGCACTACACGCCGCGGACGCTCACCGAGCCGATCGTGAAGACGACGCTGAAGCCGGTGCTCGAGGCGCTGGGCGAGAACCCGACACCCGATCAGATTCTCGAGCAGAAGGTGTGCGATCCGGCGATGGGATCCGGCGCCTTCCTCGTCGAAGCGTGCCGTCACTTGGCCGAGAGGCTTGCGTCGTCGTGGCGGCGGCACAACGCGACACCATCCATTCCGCCGGACGAAGACGTGCTGCGCCACGCGCAGCGGATCGTGGCGCAGCGGTGTTTGTACGGCGTGGACAAGAACCCGTTCGCCGTCGATTTGGCGAAGTTGTCGTTGTGGCTCGCCACCTTCGCGAAGGATCATCCGTTCACCTTTCTCGATCACGCGCTCAAGGCCGGTGACTCGCTCGTCGGATTGTCGCGCGAACAGATTGCGTGGCTGCATTGGTCACCTTCGAAGCAACTCCCGCTCGTGCGCGAGCTCGTGGAGGCGCGTGTGGAGCAGGCGCGCGAGCTCCGAACGCGCATCGAGGCGATGGCCGACTCGGATGACACCAAGGAGAAGCAGCGACTGCTCGGTGCAGCGGATCAGGCGCTCGCCGATATTCGTCTGATAGGCGATGCGGTCATCGCCGCGTTTTTCATGCGTGAGAAGCCGAAAGATCGCGCGAACCTCCGCGTTGCGAATGCTGGGGTTATCGAGCTGTGGCTGAACGGCCAGTCGCCGAAAGAGCAACTCGAAGAGGCGACGGAATCGCTGAGCGAAGGCGAGCATCCGGTCGAACCCTTCCATTGGGCGGTCGAATTCCCCGAAGTGTTCATGCGTGCGAAAGGCGGCTTCGATGCGTTCGTCGGCAACCCGCCGTTTGCGGGGAAGAATACGATCGCGGCCGGGCATCGCCAGGCGTATCTGCCGTGGCTCTTGACGATTCACGAGGAGAGCCACGGCAACGCCGATCTGGTGGCGCACTTCTTCCGGCGCACGTTCAACTTACTGCGACCTGGCGGCGCGCTCGGATTGATCGCGACCAACACGATCGCGCAGGGCGATACGCGCAGTACGGGGTTGCGGTGGGTCTGCACTCACGGCGGAACGATTTTCTCGGCACGCAAACGTTACCGGTGGCCTGGCCGGGCAGCGGTCGTCGTCTCAGTGGTCCATGTTCGTCGCGGCCAGATGGCGGGTCCGTTTGAACTTGATGGTCGGATGGTCGATATGATCACAGCGTTTCTGTTCCATCGTGGCGGCCACGAGAATCCGGCTGCGCTAAAGGCCAACGAGGGCAAGAGCTTTCAGGGCAGCATCGTATTGGGGATGGGATTCACGTTCGATGACACCGACAAAAAGGGTGTTGCGAACCCGATTTCATTGATGCATGAGCTAATCGCCAAAGACGCAAGGAACGCAGAGCGGATCTTTCCGTACATCGGCGGCGAGGAAGTGAACAACAGCCCGACGCACGCTCATCATCGATATGTAATCAACTTCGACCAGATGAGTGAGGAAGAAGCGCGACGCTGGCCAGATCTGATCAGGATTGTAGAGGAAAAAGTCAGACCGGACCGCCTCACGAACAGCGACCGCGGAGCAAGAAAGCAGTGGTGGCAGTTTTTGCGCCCCAGACCGGAACTGCAAAGTGCAATTCGGGGGTTTGGTCGGGTGTTGGTCATCCCCCGAGTCAGTGAGACTGCTGCGTTCAGCTTCTTGCCGGACAGAATCGTCTATTCAGACCAGCTCGTAGTGTTTACGTATTCGAGCTTCTCAGCGTTTGGAGTGCTACAGTCCCGGCCCCACGAATCATGGGCACGTTTGCTCTCATCGTCAATGAAGGATGACCTTCGCTACACGCCATCTGATTGCTTCGAGACTTTCCCTTTTCCTGCAAATTGGGAGCACCGCGATCAAATTCGCGAGTCTGCGAAGAACCTGTACGAATTCCGCGCAGCGCTGATGATCGGCAGGAATCAGGGCTTGACCAGCCTCTACAACGACTTCAACAACCGTGATGAGCGGGATCCGGAAATCATCCGGCTGCGCGCACTCCATGAGAAGATCGATCGAGCGGTAATGGATGCTTACGATTGGTCAGACATCCCGATTAGGTACGACTTCTTCGTTGATCAGGTCGATGAAGATGAAATCGGAAACGGCTCGGCAGGCGGAAGGCGTGAGCGACACCACTATCGTTGGCCGGATGACGTGCGTGAGGAGGTGCTCGCACGGCTGCTCGACTTGAACCGCCAGCGCGCTGAGGAAGAACGGCTAACGGGTGCGCTCAATGACGCGTCAAAGCCAAAGGCCAAGCGTCGCAAAGCAAGCCCTTCCGCAGACGGCCGGTCCGTGTTATTTTAGGTTAGACGCTCAATCTAAAATAACGTCGCCGATACCCTCGCTTCCTAAAATATCGTGCGCGCGGCTGATTTCACGGCGGAGAGCCCCGGCGGGCTGGTCGACATCCCGCCCGGCGTGCCGGCGTTCGTCCCGAATCCGCTGCCGGACGTGTTGCCGCTCGACCATGCGGCAGTGCGACTACTCGCCGACGCCGACCACGCGATCGGCCGCCTTGTCGGTGCCGTCGGCCGGATGGTCAATCCGTTTCTGATTGGCTCGCCGCTGCTGCATCGCGAAGCGATCCTCTCGAGCCGCATCGAAGGGACCATCGCGACGCCCGAGCAACTCGTGCTCGCCGAAATTGGCGCGCCGAGCGCGGCCGCGGGGGACGACGATGCGAACGAGGTGCTGAACTATATCCGCGCCGTCCAGCATGGGCTGCGGTCGAAGCTGCCGATCTCGCTGCGGCTGATTCGCGAGCTGCATGGCGTGTTGATGAAGGGCGTCCGGGGCGGCCAGGACCGGCCGGGCGAGTTCCGCGAGGTGCAGAACTTTATCGGCCGTCCGGGCGCCTGGATTGGTGACGCGCGTTTCGTCCCGCCACCAGTCCGCGCCATGCACGAATGTCTGGACGTCTTCGAGCGCCGGCTGCACGCGGCCGATGAGCAACTGCCGCTGCTCGTGAAGCTCGCCCTCGTGCATTATCAGTTCGAAGCCATCCACCCGTTTCGGGATGGCAACGGCCGCATCGGTCGCTTGCTGCTGCCGCTGCTGCTGGTGCGCGAGGGACGCCTCGACGAGCCAGTCCTGTACTTGAGCGCCTACTTCGAGCGCCGCCGCGAGGCGTATCTCGATCTGCTGCTGGCGGTGAGTCAGCGAGGCGCGTGGCTCGAGTGGGTGCGTTTCTTTCTCAAAGGCGTGGAGGAATCGGCGACAGAGAGCCTCGCGCAAGCGAACACCTTGTTGAAGTTGCGGGAGCGGTACCATGAACGATTCCGCACGGCACGATCCTTCGGCGTCCTGCAGCAGTTGATCGACAATCTGTTCGCGTCGCCGTCGACAACGATGATGGCGACGGCGAAGAAGTTGAAAATCACGCCGGCCGCCGCATCGGCGAATATTCGGAAGCTGCAGGAGGGCGACGTGCTGCGCGAGGTCACCGGTCGCAAACGTGACCAGGTATTCGTCGCCCACGAGATCCTGCGCTTCATGGGCGGGCGCAATCGATAAGAGGCGAGAGTGGCTGCATCTGCTTACGAAATCCGCGACGCCCTGGTCGATGCGCTGGGTCTCGATTTGATCGGCCCCTCGCCGGGCCACCCGCTCGAGTCCGAAGTGCTGGAGCAGTCGCCGTCGCGCTGGTACCTCACCGGATTCCTCGTCCCGACCGGCGCTTCGCTCGAGCAGCGCAGCGAGGAGGCCGGCACCGAGCAGCCAGACTTGTTCGACACGGGCGCCGGAACTGACGACGAGGAGGGGACGGATCCGCCGGCCGCGCGTCGCGTTTTCCTGCCTTCGTCCGTCGGCGTCAGCTTGATCGTGCCGGGCCGGTCGCACGCGCTCGACGTCACGGTCACGTGGGGCGATTACCGACGCGTGATCGACGAAGGCAAACCGACGGGCGACTGGCGCCGGTCGGCGCGACGGCAATCTGTTCGCATCCCCGTCAATGCAGCCAGCGTCAAACCAGTCCCGTACGACGTGCCTGGAAGCGACGGCCTTCGGCTCATCGCGTCGGTGCGTCCGGTCCCGAAGGCCGCGGCCGAGCGCGGCGTCGCGCCGGTCGACGCGCGCGTCGTCGCCATCTTCCTGGTCAACGAGCGCGCCGCGATCGAGGATGCCGATTCCAAGGACGAAGCGTTCGCGTTTCAAGCAGCGCTGCAGCTTCGCGGCGACCAGCCGTTTGTCGCCCGCGCCAACCTGCGCGGGTTCGGCGACGGCGACTGGGACGAAAAGGTCGCCGACCTGCAGTACCGCGACACGAGCGAGTACGCCGTCGGACACGGCATCGCCACCGGGGCGGTCGTCACGTCTGGCGAGTGCCGCGAGGTGCGAACGAGCTGGGTGCCAACCGCGGAGGTGGAGCGCGTCGATCCGAAGAAGATGGAGGATGTTGAGCTCCGAATGGAGGCTCTCGCTGCCGCGGAGTCTCCGGACGCCGTCCGCACCGCAAGCGGGCGAATCGTGTCGGCGTATCGCGAGTGGATTGCCGGCCAGCGGACGCTCCTGCCCGCCGAGCCGGCGCGCGCGGCGATTGCCAGTCAGCTGTTGCAGCGAGCGGAAGCGGTCGCCAAGCGGATCGAGCAAGGGTTTGACGCGCTCGCCGAGCCGAAGGTGTTCGACGCCTTTCGGCTCGCGAACAAAGTCATGGCGCAGGCCGCCCGGCAACGGGAGAGCCAGATACGGCAGAAGGCGCCCGTGGAAGTCGACGCCCCGGCGTGGCGCCCCTTTCAGCTCGCGTTTTTGCTGTTGAACGTCCGCGGCCTCGCTGACCCGATCCACGACGACCGCGAAGTCGTGGACCTCTTGTTCTTCCCGACTGGCGGCGGCAAGACCGAGGCATATCTCGGACTCGCCGCCTTTGCGATGATTCTGCGGCGCCTGAAGAATTCAGGCGTCTCGTCGGCCGGCGTCAGCGTGTTGATGCGGTACACGCTGCGGCTGCTCACGCTCGATCAACTCGGGCGCGCCGCGACGCTGATCTGTGCGCTGGAGTTGGAGCGGAAGGGCAATCTGCAGCTCGGAAGCTGGCCGTTTGAGATCGGCTTGTGGGTGGGGCAGGCGGCGACGCCGAATCGGATGGGACGCAAAGGCGACAACGACCGGTATTCGGCGCGCAGCAAGGTCATCGAGTTCAAGAACAACACACGAAAGCCTTCGCCGATTCCGCTCGAGACGTGTCCGTGGTGCGGCGCGCGCTTCACCCGCGACTCGTTCGTGCTGGTGCCGACCGAAGCGCAGCCGCGCGATCTGCGCATCAGCTGCGTCAATCGGCGCTGTCCGTTCTCCGGCAACGTGCCGTTGCCGATTCTCGCCGTTGACGAGCCGATCTACCGGCGGCTGCCCGCGTTCCTGATCGCCACCGTGGACAAGTTCGCGAGCCTGCCGTGGGTCGGCCGCACGGGTGCGCTATTCGGCAAGGTGGAGCGATCGGATGCCGACGGGTTCTACGGGCCGTGCGATCCGGACGTCGGGCGGCGGCTCGACGGCCCGCTCCTGCCGCCGGACCTGATCATCCAGGACGAGTTGCACCTCATTTCGGGTCCGCTCGGCACGATGGTCGGCCTGTACGAAACAGCGATCGACACGCTCAGCACCAGGGACGTCGCAGGGAAACGTGTGCGCCCGAAGATCGTCGCATCGACAGCGACCGTCCGGCGCGCGGGCGATCAGTTGCTCGCGCTCTTCGCGCGTCGAGGCTCAGAGGTATTTCCGCCTCCTGGCCCGGATCGGCGCGACAGTTTTTTTGCCGTCACGTACACGCTCGCCGACAAACCGGGTCGCCGATACGTTGGCGTCGCCGCGCAGGGACGCAGCCTCAAGGTCGTCTTGCTCCGCACGTACCTGGCATTGCTTGGTGCGGCGCAACTGGCATGGGATGCAGCGGGAGGCGCGAGGAACACGTTCAACCCAGCCGACCCGTACATGACGCTCGTTGGGTACTTCAGCTCTCTTCGCGAGCTGGGCGGCAGCCGTCGCATTGTCGAGGACGAAGTGCGATCGCGGCTGCTCGGCTACGGCGGCCGGCGACGCGTCGGCGAAGAGAAGGGGTTGTTTGCCAGCCGACGTATCGCGTACGAAGCCGTGGAGTTGACATCGCGCGTTGGCACGAGCGATGTCGCCGACACGAAGCGGCGCCTCGCCTTGTCGCACGCGAATGACGAACACATCGACGTCGCGCTGGCGACCAACATGATTTCGGTCGGCCTCGACATCGCCCGCCTCGGGCTGATGGTCGTGCTGGGTCAACCGAAAACATCCGCGGAATACATTCAGGCCACCAGCCGCGTCGGGCGCGACGAGACGCGTTCGGGCCTGGTCCTCACGCTCCTCAACGTTCATCGCCCGCGCGATCGGTCGCACTACGAGCGGTTCGCGGCCTACCACGGCTCGTTCTACCGCTCCGTCGAAGCGACGAGCGTCACGCCCTTCTCGCCGCGCGCTATCGACCGCGCGTTGCCCGGCGTCATGGTGGCGCTGGCTCGCCAGGGGCTGCCTGCGATGACGGCGCCCCCGCGCGCGCTCGACATTGCTCAGCATCTGGCCGAACTGCGTTTTGTGACCGAGGCGCTGGCGGAGCGCTCGGAATGCCACGCTCGGATGTCCGCGGACGAAGCGCGCGAGTTGCGTGCGCGCCTCGAAGCACGTGTGGGGGATCTGTTCGATTCATGGATACGCGTGGCGTCCGAAAAAGAAACCAGCCGCGCGGATCTTCAGTACGGCACTGAGCTGGCGGTTCCGTCGCTGCTCCACGCACCGCTGGATCCGGAGTTGGAGAAACTGACAGTGGATGCCCGGAAATTTCGGGCGCATCAATCGCTGCGAGATGTCGAGTCGAACGTGAACCTGTGGATCATGCGGCCCGACGGGTCCTACATTCAGCCCGAGGGGGAAGACGCGTGAGAGCTCCCGGCCGTAAACGGCCGCACGGACAGATGCGGCAAAGCCAAATCGTCACGACGTTCGGACCGGGATCGATGATCGACCTGCCGAACGAGGCGGTCATGCTCGGCGGCCTCGAGCACTGGCGCGGCGTGGATCGGCAGATCTTCGAGGAGCGTCTGGCGACGAAGGTGGAGAAGCTGCTGAATCTGCCCGCGGTCAAGTTTTTCGCTCCGCCGCCAGAGAATGACGATTTCGATGCGCCGCCCAATGGCGTTGGCGTGTGGCTCTTTCCACTCTGGTTCGTCGCTCAGTACGAAGACAAACGCGATGAACACAACCGTGCCAGGGGCGTTCGCGCGCGGCCGCTCGTCCACTATCACGGGCTCGTGAAGGGCAAGTACGTTGCGCTCGATCGGAAGTCGTATCCCGTCGTGCCGATCCGGTTCGTGCAGGCGTGCACGCGAGGCCATATCAGCGACATCGACTGGCATCTATACGTGCACGAGCGTGGCAGCACGTGCCGGCGTCAGTTGTGGCTCGACGAGCGAGGAACCAGCGGAGACCTGGCGGACATCACGGTCCGGTGCGAGTGCGGATTGTCCAAAACGATGGCGGCGGCGGCGAAATTGGGCGACCGCCCGTTCGGCAGCTGCAACGGTCATCGACCTTGGCTGGGTCCGGCAGCGAGCGAGTATTGCGGCGGCGCCGAGGGCAAGAGCGAGCCGAGCCGTCTGCTCGTGCGATCAGCGTCGAATGCGTACTTCGCACAGAAGCTCAGCGCGATTTCCATCCCCGACGCGCAATCGGTCGTTCGCAAAGCCGTGGACGCGATCTGGGAGGACTTCCTGCAATACGTGGAGTCGGCGGAGGACGTTGGCCGGGAACGACGAAAGGCGAAGGTCCACGCGGCGCTCGAAGGGATCGGCGACGACGATGTATGGCGTGAGATTCAGCGGCGTAAGGGCTCGGTGGTCACTCAACCGAAGGGCATCAAGCAGGCGGAAGTCGAAACGCTGCTTTCCAGCATGGTCGGCACGACGGAAGACATTCCCGAAGGTGACTACTATGCGCGTGCGATGCCGCTTTCGTCTGCCTCGTCTTCGATGCTTGCGCCGATCGAACGCGTCGTCCTTGTGCATCGGCTCCGCGAAGTGATCGCCCAGGTTGGCTTCACGCGGTTCGAGTCCGCAGTGCCTGATGTCGACGGCGAGCTGAGCCTCGACGTCAAACGCGCGGATCTCGCGCTCGAAACCACGTGGGTGCCCGCGGTCGAGAACCGTGGCGAAGGCTTCTTCATCGCCTTCAAAGCTGACGCCATCGCCGCCTGGAAGGAACGTCCTGCCATCCAGGCGAGAGGGCGCGCGCTGCTGGCGGGATTCGAAGCCTGGCGAACGGATCATCCAGGCACGAAGACCCCGTTTCCAGGCCTGCCGTACGTGATGCTGCACACACTCTCGCATCTGCTGATCACCGCCGTGGCGCTCGAGTGCGGTTACGCATCCACATCAATCCGCGAACGCGTGTATGCAACGAGCAGCGGGTACGGCATCCTGCTCTACACGGGCACGTCTGACGCGGAAGGTACGCTTGGAGGCCTGGTGCAAGTGGCAAGGCGCATCGAGCAGCATCTGCGCCTGGCGCTTGATCTCGGTCGGCTCTGCGCCAACGACCCAGTCTGTGCGCAGCATCGCCCGGACGCCAAGCACGAACAGCGTTATCTGAGTGGCGCCGCATGCCACGGGTGCCTCTACATTGGTGAGACGTCGTGCGAGCGGGTCAACGACTTCCTCGACCGGTCCCTCATCGTTTCGACGGTTGAAGGCCTGGGCGCCGAGTTCTTTGGCGAAGACCTTCTGTGAGCGCTGACGCTATCTGGCCCCGGCTATCACGGTCGGCGCTCGAAGCGCTCGCACACGGCCTCGAATCCGGAAGTTTCACTGTTCCTCCGCCACCGTCGGTTCTGGAGCGATACGTCGGTCGCGAGCTGGCGCCGGCCGTGGCCGCCGAGCTCGGTGAACTGCACGCGCAGGCGTTCTCTCCCTCGCAGATGTCGCGGCTTCTGCTGGCTGTCGGTTCTGTTGGCGCGTCGAGCTCGCGTATCGACCTCGTGTGGTCCGGGCCGGAGTCCGTTCAGGCTGCGAGCCGTGACACGGGCATCGTCGTCCCCGAACTCTTTGCGCGCGCGAAGCGCACTGTTCTGGTCGCCGGGTTTGCGATTCGACAAGGCGATCGGGTGTTCGCGCAGCTGGCGGAGAACATGGACGCGAATCCAGCGCTCGACGTTCGCATCTTCACGAACATCCCGCGTACATGGAAGGACGGACGTTCAGACTCGGAGCTGGTCAGGATATTTGCAGAAAGCTTTCGAGACGAGCAATGGCCAGGCAAGCGCCTTCCGAAAGTCCTCTACGACCCTCGCGCCCTGTCAGCGGCGCGAGGACCTCGGTCCTGCCTCCACGCGAAATGTCTGATCGTTGACGATCAAAGGAGTCTGATCACTTCGGCGAATTTCACCGAGGCCGCGATGGACCGCAACATCGAAGCTGGCGTCGTGATCGATGACGCGGGCTTCGCCGCTCGGCTGCGAGCACAATTTGACGCACTGGAGATCTCAGGACAGGTTAAGGTCGTTCCAGGATTGACGTAGTAGGGATGTCGTCGTGGTTCGGTTCGCACCCGACGCGCGGAGCCTGAAGGGTCATGGTCGACGCCGAACTGATTTCTGTGTGAACGTGGCGAAGAGTTCAGCTACGGAGACATCGAGAGCACCTGCAAGCTTCCCGATATTTATCAGACCCACGTTCCGTTCGCCACGCTCGATACCGCCGATGTAGTTGCGGTGTAGGTCGGCCTTTTCAGCCAGTTCCTCCTGCGACAACCCGAGTTGTTGGCGTAGTTCGCGCACCCTCGATCCGAACGTCGCTCGCAGGTCCGCCGGCACGCCCGGTAGGATTCGCCGGCCCTTCCTGGCGGTCTACACACTATCAGTGTGATCTACAATGCGACGCGCTGATGCCTTGGCGAGATCGATCCATTAAATGGCCGCGCCACATGACGAACCCAAGTGTTTCGACTCGGGAGGTTTTGCAGGCTCTTGGCTTCGCCGAGGATCAGTCCGAGCAGCAGCGTGGCTTCAGCTTCAACTTCGGAAATTTCAAACTGTGGGCACTACCCTGCACGAATCGATGGTTCACGCCCGTCGTCCTCGTCACGGGCACCGTGTTCGATGGAAGCAATCTCAGGGAAGTGATCCAGGAATTGCCCGACAAGGTCGAGTCGGTCGAGCAGGCCATGGCTTGGATGGCGTGGCTGGTGGACAAAGCGACGACGCATCCGTTCAACCTGTCGTCCGAACCCGGATGGCTGGTACAAGGACGCCTGCACCGCCATCTTCTTCCCTGGGAGCGAGAGCGGGCGATTCGCGAGAAGGAGCGCGCAGCTTACGCCGCTAGACCGCATTGTGATGTGCAGCGGGACTGGGTGCGATTGGCGCTCAAGAAGTTGCACCAGCAATTGGCCAGCGTCAGCCCCGATGCGACCGTCACAGTTTCGTTCGACGGAACCGTTCTGACGATGCGCTGCGAGAAAACGGTGATTGCGGTATCGGCCAACGGGTCCCCTTGGACACAGAAGTACGAAATCAGAGCCGGTGCACTCGAGCCGTTGCCGAAACGCTTGATGAGGGATCCAGTCGACGTGTCGGTGTGGAATTCGACGCTCATGATCGGCAATCAGCGCTACGCCGGCGTCGTGCCAGTGGAAATTAACGAAGATACCAAATAAAGACTTTTCCCCGGAGGCTACGCCACACCGACGATTAAATGCGCCATGCAGCACGCTCGGCACGACAGTTGACATGTATTTACGGGTTGATACAATCACCGTGTGACGCCACTCAGGCCGACAAACTTCAGATTGGAATCCGAACTTCTCCAAGGTCTGCAGGAGGTTCGCGAACGCGATGGGATTCCGGTCTCGGAACAGGTCCGCCGTGCTATCCAAGCTTGGTTGAAGGAGAAGGGCGTCGCAGTGAAAAAGGAGCGCAAGCGGGCGGCACCCCGCAAGCGCCCCTGACCCGTCAACCGAAGTAGGCGGTCGAGCGGGCTGCCCGCATCGTACGGGAACCCGACGACCCGCACGTCAATTTGACGTGCAGAGGGGTTCGATGCGCGCAGCCATTTACGCTCGGGTGAGTACCGTCGATCAAGAGCCGGAGAACCAACTAGGGGAGCTCCGTCGGTATGTCGATGCCCGCAGCTGGACGGCTGTGGAGTTCGTCGACCGCGGCGTCAGCGGGGCCAAGGACCGTCGGCCGGCGCTCGATGCGTTGATTCGCGACGCGAAGCGCCGTCGATTCGATGTGGTGGTCTGCTGGCGTCTCGATCGCCTCGGTCGCAACTTGAAGCACCTGATTACGTTGCTCGAGGAATTCCAGGCGCTCGGCATCGCGTTCGTGAGTCTCGCCGAAGGCATCGACGCGACGACACCGGCCGGCAAGCTGCAGATGCACATCCTCGGAGCGATCGCGGAGTTCGAACGCGCTCGTATCGCGGAACGAGTACGAGCGGGCCTGCAGCGCGCCAGAGCGCAGGGAAAACGGCTCGGGAGACCTCGTAAGGCGCCGGTGTCGATCGTAGTTCCTGGCGGCTCCGTGCGCGCCGCGGCACGTGCGTGGGGCGTGTCGAAGTCGACCGCGGCTCGCTGGATTGTGGCGGGTCGCTCTTGTGCCGTAGTCGCTGAACTCTCAGGCGACTGATGACCGTCGCGGTAGGATCGGACTGGGATGAGCGATATAGCTCCGAAAGTGAACGTGCCGGCTATCGCGGCGCGTATTACGGCGAAGACGGCACTGGGGATGGTCCCCGGCATTGGCCCCCTCCTTGTCGCCGTGGTCGACGAAATCACGCCCGTAGTTCACGCCGAACGGCTGCAGGGCTTCGCGGAAGAATTGCACCATCGCGTTCTCGATCTCGCCTCCGAAACGTTGGCCGCGCGCATGCGTGAGCCCGACCGCTACAAACTTCTGGAAGACGGCCTAAGGCAAGCCGCGCGCGCTTCCAGCCGCGACCGCATCAGCCACATTGCAAACATCATCGCGAACGGGCTCACGGCCTCGGAAGCGCGCGCCGAAGATCGTGGGTATTTGCTCAAGCTGCTTGATGAACTCAATGACGTCGAAGTACTCATCCTCTGCGCGCACAGCCGCGATACGATGTTGAGCGCCAAGGAGTTCCACGAGCGACACAGCGAAGCACTGCGTCGTGAATACCCGACGTACGGCGACCCGCCCGAATTGTTGGATCGCGACTCGATTCGAGGCAATTACGAGCAACATTTAGTCCGTCTGGGCCTTCTCGAAGAGATTTATCACGCACCGTATCGGAAGCCGCTGGCCCTCGACAGGTACGGCAAGCCGGAGGGGATTCACCGAGAACTGAGCCACCTTGGCCGTTACTTACTGCGCGAGATCGGCCTGCCCGCAGACGTTGACTGAGTCGAGCAACGCCGCGCGCAGGTCCCTCGAGGGGACAATCCCGCGCGGCGCGACTGGCGCTTTCGCCTCTCAATGACACGACATTTCGACGCAGGTGGGAGACGGGACAATCAGGTGTTTTCGGGACGGGGGCCGCCGACGCGCGGAGGCTGCATAACTCTACCGGTTTTCCCATGCGAATCGATTTCGGCTAATCTGATTGGCGTGATCCGGATACCAGGCAATCACAAGTACGCGACCCTCGCGCTCCGAACCGACCACGTGACACATCAATGGTCCGAACCTTTGGGCCTCGGCGACGATCTCTGGATCACCGGTGAGATGCCGGTGGCGTTGCCCGATCACTGGCAGACTTGGCTCGGCTCGCTGCGAGTGGACAAACTACGGGAAGCGAACCTCTTTCTCTTTTCTCATCGGCTGGCCGCGAATCCTGCTGTGCTGGATCACGAGAACGAGCGACTCAAAGAGGCCGTGCATCGGCTCTATTTTTCACTGCTGATCGCCGTTCCGTACATCGGTCACCAGGATGGCACCTTGATGAGCGGCGCACATCACGACGGAAATCTCGACGTTCGCAACCTCCAGCCGTACGACGACGTGCTTTCCGCTTGTGGATGTCATGGCTCGGTGCTGAACGACGCTTTGTTCGGACTGGCAAAGCAGGTCTACGACGGACTCGTGCAGATCGAGGGTGCCGGAGAACATAGCCGGATCTGGCGGATCATCCGTGCCTTTTACACAGCGCTCCAGGAACACCAATTTGGCGCTCGCATCCACCAGTTCGTAAGGTGCATCGAGGGATTCGTTTTTCCAGACGAGGGTCGAACCAGAAATCAGATGACATCTCGAAGCGAGCTCTTTCTGGGCCCAACGCAACACACGCTGATCCAGACTCTCTTCGACATTCGCAGCGCGGTGGAGCATCTCCACGGTCCGGCGCGCGTCGTCAACGATCCCAATCCGCACGAAGCCGATCTCCAGTTGGCTGAATATAGCTTCAAGAGCGAGGTGCTGGCCCATTACTGCCTCAAGCGATTGTTCACCACTCCCACTCTTTGGCCGCAATTCAGAGATGACGCGAGGTTGGGCGCCTTTTGGCAGCTTCCCGCACCTCGACGAGCCGCGTTATGGGGAACGCCGCTTGATCTGGGCGTCGACTTCGCACATTTCACTCGCTACACCGCGTCACTCCAACTGTCCTAGCGAACGCGCGAACAGCACGATCGTGGGCTTCCCACGTGAAGGCGGTCGGTCGTTCGGCCTTCAAGAAGTCGAGTTCGTGGCGCGCCGTATCAAGGATCTTGCTGGTCAGCCGTAACTACTGCGCCGTAATGAGCGCGAGCACGAGCGCCATCAGCACCGAGGCGACGGCACCGATCGCCTGGATCGCCGCCGCGTTCGAATTGATCCATCTCATGGGCGCTCCGGATTCTAGTCGTCGTCTTGCTGGTGGAGGGTAAAATACTTTGCCGCCCAGCTCTGGCCTCATGAACCGGAGCGACCAACCGCGGACCCTGCGCGGGGGCGGCGACTTCCTTTCAGGGACATCGTCGAGGGAACGATGGCAGACAGTCCGGCTGGTGCATCTCGAAACATCCTCGACGCCGATGAGATGTATCTGTGGGCTCAGCGACAAGTACTCGCAGACTTTGCGAAGGCGTGGGATGCGTGGCTAGTTCGCGCGATCCGACACACCGAACGCCTATTCGTGCCACGATCGCTCTACGATCTGATGGTGAACCCTTCGGCGGCTATTGATTCAAAAGCAATGAAGGAGTCCGTTGGCATCGTCTACGATTTGGCGCGATTGTGTCGCGACTTCATAATCGGCGACGCGTTGGGGTGGGCCTTATTTGAACGCCGACAAGGCTTCGCAGTCGGTGAGGTTATGAACCGACTCAAGAAACGGGTAACCGATACGGAGGCCGCGGCGTACAGACGGAAGTGGCTGGTGGGTCTGCGACAGATCGGTTCCGGTGTCGATGCGTATACGGGGGCGTCTGAATGGCCTAACGGTGGCGTAGAAAAACAGTGGCACCGTGATGCGTGGAAGGTCACCGTCAAAGAGTCGATCGCTGAGTTGATTGCCGAGATAGTAGAACCGGCGCTCAGCCAACCGGCGCTGAAGAAGATTCCGATCGCCACACCGAACCGCGACGAGGTCGAGAGATTCAAGCTCGGGGTGCTTTCTGAGACTGGACGAAGGATTACGGACAAGCAGGTGGCGCGCGTGGCTGGCTATCGAGACACGAGCGAGTTGAAACGATTTAAGCGGAACGACAAACTACGTACCCGAACAGGAACCGAAGCAATCCGAAGAGTGCTCAGCCTTCCACCATCGACCTTCATTGACGCACTCGACAAGATCGAGACACGCCAACGGACGCGAATCGCGACTTGAGTCGCCGGCTGGTTTCGTTTTCCCCCATTCCCCCCTCAATTCCCCCGTTTTCCCCTCCTGACACGACCTGTGCGTATGTGCGACAAGTGTGCTCGTGCACACACCAACCCACCGATGCGGCGTGGCTGACCCTCGCGCAGGGTGCCGC
>DASYRX010000100.1:0-10203 GCA_036003845.1 Gemmatimonadaceae bacterium | reverse complement strand
ACGTCGCAGCTGAGCGCAGTGATCCAAAGACTGACCCACATGAGCCTCCAACCGTATGGAGACGCTGCCTAACTAGCAATCGTGCTGTAAGAATCCGCTATCAGCCGGGCGGTCACTGAGCTTGTCGTTCACCGAACCAATAGCAGAGGCCATCGGGCGCGACGACGTAGAAGACATCCCAGTTCGCCCCATTGCGTTGCTCCACGTTGAATTCGGACAAGTCTTTCTGGAGGCCATTGGCGCGAAACTCA
The DNA here is from genome assembly GCA_036003845.1 of Gemmatimonadaceae bacterium. Classification (GTDB taxonomy): domain Bacteria; phylum Gemmatimonadota; class Gemmatimonadetes; order Gemmatimonadales; family Gemmatimonadaceae; genus DASYRX01. Next base: position 9,952 of record DASYRX010000100.1, on the reverse strand, counting down.
GCGAACAAGGATTTCAGGCCCGTCGCATGAAACGCACAGCCATCCTGAGATGGATCGCCGCCGTTTTCCGCGAGCTGCATCTGGACGCGGTCGCGAGCGAGAACGGCCGCAGGATGTGGAGTGTCGCTGCGGGCGATGACCTGAAAGCCCAGGACCTTCTCATAGAAAGGCAGGGCAGCCGTTAGGTCGCGCACGGGGAGATTCATGTTGTCGCCCTGGTATCCAAACGCTTTGTCGAGCGTTGCCTTCATTGCAACCTCCGGCAGCCTAACGGCTGCATGGCACCAAATCAGTTCACACCCAGCCAGTAACTCACTTTCACAACGAAGAAGTTGTCGCCCGTGGCGCGCGTCGCATCCCACAAATCCTTGGGACCGATGAGCTGACCTGCCGCACCGAAATCCTGCCGGCTCTGCTGCCAAATCAGGAATGCAGTACTACCGGGCAGCCACTCCCACCGCAGAACCAAATTCGATCGGAATGAAAGCCGCTGGAAATCGAGCGCGGGAATCGTGAACGTCGTACCGCCGTCAGTCACAGTGCTCGCGCCCGATGCATCCTTCGAAATAGTCGTCCCCGTTCCGCTCGCGCCGTACGTCCTCAGCGCTCGGCTCTCGGGCGCGGGCAACTCACCGAAATCATAGAAGCGCCCGCTCGCCGCGAACGGCTCCGCATACGCCTCCACCGTGAAGTTGGGCGTGAAGGCATAGTTCAACCGAAACCGGGCCGAAAGCGTGCTGCGCTCGATGAACGCGAAGATGTAGCGCTGGCCAAATGTCGCAGCACTTCCACCAGACCGCGTCGCGACGTACTGCCGTGCGTCCACCGCCCGCGAATACGTGGGATCTATCGATGCTTGCCACTGCGACGCCGGCCGCATGCTCACGCCAGCCGTCCAATCCGACCGCCAGCCGCCGAATTCGTCGTGGAAGTAAATCGTGCGCGCATACCACACCGTCGGCACCTGCGCGCGGCTCAGTATTTGGGCCATAAGGTCGTAAGCGTTAGGTGTCCCCATGAGCGGCCCACCACGTGTCAGATCGTCGCTGAGCGAACGGCGATGTACAGTGATGCGTCCGAACAGCCGCTTGAAGTTGTGCAGCGTAAACTGGGCGTTCTCGGTGAACCGCATGTACTGCTGAATACCGCCGTAATTCCATCCAGACACCATGGACGTTCCAAACTGGAAATAACGCACGTACTTGTTAGGCTTCGTGTCGCGCAGCTGTACGTCGGCGTTGAAGTCGATGTCGTCGCCGCTCCGCATCTGCCCCGCATCGTTGATCTCGAATCCGGGCGAGCGAGTCGAAAGCTGGATGCCGCCGAGAGTGAATCGACCGGCGTTCTTGTCCAGGCGCAGCGACGCCGTGGCGCCACCTAACGAAGTCCGCGTCGAGTCGAACGAGATGTGATCCTGGTCCGGGCGCTGGAAGTAGTGCGCGCTCGAACGCTGCAGCCGCGCCATCGACGCGGCATCACCGTCCACTCGGCTCCCGCCCACCCAACCAGTGATTTCGTACATCCCTTCCTTGTAGCGGAGTTTCCAGTCGGCCCCGCCGGCGATCGCGTTCGCAGGCAACAAACGCTCCAGCCCTCCGCGCGAATCGAGCCAACGATGCACCTGGGTGAGCGACACACCCACGTTCGACTGCTGCCTTCCAAGCTCCTGCTGCAACCGCAGCACGCCGAATGAGCTTGGTGGCTCGACGGCGACGCGATCGCGCAGCGTCGTGGTCGTGTCGAACGTGCGCGCATACTCGCGTGGGGTGATAGCCGCGAGCGCACCGACGGAGAGTCCGCTAGCGAGACGGCCAGTCAGCTTCGCCGCCGAAAGGATCGTCGTGTTCGTCGGTGCGTCCACGAAGTGCGCCGATGCCGCGCCGCGCGGCGCTGCACCGATGCGGCGGCTATAGAACCAGCTTGGCCGGCCGATGAAGCTCTGGCCGCGTCCCGTCAACAATTCATTCCCTTCGATGAAGAACGGCCTCCGCTCTTCGAAGATCGTCTCGAACGCCGTTAGGTTCACGACGGCAGGATCGGCTTCGACCTGGCCGAAGTCCGGATTGATCGTTGCATCCAGCGTTAGGTTCGGCCCCAGCCCTGCCTTGAGATCGCCGCCGATGCGGCCGCTCATCTTGTCGTCGAAAGGATTGCGCGCATCGACACTCGCGCGATAGGTGAGCTCGGTCGCCACGTACGGCAGCAGCTCGAGCCGCCGAGCAGGAGGAATTCCGGAGATTCCTTCGAGCCGACCGAAGTGCGACACGAAACCCGCAGCACTCACAGGAATCAGCACCCACTGAATGCGCTCACTCTTATCGGCTACGTAGCGCGTGAGTTGCAGTCCCCACGTTTGATCCGCCGCCGCGTTGAAGCGCAGCTGCGAGAAGGGGATGTGCATCTCGGCCGTCCAGCCTTCTGCATCGACGCGAGCCCGCGCGCTCCAGATCGGATCGTACTGCGGCTCGCGACCGCTATCCTCGCTGTCTTGCGAATGGTAGGCGTCACCGCGCACGCCGCCTGACGAGACCGAGAAGCTGTATGCAGTGCGTCGATCGAAATACGGATCGAGCGAAATCGTGAAGACTTCGGCATCGCTGTCTCCGTCACGCCTGGTAATAGATGTGCGGATCGCCGCTGGATCGGAGCGACGCAGCTTGGCGCCCACATAAAGCCCGTGGTCGTCGTACAGCAGACGCACCTCAGTAGCGACGCTCGGCGTCGCGCCTTCTATCGGAATTTTTTGGACGAAATCGGAGACAACTGTCGCGCGCTGCCAGGCAGGATCATCGAGTTGACCGTCGATGCGCGGGGCGGGCCCAACGAGGCGCTCGGCGCGCGCGGACTTCCCAGAGGCACTCTGCGCCGCGAGAACCGACGGTAGAGCGAACGTGATCGCGAACAGCGACAGGCGGGATGGCAATCGCAACGACATTGTATGGCGAGAAAAGTCCACAGCGGAGCAAGATGCCTAACGCGATATCATCTACCTTGACGATGTCGCGCCATCTCGCGCTCGCCGAGTCGCAGGAAGCGTGCGGCGTTGTTGTAGAAAATATCCCTCTTCTGTTCGCGCGTCAGAAAGGGGGCGTCCGCGATCGCAGCGATCGCGACCTCGATTGTTTTGGGCCAGACCATTTGGTCCGAGCCCCACATGATGCGCTTGCCGAGCCCCGCGTCCATAAGGCGTTTGAGCTGACTATAGAAGTAGGGCTTCGGATACTGCCAGTTGTTTCCGGCGATGTCGACGTACACCTGCGGATGCGCATACATGACCGCAATCATCTCGTCGACGAGTGGTGACGCGTAGTGCATCACGTAGACACGAAGCTTCGGATGTCGCAGCAACACTTCCTCGAGCTGAAATGGGCTTGTTAGGCGGGCGCGATACTTGGGATTGGCCCAATACGGAGCGCCGTATGGGCCCTCACCGAGGTGCACGCCGACAGGGACGTCGAGCTCCTCGGCGAGCGCGAAGTAAGGTTCGAACGATGGATGGTCCAGCGAGACCCCGTCGTACTGCGGCGAAACTTCGGCGAAAAGCGCCAGATCACCGCTGCCGACCAGCCGTCGAAACGCCGCGGGCGGCGTCGAATCCGCATCTCCAAACGCGTGTGCCGGAATGATCCGATCGGGTGCGGCGCTATGCCACGCGCGCACCAGGTCGAGCGGCCCCGTTGTCACCGCGAAGATGTTGTGACGCCGGAGGAGCGCCAACGCCTCGCGCAAATTCGCCGAATCACTCGTCGCTGCCGGGACAAGAGACGGACAGCGCTTGGAGGCGCCGATAATCGCGGGGGAGACTCCCTCACGAGGATCGACGCCGTAAAAGACGATCTCTCGGTTGCTGGCGCAGACCGGCCTCCCGCCACCGTAGTCGGAGAGCCGATGTGCATGCAAGTGCATGTCGATGATCGGCGGCGGAGACTGCGCACTCGCCACGGCAACGCACGTAACGATGCCTAACGCGCTGAGCTTCATCGACGCAATCGGCTACTACAGGCGCAACAACAGCGCGGTGAGGATCCCACCGCGAAACTAGCCTCCTCCAGTCTTTATCGTACGCTTCGGTCTGGCCGTCCAGGCGGCCGCCGCCATCACCAATACGTTGGCCGCGACAACCGGCGCCGAGTTGATCACCACGCCATACGTCATCCACATCGCGGCGCCTATAAACTGGACGGCGCGCAATGTGCGCTCACCCTTGCAGAAGTACGACGCCACAACAACGGCAGTGGCGAACCAACCGATAGACGCGCTGAAGGTTTCCATTGGAAGCGTTAGGCCGCTGGGTTGCTGGCTGTGATCGAAGTGTCACTCACCACCACGCGATCGGTTCTCAACTTCTCCCACATATCTAACATCAATCCGTTCGACTCGAGGAGTGCGCGAATCTCGCGCGGCTCCCAGCCCAGTACCTGATCCAGCACGGGTAGCAGGACGCTAACGGCGTTGTCGCTCAAGACCGTACGCTTCGCGATTCGTGCGAGCTGCTTGTTTTCAGAGACGGCGATTGTGAAACCACCGCGGTTGTTCACGTGCAGCATCACGTGCACGTCGGAGCTGCCGTCACCGACATAGATCACGCGATCGGGAGGAACGCCGAAGCGTCGCTCCAGGTCGTCGATCACCGCAACCTTGCCATAGCCGGCCCTAACGCGGCGAACCGACTGGACCTCACCCGAATGAGGATCGTAATCCAGCTCCGTGGCGACGATGCGATCCGGCGCGACAGCGCCAGCAAGCGCAGATTCGACTACCTCACGCGGCGCGGCGGAGATCACGAAGAAGCAAAAGCGAAAATCTCCAAAGCCACGCGCGAGCAGATCGACGAGCGCAGGAACGGCGCTCTTGAGCCGCACGTGACGTCCGACCTCGATCAAGTGTTCTCGGCGCACACCGCGAAATGCTGGATCGTGGCGGATGAGATAAGCCAACTCGCCACCCTGCTGCACGAGGTTGCTGTTCGCCAACCCGGCGACCTTCTCCTCATAGCCAGACAGACCGAGCAGGTCGCAGAGCACATGACCCGAATCGTTGAAGCTCAAGGTCTGATCAAAATCCGACGCTAACAGGAACTGATTCGGTGTAATTGTCATAACAGCTTTCCCTAATCGCCAACCTGAGTGAAGGAGCCTATCTTCGCAGAGTAACGGATTAGCCAGGGGATTCAAGCTTGCGAGCGGGCGACCGACGCTTCAGTACAAAGTTGTTATAACATATTTTCATGCATGGCTTCGTCCGTTCGGCTCAGCAAGCACGCCAGCGTATTTGCGACCTTGCGACGGGAGATTGAGTCCGGCACCTGGAAGGGCGGAGAACGCCTGCCCAGCGAGGCGGATCTCATCCGTCGCTTCGGCCTCTCGCGCATCACCGTCGGCCGAGCCCTGAGAGACTTGCAGGTCGCCGGACTGGTCGAGCGACGCGCGGGGTCGGGCACATTCGTTAGGCGCGCGCCAGGCGGCGCGGGACTGTCCTTCGGCCTGCTCATTCCCGACCTCGGTGAGAGTGAGATCTTCGAGCCAATCTGTCAGGGGATGATGGCGTCGCCTTTGGCGCGCGAGCACGCACTGGTGTGGGGGAGCGCCACGACCGAGCAGGCGTCCAAGGGAGAACGCGCGCTGCAGCTGTGCAGGCACTACATCGAACGCAGAGTCTCCGGTGTTTTCTTCGCTCCGCTCGAAGACGCAGAAGACAAAGACGAGGTGAACACGCGAATCGTCGCTGCGCTGGACGAGGCGCGCATTCCCGTCGTTCTGCTCGATCGCACAGTGCTGCCGTATCCCGAGCCGGGTCAGCACGATCTCGTCGGCATCGACAACAGACGGGCGGGTTACGTCATCACGGAACACTTGCTGCGCCTAGGCTGCCGTCGCGTCGCATTCGTCGCCGCGCCTAACGCCGTGTCCACTGTCGATGCGCGTGAGGCCGGCTATCGCGAAGCGCTCTCCAAGTGGAACGCGCAGTTCGAGCCGGCACTGGTGTCCCGCATCGACCCTGAGGACGTCGCGAAGGTCGAGACACTTCTTGAACGACAGCCCGATGGAATCGTCTGCGCCAACGATCGAACCGCGGGACGACTGATGCAATCGATGCGCTTCCTCGGCTACGACATGCCTAACGACGTTCGACTCGTCGGCATCGACGACGTGGAGTACGCGAAGCTGCTGCCCGTAGCTCTCACCACACTGCGGCAGCCGACGCGGCAGATCGGTGAGACTGCGCTCGCTGTCATGCTCGATAGAGTCGCGCGGCCAAATGCGCCGCCGCGCCACACGCATCTTCATTGTGAGCTGATCGTTCGTGAGTCTTGCGGAGCGCGACGCGTGCCTAACGCGCAGTGAAGACCAACAGCGGATCAAGAGCTTAACCACAGAGGGCACAGAGGACTGCTTTTTAGGGGTCATCCCGGGAATTTCGGGATTTAATGACAGAGGAGTGTTCAAAGGGTTCCTCGTATTTTGTGAAGACCTCTCTGTTCAAAACGTGAACGGCAAAAGCTGTTCGGATCGAGCAGACAGGGCGGATGGGACCGGATTCGGTTCGTCGCTGCCAAAGCACTTCACAGGGTGCGGCCCACGACTTCCGACGCGCTTTTGTTCTTTTACATAAACAAAGCGTACGTGGAAATAGAGGTTGTGCCGAGTCTCCGCGTTCTCTGTGTAAAAGCTCTTTCGGAACTCAGCTCGTCGCCGTGATCGGCGCGGGACGCTTGGGGCCTTTGCCGCGCTTGTACACGAGAATCGTGCGGCGGAATTCCATCACGACTGTTCCATCCTGCTTGAAGCCTGTCGTCTTGATTCCAACGATTCCCATCGCGGGACGCGATTCAGATTCACGCGCGCTCAGCACTTCGCTCTGCGCGTAGATCGTATCGCCCTCGAACACAGGTGCGGGGAGCTTCACTTCTTCCCAGCCGAGGTTGAACGCGTTCTGCGATACATCGCTGACCGATAGGCCGGTAACGAGTGCCAATATGAACGGCGAGCTGACGAGCGGCTGTCCGAATTCAGTCTGCGCAGAGTAGTGCCTATCAATGTGAATAGGGTTTGGATTGCACGTGAGGAGCGAAAACCACGCGTTGTCGGTCGCTGTCACCGTTCGCCCGATCGCGTGGGGCAGTCGCATCCCGACCTCGAAGTCCTCGAAGAATCGTCCTTCGCTCATGTGCTCCTCTGCGCTGTTCGGCTTTCCGGGCGGATGTGCTGACAATCGTTGCGCGAGTGAAGATGGCCGGTAAGATGGTGCCGCGTGATCCCCGTAATCGCCGCGTCCCATTCCACTCCTTTACGACTACGAGTTTGATGTGAATACGCGCAGACAGTTCTTGATCAAGGCCCCACTTGGGTTGGCGTCTGTCGCAGCAGCCTGTCGCGGAGAAACGCCTCCGAGCCAAGCTACCAAGCCGGCAGACCAGTCCACTCCTGGCGCACCCGTCGCCTTCGGGACGTCGGCACCAACGGGGCCGACCATTTCGCCGGCGACCTTCGCCGAGGCGGAAAAGCTCGCACAGGTGACGACCACTGAGAGCGAGCGCGCGATGATGGTACAGGCGTGGCCGCGCACGCTGGCGCCGGCGCTCGAGCGGCGAACAGGTCCACGAAAGGTGGAACTCGCACCCGAGCTATCACCGGCTACGCTCTGGGATCCGGTGCGAGCCGTAGGCGCGAAGGTACCGACGCGCGATCGATTCGTGCGCTCGGCGGGTAACCCGGGTCCGCTCCCATCGAACGATGCCGATATCGCACACGCGCCCGTCACGTCGCTCTCGCGCTGGATCGAGCGGCGGCAGCTCACGTCTGAGCGCCTAACAAGCATCTACATCGACCGCATCCAGCGTTTCGACGGCCAGCTGCGCAGCGTCATCACGCTCGTACGGAATGACGCGCTGGAACGAGCGCGCGCCATGGATGCTGAGATCGCACGAGGCAGATACCGCGGTCCATTGCACGGCATCCCGTATGGCGTGAAGGACCTGCTCGATACCGCCGGCATCAAAACAACGTGGGGTGCGGAGCCTTATCGCGATCGGATGCCGACGCGCGATTCCATCGTCGTGCAGCGCCTGCAGGAAGCCGGGGCGGTACTGCTCGCGAAACTTTCGTTAGGTGCGCTCGCGCTGAACGACATCTGGTTCGGCGGCCAGACGATGAACCCCTGGCTCATCGAGGAAGGCGCATCGGGATCGAGCGCCGGGCCCGGAGCGGCGACGGCGGCGGCGCTCGTGGGCTTCAGCATCGGGAGCGAGACGGGCGGCAGCATCGTCTCGCCGAGCATGCGCTGTGGTGTCACCGGTCTGCGTCCCACGTTCGGTCGAGTCGCGCGCACCGGTGCCATGACGCTCTGCTGGTCGCTCGACAAGCTCGGTCCGATGACGCGCACCGTTGAGGACGCGATGCTCGTCCTGCAGGCTATTAGTGGTCCGGATCCAGCTGACGTTTCGAGTGTCGCGAGCCATCTCGACTACAATGCCGCGGCTCCGGTGCGTGGCCTGCGAGTTGGATTCTTTCCGGCGTGGATGGACGCAGCGCCGGCGACGCCGGTCGACCGATCGGCGCTGGATAGCCTAACGAAGGCAGGCTGCGTTCCCGTCGAGCTCACGTGGCCTGACCTTCCGCAAAGCTCGCTGATGCCAGTTCTGTTCAGCGAGGCCGCCGCGGCTTTCGAGGAGCTCACGCTCTCCGGCCGCTCGCGCGAGCTCAAAGTACAGGTGCCTGACGCGTGGCCGAATCTGTTCCGCATGTCGCGGTTCCTTACTGCGGTCGACTTCGTGCAAGGCGATCGTCTGCGCCGGCGCTTCGCGCAAGAATTAGCGACGATGTTCGAGCGAGCCGAGTTCCTGCTCGTACCGTCGCTGCGCGATGAGTCACTCACAGTCAGCAACTTCACTGGGCATCCGTCGCTGACTGTGCGGACGGGGTTCGTCGAGGTGAGCCAGGCTCGCAGCGACTGGGCGCCTGACCCAAACAATCCACTTCCGCGCTTCAATCCGCCGAAGCGAGTCCCGCACGGAGTCACGCTCATCGGGCGTCTCTTCGACGAGGGGACAATCGCTGTCGCAGGCCTCGCGCTCGAACGAGCGTCCGGCGTCGTAGGCGAGCGGCCAGCCGGCTTCTAGACGAGGCTCAATCTGTGGTCGAGCTAACAGGTTCACCACAGAGGGCGCATAAGGAATACTGAAAGGACGCAGAGGATTCTCTTTTGGCTCTTCTCGGAATTTCGGGATTCCGGATGACGGTGGGCACTGGCCAACTCGTGCTACTGCGAGCGGCGACGAACCGAATCGCTTCTACCGACATAGCCGCTTGTTCCGAACAGATTTTTGCGTAGACGTTTTGAAAGAGCAACTGCTGTTCGGATGACGCGAATCGAGCGGATCGAACGAAGCGAGCGCCTGAAGCAGAGCAGAGCTCATCACATGCGCTTCGCAGCTACGCTTTGCTTTTGTAAAGACCAAAAACGCTTCGGAAGTCGTGGGCAACGGCCTATGAACTGCGGGGGCAGCGACGAATCGAATCCGGTCCTATCCGACATCTCCGCTTGATCCGAATAGGTTTTGCCGTTGACGCTTTCAAAGACGTTCTTCACGGATTCCCCCGGGAACCCTCCGATCACTGCTCTATCATTAACATCCCGCAATTCCCGGGAAACCCCTTTTTTCAAAGCGTCCGTCATAACGCTGTTGTGGGAAGGACCTTCTCGGTGTCCTCGCTGGGATTTTTCTCCGCGCACTCTGCGGTAAGGTGTTGGTCCGCGCGATGTGCGAAAGCGCGCCTAACGCTGTGATGGCTCGCCGGCGATGGCGAAAAGTGACATGGGGTCGACGGTGACGTCGCCGTAGCGAACGATCAGGTGCAAGTGCGGCCCTGTCACTCGGCCGGTCGCGCCCACGCGCCCGATCACCTGACCGCGCCCGACCGTATCGCCAGCGGCCACTGCCTGTTGTGATAAG
>DASYRX010000099.1:0-9548 GCA_036003845.1 Gemmatimonadaceae bacterium | reverse complement strand
TTATATTCGACAATGTAGATCAGCGACTCCATCTCGTATTGGAGCGCGACCCAATTTTTGACGGCACCCAGGTAGTTGCCGATGTGCAGCTCACCGGACGGCTGAATGCCGCTGAAGATGCGTGGCATCAGGCCAACTTATCGGCGCACAGAGAGCCGATCAACGCTGCGTGGTGACAAGCGAGTCGCTCCTCGCCGCTTGTTGCGACGCGGCTCGTGAGGCAGCCGCGTTCGTCGCTCAGCAATCGGAGCGCCTGCTGGAGCTGGATTGGCACTCGAAATCCCGCGTCGACTTCGTCAGCTCGGTCGACACTGGAGCCGAAGAGCGGATCCGTCGGCTGCTGCTCGAGCGCTTTCCAAACGCGACGATCATTGGCGAGGAGTTATCGCCTGACGAGACGCGCTCAGATGGCGTGGTCTTCGCCGTCGATCCGTTGGACGGCACGACGAACTTCCTGCACGGATACGCGCAGTACGCTGTGTCCATCGCCTGCATGCTGGACGGCGTTCTCGAAGCAGCCGTAGTGCATGATGTGCCGCGCGACGCGCAGTATACGGCGCGGCGCGGCAGCGGCGCCTATCGAGGCAACGTACGCATCGCCGTATCGAAGATCGAAAAGCCATCGCGTGCGCTCATCGGAACCGGCTTTCCTTTTCGAGATCCCTCACAGCTGGAACCTTATCTTACGGGATTCACGAGAGTAGCCCAAGAGGCAGCTGGTCTCCGCCGAGCAGGCGCCGCAGCACTCGATCTGGCTGACGTCGCGTGCGGGCATTTCGATGCGTTCTGGGAGTTGTCGCTGTCGTCGTGGGACGTCGCAGCAGGGATCTTGTTGATTCGCGAAGCCGGCGGCGTCGTAACTGATCTGGACGGTAATGAAAAGAGAGTTTCGCATGGCGGCCTCGTCGCCGGAAATCCCGTTATGCACGCCTGGCTCCTAGACCGCCTCAGACCCCTCTGACCTCTGACCTCGATGTCGTTGATTGAATGCGTCCCAAACTTTTCCGAAGGCCGTCGTTCTGAGGTCGTCGACGCGATTCGTACTGCGATTGCGTCCGTCGACGGCGTTGTCGTACTCGACGTGTCCTCGGACGCTTCCCATAATCGCTCAGTCATCACCTTCGTTGCGTCGAAAGAGCGTGCCGTCGATGCCGCGCTCGCAGGCATGCGGGTCGCTGCCGAGCAGATCGATCTTACGCAGCATCAGGGCGCACATCCGCGCATCGGCGCCACCGACGTCGTCCCCTTCGTCCCGCTCGAAGGCTCCACCATGGACGACTGCATCGCGCTGGCGCACGCGTTAGGCGCTCGCGCGGCGGCCGAGCTGCACATTCCCGTCTATCTCTACGAGCGCGCCGCTACTCGCATGGAACGGGTCAACCTTGCCGACGTGCGCCGCGGCGAATTCGAAGCGTTGCGCGAGGAGATTGCGAACAATCCGGAGCGTCGCCCCGATTACGGCGAGCCACGCATTCATCCTACCGCTGGCGCGACCGCGGTCGGCGCACGCCCGTTCCTCGTTGCCTACAACGTCTACCTCGGCCCCGCCTCGAACCTTGCGATCGCGAAAGAAGTCGCGAAGGCCGTGCGCGCCTCATCAGGCGGACTCCCAGGAATCAAGGCGTTAGGCTTGGAAGTCGACGGCCAGGCGCAAGTTTCCATGAACCTCGTCGATCTCGACAAAACCACGCTGCACGAGGCGTTCGATGCCGTGCAGAGCGCGGCGGCGACACGCGGCCTTCAAGCAACGTGGAGTGAGATCGTGGGTCTCGTGCCCGAGAGCGCGCTCGTGCGCGCTGGTGCGCATCATATCGTGCTGCGTGGCAACCCCGACGGATTCATTCTCGAGCGCAAAGTGCGCGACGCGATGGCGCAACGCACGGCGCCATCCGTGGCGGCGTTCACCGCGGCAGTCGCGGCGCCCACGCCCGCGCCTGGCGGCGGTTCGGTCGCTGCTCACGCCGCGGCCTTAGGCGCTGCGCTCGTGCAGATGGTTGCTGGGCTCACCCTGGGACGCAAGAAATACGCGGCCGTCGGTGAGGAGATGCAGCGGGTGCGCGACGAGGCCAGCAAGCTCACGTCCAGACTCACGGAGCTGGCAGCGGAGGATGCCAAGGCATACACAGCCGTGAGCGAGGCCTACAAGCTCCCCAAGGATGCGCCGGAACGCTCCGCGCTGATCGACGCGGCGCTTGTGGGTGCCGCGCAGACGCCGCTCGAGACAGCGCGCGCCTGTGCCAAGGTCGCCGACCTCGCGCTCGCGATCGCGCAGCGTGGCAATCAGAACGCGCTCTCAGACGCCGGCGTCGCCGCGCTGCTCGCTGAAGCGGCTTGCAAGGGTGCCGCCTTTAACGTGGCTATCAACGTCGCCGCCATGGAGAATCGCTCCCTGGGAGCGCCCATGTCTGCGGGCGCTCAGGCGCTCGTCGAGCGCGTGAGCGCAGTAGCGCGTGTTGTCGAATCTCTCGTTCAGCGCGCGACCGCCTAACGAGAATCAGCGAGCCAGCGCCGCCTTCATGCGCGCCAGATGGTGCCACGGATGCCGCAGCGGATGGTCCTCGATGACGAACTGCGTCGTCATCGGAGCGCCGTAGCTCAGCGAAAACGGCGCCGCGCGATCCAGCTCTTCATCGCTGAACGCGCGCACGGCGTCGGCGGCGGCCTTGCTGTTTTTCTGGAGCAGCGCGAGGGCAGCGCCTTTCGTGCACGCGGCGTTCTCGCTCGCGTGCGCCGCGTTGATCTGCGCGACAACGTCCCACGTCACGTCGGTTACTGGTTTGCCCTGCGCGATGACGCGCACGACATTGATTTCGATCGGATACATGTACGCCACGTGGTGCACGGTGACGCCGACTGTTCGGCCATCCCTGGGCACCGCGGTGCACCACTGCTCGTCCGACAAGTCCTTGGCAAAAGCGGCCAACGTCGCGGCACCTTGTTCGATGCGATCCGCGAGAAGGTCAGCGCGACGACTCATCCACCCTCCGATCCAGCGTCGTGAACTGTAGGTAACCTGTTCGGAGTTCGATGTTACACGCGCTCCCGGGGGACGCAAGGGCGCCCGGCCGCGCTCACGGTCGCCTTCAGCGTCTCATATCGTCGCGGCCTGAGCCTTCCCAACAGCGGCAGGTCGCCTAACACGTCCGGCGCGGAGACGCCCAGGCGCGTTAGGCAACCGTCTCACTGACCCAGCAGATATTCGACGGTATCTGCTGACCTATGCGCGAAGGATCACCTCCCTCTCGTTTGACTAAGCGGGTTTCTTCGGCTTGCGTGTCTTCTTGTGAGCAACGGCCGTAGTCTTCTTCGTCGAGTCAGCGCTCTTCGCGGCGGCCGCAGTGGACCTCGCTGGCGCCGTCGCGGCAGGCTTGGCGTGCGTCGTCACCGCAGACTTGGTCGTTTGTTTCTTCGGCGCAGTCGCCTGCGCACCGGCGATCGATGATCCAACAAGCGCGGCAGCGGCGGCGGCGATTACGAGGATCTTTCGTGCTTGCATAGTCGTCTCCAGCTAAGTTGACAGGGCGGCACGCCGTCCGCGGACGCGGGGTAGTACCGAGGCGCAAAAGGCACTGCCTCTCGAACCTGTGCGCACTCTATCGGCGGCGAGCTTAACGGAGGATTACAGCGCTCCGGCCATGCGACTGCTGTTAGTTGAAGACGACGCTCGTCTCGCGGACTTGCTGCTGCGATCTCTTCGCGAGCAAGGCTACGCTGTCGATCATGTCACCGACGGCGACGCCGCGATCTTTCAGGCGGCTGTCAATCCTTACGATGTCGTCGTGCTCGACGTGCAACTCCCGAAGCGCAACGGCTTCGAGGTTTGCGCTGAAATCCGCCGCCGTCGTAATCCGGTGCCCATTCTCATGCTCACCGCGCGCGACGCCGTGCACGATCGCGTCGCCGGGCTCGATTCCGGTGCCGACGACTACCTGACTAAACCGTTCGACCTCAGCGAGCTGACGGCGCGCGTGCGCGCCCTGTTGCGGCGCATGCCGGAAATCGCGCCGCGTGTCATCACCGTTGCTGATCTCACTGTCGATACTGCAGGTCAGAGCGCGCAACGCGCAGGCAACCAACTCGCGCTCACGACCAAGGAATACGTGCTGCTCGAGTACCTCGCACGAAATGCGGGCCGCGTGATCGGTCGTGCAGAGCTGGTGGAGCATGTCTGGGACGAGAACCACGATCCATTCACAAACGCGATCGAGGTCTACATCAACCGTCTGCGAAAAAAGGTGGACGACGGCCGCGCTCCGTTGATCCACACGCGGCGCGGCGCTGGCTACATGCTCGCCGATCCGGCGACGTTGAGTCAGCCTAACGCGGATTGATGCGCGTCCGCTCGGTCAGAATTCGAATCGCGCTGTGGAATACGGCGCTCTTTGCGGCCTTCCTCGCCTTGCTCGCCGCGGCCGGTTACTGGTTCCTCTCGTACACCAGTCTCGAGCGGGTGGACGAGTTCCTCGCCGAATCGGGCGGCACGATCGCATCGGCGATCGAATTTGAACGCAGCAATGGGGCATCCGATTCTGCCGCGATTCGCGCGGTGCTGTCATCGATGCAGCTCCCCGATATCGCCGTGCACATCAACAACGAAGGCGCGGGTCAAGCGCTGTCTTCATATGAAGGATCGCGCTTCAAGCGTCCTGAACTCGACGCGCTCGAAGCGGCACTCGCCGATTCACTCGCGCAAGCTGCGCGCGCCGCGCCGAGTAAGCCCGACCTCACGACCATCATTGCAGCCGATCAAGCAGTTCGCGTGCTCACGTTCCCCACGGACATCGCGCCACAACAGCGTCTGATGATCGCAGTCGCTCAAGTAATGACGGTGCGCTCGCGTTTGCTGCGCGACGTTCGCTTCGCGCTGTGGGTGGGCTTCCCGCTCGTGGTGCTGCTCGCATCCCTGGGCGGACTCTGGCTCGCTGGCAAGAGTCTCGCGCCGGTCGACGCCATGTCTACGCGAGCGAGAGCGATCGGTGCGTCCAACCTGCATCAGCGCTTGCCGGTCGCGACCGAGGGCGACGAATTGGGGCGCCTCGCGACGACATTTAACGAGCTGCTGGCGCGACTCGAGCAAGCCTTCGACACGCAGGCCCGCTTCGCAGCAGACGCGTCGCACGAGTTGCGTACTCCTGTCGCCGTGATCAGCGGCGAGAGCGAGCTGGCGCTGTCGCGACAAGAGCGACCACGCGACGAGCTTGTCGGTGCTCTCAAAATCATTCGGGGAGAGAGCCATCGACTTCGTGCGATCGTCGATGACCTGTTCCTCCTGGCACGCGCAGATAGCGGCGAACGTCTCGTGCGGCCGACACCGCTGCATTTGCGCGATCTCTTGGACGACAGTGCGCTCAGCGCGCGCACGCTCGCCTCATCCGAAGGCGTATTCGTAGATGTGCGCGGAATCGACGCCGCGCCAATCGAGGGCGATGAGGCGCTGCTCCGTCGCGCAATCGACAATTTGCTCGTCAACGCGATCAAGTACTCTCGTCACGGCGGCACGGTTAACGTCGATCTCGCGGACGACGGCGCCCGCTGGCGCGTCGACATTCGCGACGCAGGAAGTGGCATTCCACCAGAAGCGCGCGAGCGCGTCTTCGAGCGTTTCTTTCGAACCGATGACGCTCGCGCGTCGCGCCGAGCAGACGGCGCGGGGCTTGGGCTCGCTATCGCTCGCTCGATCGCGCGCGCGCACAAGGGCGACGTTGAGTTGATAGACTCGTCGGAGACGGGAAGCACTTTCCGTCTCGTGCTACCCAAGTCGGAATAGCGCACACTCGCCTCGTTCATCGCAGCGTAAGGTGGCTCGAGCCAGCTTGCGCCAATGCAAATGCGTCCTTTGGTGCGCCGATACGGCCTTCCGGCGCTCGTCTCCGTCTTTATTGGCGCCGTCGCTTGGGTGTTGCGTGGTGAGCTGCGCCATCTGCATTCCGGTCAGATCAGCTCGGCCCTTTCGGAGCTCGATTGGCAGCAGCTCGCTCAGGCGTGTCTACTCACAGTGCTCACGTACGCGCTGCTTCCAGGCTACGATCTGCTCGCGTTGCGCTACGTTAGGCGGAGCATCGGCACAGGCCGCGCTGTCTTTGCGTCCGCCGTCGCGTACGCCATCAGCCATACACTCGGCTTTCCCGCAGTGACAGGTGGCGCTGTACGCGCCCGATTCTGGTCATCGTGGGGACTGACGACGGGCGAGATCGCGACAGCAGTCGGTTTCGCGGGCTTCACCTTCGTGCTCGCTGTCGTTGCCGTCGCTGGCGCTGCACTTCTCGCCGGACCCGCTTTGCCGTTCGCGTACACGCCTCTCGCGAACGACTTCGCGCGAGCGATCGGTTTTGCAGCGGTGAGCGCGGTGCTGCTCTACCTGTTCTGGGTGATGTTCGCACACAGCACGCCGCTCAGGATCGCGGGGCGCGAGCTGCCGGCGCCGTCGCCGCGGCTTGCGATATCGCAGGTTGCGTTAGGCTTCGCCGACTGGATCGCCGCGGCGGCCGTGCTCTACGTGCTGCTGCCGTTCGGTCACGGCGTCTCCTTCGCGGCATTCGTCGCGATGTTCGTCGTCGCTCAAGTAGTTGGCCTTGTGAGCCATGCGCCGGGCGGGATCGGCGTATTCGAATCTCTGATCGTGCTGCAATTCGGCGGACGCGTTCCGCTTGGCGAGTTGCTCGCGTCGATGGTGGCGTATCGCATTGTCTTCTACGTCGCTCCGTTCGCTCTCGGCGTGACGGCGCTTGCCGTTTACGAGGTGTGGCTGCGGCGCGGTCATCTGCGCACCGCGGCAGGCGTGTTGCGATCGGCACTCGAGCGCTGGGCGCTGCCGATGCTCCCGTCCGCAATCGGAATGATGACGTTGTGCGGCGGCATCATGCTGCTGCTCTCGGGCGCGACGCCGGAAGTGAGCGCGCGGCTCCGCGTGCTCCTCGACATTCTCCCGTTAGGCATCGTCGAGCTGTCGCACTTCGCCGGGAGCGTCGTCGGCGCGAGTCTTCTCGTGCTGGGCTGGGCGCTCACACGCAAGCTCGACGCGGCGTGGTCCGTTGCGTGCGCGTTACTAGGTGTCGGTATCGCCGCTTCGCTGCTCAAGGGCTTCGATTGGGAGGAAGCGGCGGCGCTTTCCGTCATCCTATTGATCCTCCTTCCGAATCGCGCGCTCTTCTACCGCCGCTCCTCGTTGACGGCGGAGACGCTCACCCGGGGCTGGATCGCATCGATACTCGCTATTGTCGGCGCCAGCGTGTTCGTCGGACTCTTTGCGTACAAGCACGTCGAGTACAGCAGCGAGCTCTGGTGGCGCTTCGCGCTGCACGGCGACGCGCCGCGCTTCTTGCGCGCATCCATCGGTGTGCTCACAACGCTCGGCGTGCTCGCTCTCGTGCGCCTGCTGCGCCACGGACGTCGCGTATCAGCGGCACCTAACGAGGACGCTCTGGCGACCGTCCGTGCGCTGCTGCCAGGCGTTGAGAATGTCGAAGCGAACCTCGCGCTCCTCGGCGACAAGGAATTCCTGGTGAGCGAGGGCCGCGACGCGTTTCTCATGTATGCCGTGCACGGGCGCACGTGGGTGGCGTTGCATGAGCCTTTCGGTGAGCCTGCGGCTGTGCGCGCGCTGGCGTGGGAGTTTCTCGAACGCGCCGACCGCGCCGGCGGGTGGCCGGTGTTTTACCAGATCAGCCCCGGCTCGCTTCCTCTCTTCGTCGAGATGGGCTGCATCGCGCTCAAGCTCGGCGAGGAAGCGTACGTGTCGCTGGAGGAGTTCTCACTCGAAGGCGGCGGCAGCAAGAGCCTGCGGCGCATGCACCGCGATGCAGAGCGTGAGGGCGCCACGTTCGAGCTCGTTAGGCGCGATCGGGTGCCGTCGCTGATCCCGCAGCTGCGCGCCGTTTCGGACGACTGGCTGGCACGAAAAGCCGCGCACGAGAAAGGATTCTCGCTCGGCGTCTTCGATCCGGCGTATTTGTGCAACTTCGACATTAGCATCGTGCGCCGGAATGGACACATTGTCGCCTTCGCAAACGTGCTCACCGGCGCCGGGCGTGACGCGTCCGCGGACTTGATGCGCTACTCCTCCGACGCGCCTCGTGGCGTGATGGACTATCTCTTCGCCGAGCTGATTCTCTGGGCGCGGCGACAGGGATACCAGCGCTTCAGTCTCGGCATGGCGCCGCTGTCGGGTCTCGATTCACGCGCGCTCGCGCCACGATGGTCGCGCTGGGCGTCGCTGGTGTACCTGCACGGCGAATCGATGTACAACTTCCGTGGCCTACGTGCCTACAAGGAGAAATTCCATCCGCGCTGGGAGCCGCGCTATCTCGCGACGCCGCACCGCTTCGCGCTGCCGTGGATCCTCGCCGATGTGGCGACCCTCATTTCAGGCGCTCCGCACGCGGCGCGGCAAGATGTGCGCACCCGCGTCGCTATGAAGAGCCCGGCGATGGCGTTAGGCTCGGTGCCAGCAAGTCCACTATAGCGTCGAAGCCACCAGTCAGGCGGTGTCCGCCTGGACGCGCGAAGCGCCTGACCAGCGTGCTGTCGGCGTCGGCGCAGCCGTTGTCGCCGTCGCCGGCGCCGTAGACACAGATCACGTTGAGACCACGCAGGCGCTGGAGCTCGGGCGCGATCGGTATGTCGTCCGCGCGATCGCTGTGATGAACGAGATCGAGCAGATGAAATCGAAAGTTCGCGGCGCGCGACATCGCGACGAGCGCGACGAGATTCACGCGCTGGCGCAGATCCGCGGGCCACCGCGCCGCGACGAATGGCGCGATGTCTGCCCCTCGCGAGTAGCCGAGGAGCAGGATCCGCTCGCGCTGCCAACGCTCCATGTATGTGCGTGCCACGCACTGCAGCTCGAATGCAACCTGATCTGGCGAACGCTTGCCATTCAGGTAGGAGCGCATGTTCACGCCGAGGACGGGACTACCTCTGGCCACTAACCCGTCGGCGACTTTGGCATCGGCTTTCGCCCAGCCTCCGTCACCCGTGAGAAGGAGCGTGAGCGGCCCAGCGCCTGACGGCGCGGGCCGCTCGATCAATGGCAGCGCGGCTATTGTGCTCGTTAGGCAGCTGTCGCGTGGCACGATGGAAGTCTGCGCGTACGCAATCCCCCCTTCTACGCTGCGCAGCCCAAGGACCAGCACACTACCTAAGAACGCGAGCACTCAACGATCCGGCGTCTCGAAACGCGGGAAGCCCATGTTATGGTCCGGCACGATGATGCCGAGGTGTTCACCAGGCTCGACTTCGATATAGCCAGTTTGCTGCTCCAATCCATTCCGGGGCAGCACGAAGATGTTCACTTCCGCTTGGTCATGAATCAGCCACCGCGGCACCACAAGCGTGGCGACGTCCAATGGCTTCACGGTTCCGAGTGTGATCTCTTGGTTCCCGATGTCGAGGTAAACGCGCACCGGTGTGGCGCGGTTGTTTTGAACGACCACCGATGTTGTATCGGACGGGCGCGGCGGACGTTCAGCAAATGCCGTCGCGACGCCGAGGAACGACAACGCGACGAGTGTAGGCAGCTTCCGCATACATCCTCCCAGATAGTACAGGTC
>DASYRX010000098.1:0-2297 GCA_036003845.1 Gemmatimonadaceae bacterium | reverse complement strand
CGTTTCTGTTGCCGGGGCTTGTGAACGCGCACACGCATCTCGAGCTGACTGTGATGCGCGGCTACCTGGAGGGAGGACCCTTCAGGCAGTGGATCCTCCGCCTAACGAGCGCGCGAACGCAGGTTCTCGACGAAACGGCATTGCTCGCTTCGGCGCGTCTGGGCATCGCCGAAGGGCTGCTGGCGGGAATCACAACGTTCGCCGACACCAGCGCCAGCGGCGTCGTCCTGGACGCCATGATGCAGATGAACGTGCGCGGAATATCGTATCAGGAGGTGTTCGGCCCCGACCCGGCGCAGTGTGACGCTTCCATGGCGGAGCTGCGGGCGCGCATCGCCCTGCTGTCATCGCGCGCCTCGACACTCGTTAGGCTCGGCCTCTCGCCGCACGCGCCATACACGGTCAGCGACGATCTCTACCGCGCCGTCGCGCGCTTCGCCGCCGAGCAGAGACTTCCGATTGCGGTCCACATCGCGGAGAGCCCCGAGGAAACGGCTTTCGTTACCGAGGGCGACGGGCCGTTCGCCGATGGCTGGCGTTCGCGCGGAATTGGCGTCGCACCTCGCGCCAGTTCGTCTATCGCCCTCCTGGAAGCGACGGGCGTGCTGGCCGCGCGGCCGTTGCTCATTCACTGCGTGCACGTGACGCCGGTCGATATCGCGAAGATCGCGGACACACGTTGCCCGGTCGCCCACTGTCCGGCGTCCAATGCGAAGCTGGGGAACGGTGTTGCCCCACTGACCTCGCTCATTGCGGCCGGCGTGCCAGTGGGGCTCGGCTCCGACTCCGTCGCAAGCAGCAATCAGATGGATTTGCTCGCCGAGGCCCGACTCGCTGTGCTGCTCGCTCGAGCGAACGCGCACAGCATGGAGCTGGACGCCAATGACGCGCTCAGTTTGGCGACGATCGGAGGGGCCCGTGCCTTGGGCATCGACGCCGAAACGGGCTCGCTGGAGGTAGGAAAGTCGGCAGATCTTGCCGCATTTCGCGCCGAGCCGACGCGCGACGAACCGGTTTACGACCCGGCGGCGGCGCTTGTCTTCGGAGCAGCGGGCCGACGAGCGCTGTTGGTATGCGTAGAAGGAAGGGAGCTAGTGCGCGATGGGTGTTTGCTCGTCAGTTTGGAGGGGGATCTGTCGGCGGGAAAGGCCGCCGCAGAGAGGCTGGCACGTTTCCAGCCCACCAGCGAAAGCCGAGGTTAGAATTCAGCGGCGTTGACGGGTGGAACACGGTCACGGGCCACGCACGACTTCACCGAGAGAGAGCGAACGATGACAGCACGCGCGTCGGGACGCACGCAACGGATTTGGCGCGATGGGAAGATGGTCGACTGGGACGACTGTACCATCCACGTGATGGCGCACGTCGTTCACTACGGCTCCAGCGTGTTCGAAGGGATCCGTTGCTACGAGACGCCTAACGGTGGCGCTGTCTTCCGCTTGAAGGAGCACATGCGGCGCTTGCTCGACTCCTGCCGCATCTATCGTATCGAGCTGCCGTATTCCGTCGACGATCTTGTGCAGGCGACGGTCGATACGGTTGTCGCGAACGAATTACGCGAGTGTTACATACGTCCCGTCGTCGTGCGCACCGGTGAGCAGATGGGATTCGATCCGACGGGCGTTCCCGTCGAGACGTTCATCATTCCATGGCATTGGGGACCGTTGCACGGACACGGCTCGCTCGACAACGGCATCGATGTCTGTGTTTCGACGTGGCGTCGCGCCGCGCCGGACACGTTCCCAACGATGGCGAAGGCGGGCGGGAACTATCTGAACTCGCAGCTCACGAAGCTCGAGGCGGCGAACGATTCCTACGCGCAGGGTATCATGCTCGACGTCTTCGGATTCATCTCCGAAGGCAGCGGTGAGAACGTCTTTATCGTGCGGGACGACGTGTTGTATACGTCACCGGTGTCCGCAGGAATCCTGCACGGCATAACGAGAGACACGATCATGAAGCTTGCAGCGAAGCTCGGATATCAGGTTCGCGAACAGCAGATGTTGCGCGAGATGCTCTATCTCGCGGATGAAGTCTTCATGTGCGGCACGGCGGCCGAAGTCACTCCGGTTCGTTCCGTCGACAAACTGCCGGTGGGTGATGGAAAGCCGGGGCCGATCACGCGCGCGTTGCAGCAAGAGTATCTCGCGATTGCACACGGTCGTCGGCCAGATTCATTCGGCTGGCTCACCCCTCTGCCGGTGGCCGCGCTCAGCGCGAGATAGGGCTGGTCGGGATGATCGTCAGGCACCGAGCGGTTACCTTGTTGAGGTCGGTGCACTCATGTAGGTTGCATT
>DASYRX010000097.1:0-2312 GCA_036003845.1 Gemmatimonadaceae bacterium | reverse complement strand
TAGCCAGGCGCAGGGCAGCGCCGTGAGAACGAGCGAGATGGGATACCAGTTAGGTCCGAGGTCTGCCGCAGTAATCGACGCGATTGCGCCGGCTGTGCCGGCGAACACGCCGATCACACCTAACGTCAGCGCGTGGCGCATGGGATCGCTTGGCGCCAGGCGCGCGGCGATATAGCAGCCGATCACCGTGTATACGCAGCGGTAGCCTAACGCGAGGAGATTCAAGCCAGCGTCGTACATCGGCTGGCCCCACGGCGGATACACGCTCAGCACGTGGAGCAGTTGGTCGGTCGCCAGCGAAAGAACCACCACGGCGACGAAGCCGAGGACAATGGCCATGGCGCTGCGCCCACGACGCCGCGGCACGACCTCTGTATGAGTCATTGGGGTTGTCATTTGCTCTCCTGCGTGAAGGTTTCGAGAAGCCGCGCCAGGGCCTCGTAGCCTGCGGAAACACCCTGATCCATGCCGGATTTGAGCGCGACGTCGCGAGCCTCACGCGAGTCGTAGCGCAGCGTCATCGTTAGGGTGGTCTTGCCGCTCTGCTCCGCGAGCTCGATGGTGCCGATAGCCTCACCCGGATACCAGGACTGATCGAACTTCTCCGTCGAGACGATGCGCTGCGGCGGCTTTATCTCGCGCAGCGTGCCACCCATTCCCATCTCCGCCCCTTCTGGCCCGCGCCAGACATAACGATAGGCGCCGCCGACCCGCGCATCGAATTCGCAAACGACCAGCTCCCAGCCGGGTGGACCGTGGAACCAGCGCTTGAGCAGTTCGGGCTTTGTGAGCGCATCGAACACCAAGCGCCGTGGCGCATCGAACACGCGCGTCATCTGCACTTCGCGGTCCGAAGGCGTGGTCACTTTCAATGAGGCCGTCCCTGGCATCGCTTATCTCCCTTTTCGTTTGGTGCGAGCACGCTTCGGTTGCATCGCCTTGAGCTCGCCGAGCAGTGCGTCGAGTCGTTTGAAGTTCCCTTCCCAGAGCTCGCGGTATCGTTCCAGCCACTTATTCGCCTCCGCGAGTGGCTGAGCCTCGAGGCGCCGTGGACGCCGCTGCGCGTCGACCCCGCGCGAGATCAAACCAGCGCGCTCCAGCACTCTGAGGTGCTTTGAAATAGCCGGTTGACTCATCGCAAACGGCGCTGCCAGCTCGGACACGGACGCCTCCCCCGACGCGAGCCGCGAGAGGATCGCTCGGCGAGTCGGATCGGCGAGCGCAGAGAACGTCGCGTCGAGACGGCTCATTGCCATATGTAAATAACCTCCCGGTTGTATAACCCTTGGGTTATCTACATCGGGCGAATTACCCTGTCAAGAGCACGGGAAGCCCTGAGGCTGTCAGGCAAGCATCGGCGCCACAATATTGGCAAGCCGGATCGCAGGAGTGGTGGCGTCCACGGCGAAATCGTCTTCAACGTTCCATACCGCGGATAAAACGGCTTGCGCGAATGTCCACCCGTCGCCCCATCTCGCAGCCGTCGCACAGTTCGGCGGGAGCTGCGCCGCATGCATGCGTTGGATGACATCTGCAAGTAGCTCGGTAGCTTGGCCGTCGCTTCCGTCCAGTGCCACCCTAACGAGGGGAGTGCCTGGCCTCAGCTATTCGAGAAGCATCGCACCGGGCGCATGCTCGTGGACACGGACGGCGCCGGTCCCGTCGAACGCTTGCAGTATTTTCGCCGGCGTGCCATTCGTTGCCAGGCTCTTTGAGAACCTTGAGGACTGCGGCTCGATCTCCCTGTTTGCCGAAATGCGATCAAGGAGCTGGCGGTCTCGAAGCTCCGATCCACACTCACGGACCACGCGCTTGCGCGATCCGCGAGTCGCTCCGCTACGCGAGACCGCACGCGTTCATACAGCGACGTTAGGCTGCTCCAGCGCGCGGCGTATCTGATCGAGATGCTTCTGGTTGTGCGCCGCGACTTTGTCGAATTCATCCTTCAGCGTGCCCACACCCGTCTCGCTGTGCACCCACTCGAGATGGCCGTGCGTCACGTAGTTTCGGCGCGCATAGTAGATGATTCCGCTGCGCACCGATTCGTAAATGCCGCGCGAGAGCTCGAGCGGCAGCTGCGCATAGTCGAGTCCTTTGGCCCACTCGTCCTGATTGAAGACCCAGAGCACTTGGCGACCTTCGCTCAACACGCGCCGGATTCGATCGAAAAAGACAGTCTCGGAGTCAGCCAGGTGATGCAGGATGAATCGAATGGGCCACTTACCGGGCCCGTACGTCCGAGCCACCTCCGCGTCGCCAAGCTGGAAATGGCGCAAGGTCTCGTCGCGGGTCGCTTCCAGCTGTTCGATTAT
>DASYRX010000096.1:0-2888 GCA_036003845.1 Gemmatimonadaceae bacterium | reverse complement strand
AGCATCGCTTCAAGTCCGACCCGATACATCCAACTCGCAGAGCCAGTATACCACGTCCATCCACCGCGCCCGAGTTCGCGCGCTGTTGTATACACGTCGGCCGCGACGACATAGGGCTCGACCTTATAGGTGCTGATCCCTTCCGGCGTCCCACCGTGCGTGAGCGGATTGAGCATCTGATACAGCTCGAACGCACGGTCGCCGTCGCCGCGCAACGCCGTTGCAAGTACAGCCCACAACGCCGCGTGCGTGTATTGCGCCCCATTCTCGCGCACACCAGGGACGTAACCTTTGATATAACCTGGGTCCTGAGGTGAGGTATCGAATGGAGGCGTGAGTAGTTTGACGAGCCGCGCATCCTCGAGCACGAGATGCTCCTCGAGCGAGCGCATGGCGATCTCCTGCCGCTTGCTGTCGCCGGTGCCCGAGATCACGCTCCAGCTCTGCGCGATCGAATCGATGCGGCACTCCGCGCTTGTTGCTGAGCCAAGTGGAGTGCCATCGTCGAAGTAAGCGCGCCGGTACCACGCGCCATCCCAGCCGTGCGCCTCGATAGCCGCCGCATACGCGCGAGCGTGCGCGCGAAAATCGCTCGCACTCGTGTCATCGCCGCGCGCTTCCGCAAAGTCTGCGAACGGTCGTAGTGTAGTCACCAGAAACCACGCGAGCCACACGCTCTCTCCGCGTCCCTCGATGCCGACGCGGTTCATTCCGTCATTCCAGTCACCGCCGCCGATCAACGGCAGGCCATGCGAGCCAACGGTGCACGCCCGTTGCAAGGCTCTGCGACAGTGTTCATAGACCGTGCCGGTCTCGCTGCTGACTTGTGGCAGGTCATACAGCTCGTGCTCGTTAGGTTCGAGCGGACGCATTGTAAGAAACGGCGCCGATTCGTCCAGCACGCTGGCGTCGCCCGTGACGCGCACGTAGTGGTCCACGACATACGGCAGCCACACCAGATCGTCAGATAATCGCGTACGAACGCCGCGCCCGCTTGCCGGGTGCCACCAGTGCTGCACATCGCCTTCGATGAATTGGCGGGCCGCGGCGCGCACGATGTGCTCGCGCGTAATTGCGGGTTCCGCGTACACGAATGCCATCGCGTCCTGCAGCTGGTCACGGAAACCGTACGCTCCGCTGCTCTGATAAATCGCCGAACGCGCCCACATGCGGCATGCGAGCGCCTGGTACAACGACCAACGATTGATCATCGCGTCGAACGAGGGCTCGGGCGTGCGTACTGTGATAACCGACAGACGTTGCGACCACTCCTTTGCGGTATCGCTTATTGCCTGAGCGGCGCGTTTTACATTCCTGTACTCATCGACAGCTAGTCTCGCGTGTTCTTCATCCGACGCCGCGCCGAGGAGCACAGCTATTTCTTGCGTGTCGCCGGCCGCGAGCTCGATGACGCATTCCAGCGCGGCGCATGGATCGATCCCCACGCCGGTCGTGCCACTCAGCGCCGGTTCACGGAGACCAACTGGATCGGCAAGTGTGCCATTGCGGCCGATAAACTCACCGCGGTCGCCCGTGTATTGCGTCACGCGCGCACTCAACGCGCAGAACGCGACAAGCTCGGCGAACTGCGGGCTGAAGAAGTTGCGTGCGAAGATCGCTCCGCGCTGGCTATCAAATGTCGTGCGCACCTGATGCTGCGTATGCTCGCGAAGGACTCCGAGCGTCCACTCAACGTACGCGATCAGGGAGATGCGACGCGTGCGCTCTGAGCGGTTCGTCAACCGAAGGTGCGACACTTTGACGGCTGCATTGGGGACCAATCCCAGCGTTAGGTCCGTGGCGATACCGTTATGTTCGTGTGCGAATGAAGACGTTCCGGGGCGGTGATGGATGGTGTAGCGAGAAGCGTTTCTGATCGGCGCCGGCGTCGCGCTCCACATGTCTCCTGTTTCATCATCACGCAGGTAGATCACGTCGCCCACGTGGTCGCTGACGGGATCGTTGTGCCACGGCGTTAGGCGGTAGAAGTAGCTGTTCTGCGCCCAGGTGAACCCGCCGCCGCGCTCTGTGACGACGAAGCCCCCCTGCGGATTCGCTATGATATTTGCCCAGGGCGCCGGCGGGACACTGTCTCCGCGCACATGGATGCGGTACGCACCATCGGACGCGATACCGCCGATTCCATTGTCGAAGAGAAGCGGCCCGTCATCGGGCTTGGGATCCGAAGCATTTGCGTGGTTGGGCTGCAGCGATCGCGTCACGGCCCTGATAGGCAAACCGATCACGCGCGCTGCGCGCGTGCGGAACCTCTGCACTACAGACACGGATTCCGGCGTGCTGCGCTCGGCTCTGCGGATTGGGACTACTTCCGGCTCCTCTGAAGTAAGGTCCGCATCCGGCGTTGCACGCGCGATGCTAACGATGCGCTCCAGCGAACGGCCGTCGCATGGAATGTGAACTCGCGCCGTCGCGGAGATCATGCGCAGCGCCTCGGCGTTGATTTGGCCGCGCCGCCTAACAAAAACGCCTCCGGGACCATCGGCGAGAGCGGTACCGCTCGACGCGAGCATGATCTCGGTGATCCTGTCGCTCAGCTGCTGCTGATAGCTGTACTCCTCCGTGTTGATGACAACGAGATCGACTGTCATCCCTCTCCGCCGCCAGTAGCGATGCGCCGAGAAGAGTTGCTGCAGCGTCGGCAGGCCCTCGATTGAATCGATCGTCGCAAGAAGGATGGGCCAGTCTCCCGAGATCCCGTTGGCCCACAGTAGATCCTGCGAGCCAGTGTTGCTTAGCAACTCAGCTGTCGATGGACGCAGCGCGGGCAGCGCGTACAGAAGGTAGCCGGCGAGGTCCTGGAACACGGCGGCGTCGGCCGGCGTTATGCCCAGCTCTCGGAGCTCGATGTGCGCCGACGTCCAAGCCAG
>DASYRX010000095.1:0-4404 GCA_036003845.1 Gemmatimonadaceae bacterium | reverse complement strand
CCGCGCCTAACGCCATCGCGAGAGCTACTGGCCAGTGCACCAGGCTGGAAAGCGCGAAGGTGATCGCCGCAGCCGCGTTGATGCACAATCCGCCCCAGTTCTTGAGACCATTCATCCGGTGGATGTTGCTGAAGCCGAGATAGCCCAGCACGGCCAGCATGAGGATCCCAATTCCGGCGCCGAAATAGCCGCCATACACAGCGACAGCGAACTGATACGCCAGCGCGCCGCCGGGGGCTCGTCGCTCCGCAGGGTCAGGCTCCACTGGATCGACGCTTGGCGCGGGCCAGCCTCGTCGTAAGGCACGCATCACAGGTTGCTGGACTGTGAAGAGAACCGTCGCCGCGATGACGAGCCACGGTACAATGGCGTCGAATCGTTCCGGTGGTGTGATCAACAGCAGGCCGGCGCCGGCCAATCCGCCGAGCAAACTGGGGATCGCCCAGCGCTTCGCCCACTCGCGCGCACCGGTTAGCTCGCCGCGATATCCCCAAATGCTCGCGAGCGCCCCCGGCCACAGAGCCACTGTGCTCGTCGCATTGGCGACGATCGGGCGCACACCGAGCCCGAGCAAGGCTGGAAATGTCAGCAAAGTCCCACCGCCCGCGATTGAATTCACTACGCCGCCAGCGAACGCGGCCAGCAGTATCAGGACGAATCGGGTAGGGTCGAGTGATTCAGTCACGGAATGTGCAATGGAGAGGTCTTATCACACGAACAACAAAACCGATCTGAGGCGCGGAACGTTAGCACAGTGAGGAGCGCCGACAATGCCAACTCAAGGACGCGCTTACTACGTTTCGCCGAGCGCCAAACATGACAACAACAACAGAGAAGTCTCAGGGGACCGCGGGGATGACAAGCGGCAAGACGCCGGCGAGCGCTGACACACTCGAGGTTCGCGACTCACGCACCGGCAAGACATACACGATCGCGATTAGCGAAGGCGCCATTCGCGCGATGGATCTGCGTCAGATCAAAGTCGACGACAAAGACTTTGGGTTGATGACGTACGACCCGGCATTTATGAACACCGCGTCGTGTCGCAGCGCGATCACGTTCATCGATGGCGATGTGGGCATCCTGCGTTATCGCGGCTATCCCATCGAGCAACTGGCCGAAGGAGCGACGTTCCTCGAGGTCGCTTGGCTGCTGCGCAAGGGTGAGCTGCCGTCGCAGACCGAGTACGACAAGTGGGTGCACGACATCACGTACCACACGTACGTGCACGAGAACATCAAGCGCTTCTTGATGGGCTTTCGTTATGACGCGCACCCCATGGCGATGCTCGCCAGCGCCGTCGCTGCCCTCTCATCGTTCTATCCCGAAGCCAAAGCGATCCACGATCCGGAACAGCGCTACATCTCGATCATCCGCTTGCTCGCAAAGCTGCCGACGCTTGCGGCGTTCTGTTATCGCCACGCGAAGGGACTCCCCTTCGTCTATCCCGACAACGACCTGTCGTACTGCGAGAATTTCCTCTCGATGATCGCGCGCATGTCGGAATCGAAGTATCAGGCGAGTCCGACGTTCGTGAAAGCCATCGAAGTGCTGTTCATTCTGCACGCTGATCACGAACAGAACTGCTCGACGAATGCGGTGCGGTCAGTTGGCTCGTCGCACGTGGATCCGTTCAGTGCGATCGCGGCCGGAATTGAAGCGCTGTATGGACCGTTGCACGGCGGCGCGAACGAGCAGGTCCTCCACATGATCGAAGAGATCGGGCATCCGAAAAACGTCCCCGCGTTCATCGACGACGTCAAAGGCGGGAAGGGGCAGCGCCTCATGGGCTTCGGTCATCGCGTGTACAAGAGCTATGACCCGCGCGCGAAGATCGTGAAGAAGCTCGCCTACGAGGTCTTCGAGGTCACTGGGATGGACAAGGACCTCGAGATCGCGCTCGAGCTGGAGCGGGTTGCGCTCTCCGATGACTACTTTGTCTCGCGCAAGCTGTACCCTAACGTGGATTTCTACACAGGTCTGATCTATCGCGCGATGAAGTTCCCGACGGACTACTTCACGGTACTCTTCGCCGTCGCGCGCACGTCAGGCTGGCTGGCGCAGTGGGAGGAGTTGTTGCTCGACAAGGAGCAGAAGATTGCGCGGCCCAGGCAGATCTACACCGGGCCTGATGAGCGACAGTACAAGTCGGCGCTGGATCACAAGCGGCGGATACCGAAGTAGGTCTGAGGTAAGAGATCTGAGCAATACGTTGAATAAACGTACTCGATTTCAGACCTCAGACCTCAGACCTGTTATACAGTCTCGCCTAACGGGACACTCCGCGCACTTGGCGATCCGCGCCGTACACACAAGGGCGCCCAGCTCCATCAACCCCTGATTATGGGCCCATGCGGCCTTGCCAGTCCGCGGCAGGATCTCGTGCGCAAGTTGCCGCAGCTGCGTTAGGTCACGCGCCCGTTTCGGTTTGAGGTGCGGCGCGAAGGCACGCGCGATCACGCGGGCCACGTTCGTATCTACCGGCGCGCTGCGTTTCTCATACGCGAACGTCGCGACGGCGTGTGCCGTATAAGGCCCCACGCCAGGCAGCGCCAGTAACTCGTTAGGCTCGGCGGGCAATTGGCCACCGCCAGCGGCGACGCGGCGCGCAAGCGCGTGCAGATTGCGCGCCCGCGCATAATAGCCAAGACCCTCCCATGCCTCTCGGACCATGAGCGGCCGCGCAGCAGCCAGCGCCTGCACGTCGGGAAAACGCTCGAGGAACGTCTCGTAGAAACCCACGACGCGTGCCGCCTGCGTCTGCTGCAGCATCGTCTCGGACACGAGAATGCGATACGGGTCGCGCGTGTAGCGCCAAGGCAGGTCCCGGCCGTGGCGACGGAACCATGCGCGCAGGCGCGCCGAGAAGCGACGCGCGCGGGATAGGTCTGAGGTCAGAGGTCTGAGGTCAGCGGTCTGAGCACCGCTAAGCTAGCTTCGCGTTAAGCCTGGCGCTTGCTGTCCCTCAGACCCCAGACCTCCGTCAGTACGCCACCAGTGTCCGATCCACCTCCTCCCGCCACCGGACGATTCCACCAGTCACGTTGTACGCGCGATCAAAACCGCGCTTTCGGAGCGCGGCGACGGCGCGCGCGCTGCGCACCCCACCTTTGCAGTACACAAACACTTCGCGTGTCGCGTCCAGCGTCGGCCACTCCGAGTCCAGCGCCGCCAGCGGGATCAGACGCGCTCCTTCGACGTGCGCGATCTCCCACTCATACGGCTCCCTCACATCCAGCAACTGCAGTTGCTCACCGCGCGCGGCCCGCGCCGCCAGCTCGCGCGGTGAGATCTCGGGCACCGAGTCTTGCGGCAGCGATGCGCCGCACCACGCCTCGTAATCGCGCAGCTCGCGAATCTCGCGCGTTCCACATGCGGGACACTTGGGGTTGCGCCTAACGCTGACCGATCGAAAGCTCGCGGCCAGCGCATTCACCAGGAGGAGCCGCCCGACCAGCGAATCGCCAACGCCGAGCAAAAGCTTGAGCGCCTCGGTCGCTTGTATGACGCCGACAAGGCCGGGCAGAACCCCCAGCACGCCGCCTTCGGCGCAGGATGGAACGAGGCCAGGCGGCGGAGGCTCCGGGTATAGGCAGCGATAGCACGGTCCCTCGGCCGTGCAGAACACCGACGCCTGGCCATCGAAACGAAAGATGCTGCCGTAGACGTTAGGCTTTCCTGTGAGCACGCACGCGTCGTTGACGAGGTAGCGCGTGGCGAAGTTGTCGGTGCCGTCGACGATCACGTCATATGCCGCGAACAGAGCGAGCGCATTCTCGGAAGAGAGCCGTTCGCTGTGCCGCACGATCTGCACGTGCGGGTTGAGATCGTTCAGGTGCGCCTCGGCGGCGCGCGTCTTCTCCTGACCGACGTCGGACGTGCCGTACAGCACCTGGCGCTGCAGGTTAGTCACGTCTACCGCGTCGAAGTCGACGATGCCTAACGTGCCCACTCCAGCGGCCGCCAGATACAGCAGCACGGGCGATCCCAGCCCGCCGGCACCTACCACCAGTACGCGCGCGTCCTTGAGTCGCGCCTGGCCGGCCTTGCCGACCTCCGGAAGCAGCAGGTGCCGGCTGTAGCGACTGATTTCGTTCGCTGCGAGCGCGGCCATGCTAACCTCCCGCCACCGCAGGGACGATCGACAACTCGTCGCCATCCTGCACGGTCGCGTCGAAGCCACCGACGAGGCGGATGTCGTCGTCATTCAGGTAGATGGCGACGAACGGATACTGCTCGCCGCGCTCGTCGATGAGACGCGGCGCGAGGCCCGGGTAGCGATCTGTGAGTGCCTGTACCGCGGCGCCGACCGTGGGACCGTCCAGGTCAACGACGCGGGCCCCGTCAGCGAGCGGCGCGAGAATCGCCGGAAGATGAATCGAAACAGCCATGAGATGATCCTCG
>DASYRX010000094.1:0-12062 GCA_036003845.1 Gemmatimonadaceae bacterium | reverse complement strand
CAACGACATGTTCGTTGAACTCCGCCCAAGATTTTAGAGTAAAGTCGAACCAGAGTGCAGGTGTGCTCACGTTGCTGCCTAACGGACCTGGCGTTCAGCTGCGGCGCATATCATAGGCGCTGCCGTGGCGAAGCTACATGGCAGCAAACAACAAAGAGTCTGCGCCGTCTGCTGCCACGCCTTGTTAGGCGGCGTGAGCCAGCTTATTGGATGATAAACGGTTGCTCAATCCATACAGGAACAGCCGTCCCTCGTTGCGTCGCTGGTCGCCAGCGCGAGGATAAGAGCGCACGACGGCCTGCCGCAATTAGAATAGCATCCGTTCCGGATAAGACAACAAGTGAGCATGCTAGTGGTGAGCCGGTCGCGTCGATGATTACACCGAGACGGACGCGTTCACCCCGCATGCGGGCCTGTTCGTCGACGGAGAGGTTTACAGAATCCATCCGGACGAGTTCGGGCGGCGAAGTGGAACCAGGCAGCAGATCTTTCTTCGGACACGGAGACTGAAGTGTGGCTGTCCTAGTAGCGCAGCCGATCAGTGCCAAGGTGACGAGCACAGTTCCGAGGTACGTTGAGCGCGTCATTGTGCAGCCACGCCGCCTAACTCTTAATTGTGCTGCCAGGATCGACGGCAAACAGATGCGACGACCTGTTTATGTCGCGCTCTCTTCGCACCAATAATCGGACCCACATCACGATCCTCGCGAGCAAGTCCCGGCCAACAACGCAGTTAAGTGAAATCGGCTTCGCATCAATAATGATTACTGATGCGTGTCAAGTGCACATAAACACAATGGGCGCCTGAGCGTCGGCGAAGCCCCCCCCAGTCGCTCGCCTCGCCGTCTGCCGCACGTTTCCACACTGCCCGATCCCGCCCTGCAGTTCCCTAATCGGATACCGTAATCGACCACCCGTTCCGGTAAGTCGGCATCAGCCACTCGTTAGGAACCACGGGACTCTTGACGGCGCCAGTCGCTGCATCCAGCTCGATGTTCCGACCGCTGCGCACGGCAAGGTTGCCTAACGCAATCATCTCAGTGAGCGGGCCCGCATGACCAGCGAAATTCGACCCGGGCTGCGTCCCAGCGCGGCACGCGTCCACCCACTCAGCGTACACGCTCTTCACACGCGGATACTTCACCGGCAACGGCTTCGCCTTGATCGCCGCATCCTGCTCAGCATTCAATAACCGCGGATTCTCGGCGTACACACCGGCCACGAGCTTGCCATTGTCACCAATCCACAACTGACCACCATCATTCGACGGTGGCCACTTAGCTTCGCTGCTCACCTCGTTAGGCCGACCAGGCCACAGCCCGCCATCGCGCCAAACCAGCTTCACCTCAGGACGGCTACCAACAGCCGGGAAGTAATACGTCACGCGCGACGCACGCGGCGCCGTCTCCATAAACTGCGTCGACGTCTCCACCTCGACTCGTGTCGGATAACGAAGCCCAAGCACCCAGAACGATGCGTCCATCGCGTGACACGCCATATCACCCATCGCACCCGTACCAAAATCCCACCAGCCACGCCAGCGGAATGGCGCGTACGCCGGATGATACGGACGCTCGGGCGCGGGGCCTAACCAGAGATCCCAGTCGAGCGTCTGCGGTGGGTTGTGCACCTCCGTGGGACGCTCGATCGCCTGTGGCCAGATCGGCCGGTCAGTCCAGAAATGCACTTCACGCACATTCCCGAGCACGCCGCTCTCGACCCACTCCCTGATGAGCCGAACGCCCTCGCCAGCGTGCCCCTGATTCCCCATCTGCGTCGAGCCCTTGGCGTTCTTCGCCGCCGCGATCATCGCGCGCACTTCGCCTAACGTGCGCGCCAGCGGCTTCTGGCAGTACACGTGCTTTCCGGCGCGCAGCGCCATGATCGACGCCGCGGCATGCGAATGGTCCGGCGTCGACACCATCACCAGGTCGATGCTCGGCTCCTTCGCCAGCATCTCGCGGTAGTCTTTGTATCGCTTCGCCTTGGGTTGCAGCGCGTACATCTCGGCTGCAGCCTTTTGATCCACATCGCACATCGCGTAAATGTTGATGTCCGGAAGCGCCGAGATCCCTCGAACGTCTGACGCTCCCATCCCGCCAACGCCGATGCACGCCACGTTGAGCGCAGCGCTTCTTGGAAAACGTCTGGCGGCAAAGCCGACCTTCGGCAGCACGGCGGCGGCTACGCCGGCGCGCGCGATGTCGGAGACGAAAGAGCGTCGACGCATTGAAAGGCCTCTCGGGCGAGCTGGCGTTAGGTGGCCGGTTGCAGCGCCGGTCGAAGCTGCGGCCGGAAGAGGAACAAGAACAGCACAAAAACGACGAGCGCCATGCTCGCCGGAACGATCCAGATCGAGGACCAGCTGTGTGTGGTCCCCGACGCATATGCGTCCACGACGCGGCCGCTTACAATTGAGCCGATGAAGTTGCCAACACCTAACGTGACAAACGCGAGGAAGCCCTGCGCCGCGGCTCTGATGCGCACGTCAGCCTGAGTATCGACGTAGATTTGACCGCTTACGAAAAAGAAATCGTAGCAGACGCCATGGAGCAGAATGCCGACGTATAACATCCACGCCAGCGATCCCGGGTTCCCCTGCGAAAAGAGGAAATAGCGCACCGACCAGGCGAGCATACCCAGGAGCATGATGCGTTTGATGCCCAGCCGCGAAAGGAACCACGGCATGAGCAGCATAAAGAAGATCTCTGACATCTGCCCGAACGTCATCTTGCTCGCCGGCTCCGGAAGCCCGATTTCGTTGAGGAAGAGGTTTGTGAAGTTGTAGTAGAACTGCAGCGGAATGCAGAGCAGGAAGGATCCGATCGCGAACATCGCGAACGAGCGATCGCGCATCAGCGAGAGTGCGTCAAGGCCAATCACATCGCGCGCGCTCAACGATTTGCCCGCGTTATGCGGCGGAGTGTGCGGGAGTGTCAGCGAGTAGAGGCCCAAAATGATCGATGCGCCCGCCGCCACCTTGAGAGTAGTTCCCGTGGCTTCGAGTCCGAGCCGTCCGATGGCCAGTCCCGCGACGATCCATCCGATCGTGCCTAACACACGAATGCGAGGAAAGTCGGCCTGCGGGCTGCGCACATGATCGAAGGAGATCGAGTTCGTGAGCGCGAGCGTCGGCATGTAGCAGAGGGAATACACGAGCAACAGAGGATATAACACGCCGAAGGTCGTCTGCTGCGACGCATACCAGAGGATCGCGGCGCCGATGATATGCAGCGCCGCCAACACGCGCTCCGTCGAAAAAAAGCGATCGGCGATCATGCCGACAAAAAACGGCGATACCATCGCCGCGACCGCATTCGTGCCGTACGCCAGGCCGATCTGCGCGCCCGTGAAATGCAGGGTCTGACCGAGCCATGTTCCCATCGTTACCAGCCAACTTCCCCAGATGAAGTACTGCAGGAACATCATCACCGACAGTCGGGTGGCTACCATGGAGTCGTTAGGTTGGGGTGAATCCTCAGACCTCAGACCTACTTGAGCTCACGGATGCGAATGTTGCGGAACTGCACTCTGTCACCGTGATCCTGTAAAGCAATATGCCCTCGCAGCGCGCGACCGAACCCTTTCCACGCATCAAACTTGCTCGCTTTGACCTTCGCCTCCCAGTCAGGGCTCCACAGCTCGTACTCGACGACCTTCTGCCCGTTGAGCCAGTGCTCGATGTGCGCGCCGCGCGCCACGATCTTCACGGCATTCCATTCCCCGGCCGGCTTTACAACGCCTTCTGGAGCTGGATACAGACCGTACGCCGAGCCCGCAGACGTTAGGCGATTCTTGCCATCTATGTGACCGGCGTCGTCCAGCACCTGCATTTCGGGCCCGGTGCGATACGTGTTGGAGTCGGCCTCGGTCACGCGGTACATGATTCCGCTGTTTCCCTTAGGCGGGACCTTCCACTCCAGCTCCAGCTCGAAATCGCCAAATTGATCGCGCGTGATGATGTCGCCGCCGCGATCGACACGCGTGAGCGCGCCGTCGACGATCTGCCACCCGGTAGGAAAGTCTGGCTTCTGATAGCCGCGCCACGCGCTCGTTCCGGTGCCATCGAACAGCACGGTCCACGCTGGCTGCGACTCTGCGCTCGCGGCCTGCGAATCGGCACTTTTCACAGCGCTATTCTGCGTGCCGCCGCACCCAGACGCGACTGACGCCAGCAAGGCGAGAATTCCCGCGCGCGCGACGGGCCGGTTGCCACGCATGACACGCTCTCATGAAGGACTCGGGCGCTAGTGTAGTCCGCGCCAAGCCGGACGGCAACTACGGCTTACGCGGCTCTTGAACCTTCGCGATTCGCGTCGAGTCCTCTCGGATCTTGAACGAGAACAGCTGCTGCACCAGCTGGCGCACCTTACGCGGCCCCATCTTGGCTGGCCGGAAGCGCATGAAGGGCAGCGTCGACTTCACGGAATTGGAGAATTCCTCGTGCGTCGACTGCATGATCGTTATGGACGAGAGGTCGGCTTTCCCCGTGCTGTCAATCACGTACTGGATGACGACCTGGCCTTCCTTCTTCTGCTCGAGCATGGTCGGCGGATAAGGCGGAGCGGCGCTGCCATCGTACCGGGCAGCCGCGGTGTCGACCTGCAGCTCGGTGTACACCGAGTCGATCGAGATGAGCGATGGGCGCTGCGGTGCGGCGACAGGCTCGCCCAGCTCCAGCTGATCTTCCTCGCCCTGCTTCTTCTTGAGCTTCAGCGGCGCATCGTTAGGCTCGCCGTCGCGCTCGAATCCACGCCCGTTGAACGCATCGATGGGCTGCAGATAGTCGATGCGCTCGCGCTGCACCTTGTCTCCCGGCGTCTTGTCCTTCGGGATGAGAAACACGGGCGCCGTGAAGTTTTCGGCCAGATTGATCAGACCGATTTCGTGCCGCGTCGCAAACAGGGCACTCCCGATGATCAGCGCGTGCACGACTGTGCTCGCGACGGGCCCTTCGGTGAAAAGAGCCCAGGAAAAGTGCTTGTGCTGATCCTCGATGAGGCGGTGGAATAACATCGTGACTGTTCTGGCCCGATGCCCCCGACGTCTGGGGGGAGGGAAATCGGCTATTCGCAGTATGTGTGGGCGTTATACCCGCGGCAACCCTGCGAGATACAACCCGGACACACGCTTAACACAACGACCCCCGTCAGGTACCAGTTCGCCCCTGCCCAGCGGGCTCCCCGGCCCCGAGCACTACAGTGCGCCGCTTTTCGCTATTCCGGCTCGGCATCGTGAAATTCCCCAGGCGGTACGCGCTCTTGCCTAACCAGAAGCTGGCTACGCACGCCATGACGTACTTGAGGAAGGCCTTTATGGATGCGTCGTAGAAAGCCCGGCGCTGCTGGGCTGGTACGGCGCTGCTCACCTGGACGGCATCCAGGATGAAGGCGAGCAAAACCAGGAAGCAGACGACCGAAATCGCCAGCGTCGCGAGACCGAAGATGCGAAGTAAGCGCTCACTCCCGCGCGCGGCGGCAACGAGGATCGCGATCAACGCGCCGAGAAGCGGGGTGAGCAAAAAGCCGGACAGGAGGCCGGACGACGCAAAGCGCCAGTCGACTGCTCCCACGCGCCAGGGCCAAACACCCGACAGGAAATCGCCAACCGGCGTTATGACAAGCAGCGCAGCCATGCAGTAGGCCGGGCCCGCAAGACTCGCTAGCCGCTCGCTCAGCGCGTTCGATTGGGTTTCGGGCATCTTATGAATCGAGGGAAACCGCGTGTATCGACTACCGTGAACCGTCGCGGGCAATCGCTGAAAATGCAACGGGCCGGGAGTGCCATCCCGGCCCGCCTTACGAGTCGCGGAAAGGGGACTGCGGCTCGTTAAGCTCGGATGCTCCGCACGGTGGCCAAGCCGATGACGCCGACCAAACCAGTCGCGAGAAGGATCAACGTTCCCGGTTCAGGCGTAACGAACGGGGATGTCGTGATGAACTCCTGTGTCCCACCACCGACGATCTTGCCAGCTGCCTCGACCGAAGTGAGCACGTAAAACTGACCCCAGTTATACGAGTTCCAGCTAGACGTCGTCTGGAACGTGTTCGCCTGATTGAGCCAGTAGTTCTCGGCATTGCCGCCATTCGGATTGCCAGGATTAAGCAGATTCCACACCGCGGCCTGAATGCCGGCCCACTGTTCCTTGTTCGTCGGTGAATACTGCGTCGTCAACCACGCAGCCTTGCGATAGCTCTCGAGCGAGCCGGTACCGTGTCGCGTGTTGCCGATGTCACTCAGCGCGAGGCTCGTGACGTTCGCTTTCCACTTCAAGCCCCACGAGATCGAATTCAGAACGTCGACGCAGAACAGGTTGATCGTCGGGAGCGTGGGGTTCGAAAGCAGGGTTCCCGAGAACGGTCCCACGTAGTAGCCGTATCCCGTTACCGATGGTGACGACGGCCCTGACTGGAACTTCAGTCCGATCGGCTGCGCGGCTACAGCATTTGCGGTCATCGTCAGTGCCGCCGCCAAGCTGATCGTACGGAGTACTCGCATTTCTTTCTGGGTGATCGGTTTTGGTGCTTAGTCGCCGAGTGGATCGGGCCCCATGATCCCCGGATCACTTCCGGCCCACCCGGCGACCGTGCAGGCGAACAATCTGAGCAGCAGTTGTGCCACTGATAATGACGGTCGTGACCACTGCCGTGACGGTCGCACAAAGCCTTGCAATCCAAGCAGTTACACACCACGCCTCAGGGACAGACATCTTCGGACGGGCCCTGACATTTGCTGGGAGGATTTTCCTCTAGTGAGGCGCGCAGCCGATGCGTGTGGCAGGGCGCCGACAGAGCATCGTGCGCAAGAGATGCCGCTGATAAACAAAAAAAGGCGCGGCTCTGCGAAACGCATTGCCGCGCCAGTCGATCGGTGGTTCCAGCATCGCAGTCCGAACCGTCAGGTCTTTCCACGACCCGTCGCCACCGAATTGTTATGCAAATCTTCAGTCGAGCTTAACGGCTGTTTGACGAATCCGCATCACCTAAGTCACGGCAGCGCATCACCATGCGCGACCCGAGCGTTTCATCGTTATGCAGCTGTTCGTTCCTGCCGGCGCGCGATGAACTTGTCGATCCGTTCCCACTCGGCTTCGGCGTCGGCCTCGCCGAGCTCGATCAGTCGCCGCAGATAGTCTTCCTGGAACATCACGAGGCTCAGGATGTCGGGGCTCGCCGTGCGTCGCGTGCCGAGTCCTCGCGTGAGAAAACGGAAGCCCTTGGGAAGTCGCGGCTCGTACTCATACGCCATGCGAGCCAAGTCGCGCGACGGTCGGATCACGAGGATATCGATAACTCGCATGGTGCCGCGCTGCGCTTCGTTCAAGCGCTCAAGCAAGCGATTCATCCGCTCCATGCGCGCGACGTCCTGGTCGATCAAGTCCAGGAAGATCGCGTTGTACAAGACGCCAAGCACTTGGGCCGGCGGCGGGTAGCCCGGCACCTGTGGCTGATCGGCTTCGAGACGCGAGCGATCGTAGCGAGTGGAGATCGTGAGAATGCGCGAAGCACCCAAGTGAACGGCCGGGGAGAGCGGTGCCGTGAGGCGGATACCGCCGTCACCGTACCAGTCGCGGCCCACGCGAATCGCCGGGAAAAGCAGCGGCAGCGCCGTAGAGGCCATGACATGGTCCAGCGTTAGGCGCGTGCGCACGCTTTTGCGCTGCGGACGCTCCCACATCTCGATCGATTCACCCTGCACCCAGGTTACCGATTGCGAGGTGGTGTAATCCGTGGCGCTCAAGGCGACCGCGGTGAGCTTGCCGCTCGCGATGTTGGCCTCGATCCCCGGCATCGTTCCGTCAGGGTCTGACACGAGCGCGCGAGTGAGGAACTCTCTGAGCGGCGCCGTATCCACGAGGGCGCGGACACGCTCCGCCGTGCCGAGTCCACCGCCGAAGAGGCGCCAGCCCCAGCGCGCCGCATTGCGGCTCAGCGTCCATGGGTCGACGCGAAAGACCTGATCAGGCGTAAGCGATAGCCAGAGCCTAACGAGATCGTCCAGGGTCGTGAGCATCGGTCCGCGGCCGGACGCAATGTGCGCCGTGTTCACCGCGCCAGCCGAGACGCCGGTCAGGATCGGGAACGCGACTTCCGGGTAGCGGCGCGCGATCGCGCGCAGGACGCCAACCTGATACGCGCCACGTGCTCCCCCGCCGCCAAGTACGAGGGCGAGGTCGGAGCAGTCGAGGGGAGCGTAGAGAGCCACGAGGTCTGGATTCGGTCCTGAAGTCAACAGTGTCAAAACGCATGCCTCCGGTCCCTACGGGGAGGAGGCACGCTGGAGGTTCATTCGGATCCTCCACCTCATATACACCCAAAACACCCAAGGCGCCGGACTCGCAACATGAGCCGAAGCGCCGCAAGCTGCCGGTGAGGCAAGGCGTGCCGAGTATCAGGTCTGCATCACAGATCCCTCGGGCAGTCCCCGCCGGCTCAAACAGATCAAACCACAGAGAACATGGAGAACACAGAGAAGTGCTCTAAAGGGGTCGAAAAAATGACACCAACAGGAACCTCTGTGTTCTCGGTGTTCTCCGTGGTTCAATGCTCTTGAGCCTTAGGCAGCAGCTCGCTCGCGACGACCGTTTACCGGCCGCAGACGACAGTCCACCGAATCGTCGGCACCGGCGAGAAACAGTCGCGTATGCTGCAGCATGCGACTCAGACATCTCGTGCGCGTGCCCGCTCGGGTTCTCGCTGTTTCGTTTGTCATCGCGGCCGTCGCGGAGTCGCTCCTCGCTCAGAGTGCGCGGACGACTATTCGAGGCGTCGTTAGGTCTCTGACCGGGCCTGTCGCGGGTGCCAATGTCTTCGTCCTCGAGACGCTGGACGGCGTTCTCACCGATTCCACTGGAAGCTTCGCGATTCAAGCGTCGGCGCCACTGCCGCTGACGCTCTACGTCAAACGCATCGGCTTCGTCCCGTTTCAGCGTGTGCTGACAGAGGCAGCTTCTGTCAGCGTGACGCTCGAACGTTCGGCGCCGGTGCTGCAACCCATCACGGTTCAAGCGGGCGCCTATACGGCGAGCGACGAGTGCGGCGCCACGCTCACTCCACTCGAAGTCGTGACGACGCCGGGCACGTCGGCCGACGTCAATCGCGCGATTCAGCTCCTTCCCGGCGTGCAAGCTGTCGATGACGGGACGGCGCTCTTTGTTCGCGGTGGCGACTTCACGGAAACCAAGGCCTTCCTGAACGAAGCGCCATTGCTGAATCCCGTTCAACTGCTCACGCCGTCCGGCACCTTCGTGGGCACCGTCGATCCATTTCAGCTGGACGGGATCTTCTTCTCGTCAGGCGGTTTCGGGGCACGCTACGGCGACGCGCTCTCCGGCGTCATCGGCTTGCGGACGCGTGGTGCCGCGACGCGTTCCACGGCCACGTTAGGCGCCGGTCTCGCGGCCTTCTCGGCGGACGGCGCGGCGCATGTGTCGTCTTACCTGACGCTCCGCGTGGCGGGCAACCGCTTCGATCTGGCGCCGTTCCTGCGCGTGAACGAGGCCGCGCGCTCATTTGCGCCGCCACCGCACGGACGTGAGGTCAGCGCGAGCGCGACGGTCACGTACCGGCCGAGCGCGGAGATCAAGTTCTTCGGCATCGATCAGACGAACATCGTGGGCGTCGACCTGGACGAGCCGTCGTTCTCCGGGACATTCGACAGCGATGTGGCATCGCGCTTACTCGTCACGACGTGGCGCGACGTGTTCGGCCGGCTGGCGCCCCTTTTGAGCGTGTCGGAAACGCGCCTAACGCGGCACGAACATTACGGCGCGTTCGCGCTGGACGCGGCACAGCGGCAGCGCCAATTGCACGCTCAACTTGCCTGGGAGGCGGGCCCCACGTTCTTGCTGCGCGGCGGCGGCGAAGTCGAGCGCCTCGCGTCCGATCTCGCCGGTTCGTTGCCGAAGTCAGCGTACGATCAATCGGCCGGCGCACGCACGACGCTCTTCAGCGTCGATCAGCCCGGATCGCGAAACGGACTATTCATCGAAGCGGACTGGCGTGTCGGCGCCGCACTGCGACTCACTCCCGGCATTCGCACGGATCGGTCGAGTCTGACGGACAAGCGCACATTCGATCCGCGCTTCAGCGCCGCCTGGCGTCTCGCCGGTGCCCTGACGCTCACCGGCGCGCTCGGTTGGTATCATCAGGTCCCGGATCCGATGTTCTTCAGCGACAGCGTCGGAATGGCCGGCCTCGAACCGATGCGTTCGCGTCAGGCAGTGGTGGGTCTCCAGGCCGGCGAAGGTGCGCTCATGCTGCGCATCGAGGCGTACAGCAAGCGCTACGACGATCTCGCGCTGCAGACGCGCGACTACCGCGTTAGGCCCGGCGCTCGCGGCTCATCGCGCGGCATTGACGTCTTCTACAAAGGCAGGCTTCCGGTCGCTGGCATCGAGCTGCGCACGATCTCGAGCTATCTGGTCGCCAAACGCAGCGATCCCGGGAGCGGCCGAATCGTGCGTGCGCCGTTCGATGTGACGTCGACACACGCCATTATCGCCGAGCGTGGTTTCGCTAACGGCGTTAGGCTTGGTGTTTCCTATCGATCGGCGACAGGCAAGCCCTACACG
This sequence comes from Gemmatimonadaceae bacterium, assembly GCA_036003845.1. Taxonomy (GTDB): domain Bacteria; phylum Gemmatimonadota; class Gemmatimonadetes; order Gemmatimonadales; family Gemmatimonadaceae; genus DASYRX01. The sequence continues at coordinate 1,489 of DASYRX010000094.1, read as the reverse complement.
CCGATCGTAGGCGCCACGTACGATGCCGCGCGCGGCCTGTACGTACCGATCTACGGGGCGTCGATGAGCGAGCGGTTCCCTTCGCTCCGGCGCATGGACATCTCCATCAGTCGCTTCCGTCTCTTAACGCCGTCACTCGCGAGCGTGATGTACGCGTCGGTCAGCAACGTCTTCGACCGAGCCAATGTGCAGTCATGGAAGTATTCACGCGACTACACGAAGCGCGAAGGGAACAAGTCGATCTTCAATCGTGCCGTCTATTTCGGCGCCTCACTCATGTGGCAATAGGAGCTTTTAAAGTGTCTCGTCACCTAACAACCGCACTGCTTTCGGCGCTGAGCGTCGTCGTCGCGCAGGTCGGCAGCGCCCAATCGCCTCCCGCCACGACTAAGTGGGTGGACTCCGTCACCAAGCTCATCGACGCGGGGATGAGCACGGGGCAGCCCTCAGGCCTGGATCAGGCGATCGCGCTGCTCGATCGCGTGCTCACCGTGACGCCTAACGACGCGATCATGCTGCACTACAAAGGGTACGCGCTGTATCGCAAGGCGAATCCGATGATGGAAGACGATACGAAAAAGGCCGAGGTGAAGGCCTTGCTCGAAGCGGCCGAAGACGCGCTGGAAAGTTCGGCGAAGACGCTTCAGTGGCCGGAGACGTGGGCGCTGCGTGCGTCCGTGTCGGGACAGATGATCGCGGTCGGCAATCCCATCAGCGGCATGGTTCTGGGCCCACGCGCGGAGACTCAGATCCAGAAGGCCCTCGAGCTGGGGCCTAACAATCCGCGAGTCTGGATGCTGAAGGGCGTCGGCAGCATGTTCAAGCCGAAGATGTTCGGAGGCGGCGTGGACAAGGCGGAGAAGGAACTGCTCAAGGCGATCGAGTTGTTCGCCAACGATCGGCCCGCGTCACCACTGCCGGGATGGGGGCACGCCGAATCGTATGCCTGGTTAGGCCAAGCCTACGTCGCGCAGAACAAATTCGCCGAGGCGCGAGCCGCGTATCGGAAGACCTTGGAGCTGGATCCGGGAAATGGCTGGGTGACGCAGCTGTTGCTGCCTGCTCTCGAAAAGAAGGCGCGCTGAGCACGTGATGCGCGGCGCAGTCGTTTACTTCGCGTGCTGGCTGCCGTTCGCGGCGTGCTACTCGCTCATCCTGTATCTGAGCGGGCGGCCGATCTCCGCGATGGATGCTGCGCTCGGCGGACTCACGAATTCGACATTCGCCGCGCTCCTGGGAATCCCGCTGCTGCTCGCCACACGGCGCGGGCTTCGCCGTCGCTGGTCGCGGCTGCACCTAACGAGTGCGCTCAGCGTCGCAGTCATTCTCTATGCCGCGGCGTGGACGACGCTAGTGAGTCTGAGCGTGATTCGCTACGCGCCCGCCGAATCGGCCGCGATGTACATGAAGTTCGGCATGTGGTGGCAGTTCGTCACGGGGCTACTGCTTGGCGCGGCGGTGGTCGGTGCTTGCGCGCTCGTGCATAACG
>DASYRX010000093.1:0-12100 GCA_036003845.1 Gemmatimonadaceae bacterium | reverse complement strand
CCGTTCGATCGGCTCGATTCGCGTTATCCGAACAGCGGTTGCTCTTTCAAAACGTCGCAGTAGCACGAGACGGCCAAGCCCACTGTCATCCCAAATCCCGAAACTCCGAGAAGAGCCTTTTTTTGATGCTGCTTACCTCTTCGCGTAACGCAAATACAGCGGGGGCAAGAGGAACAGATTCAGAAGCGTTGACGAGACGAGCCCGCCCACGATGACAACCGCCATCGGATGCTCGATCTCGTGTCCCGGCTTCGTACCGCTCACGACGAGCGGCAGCAGCGCGATCGCCGTCACCAGCGCCGTCATCGTGATGGGCAGCAGACGCTCGTGCGCGCCGCGGATCACCAGCTCGCGACCGAACGGCACAGCTTCCTCGCGCTCCAGGTGCCTGTAGTGGCTGACGAGCATGATCCCATTGCGAGCCGCAATCCCGAGCACCGTCACGAACCCGACGAGCGCACCTAACGAGACGACGCCGCCCGTCAACAGGATGGCCAGCACGCTTCCGACGAGCGCAAACGGAATCGTGCCAAAGACGAGTGTCGCGACACGCGCGCTCTGGAAGTCGCTGTACAGAATGAGAAAAATGAACAGCGCCGCCACGAGCGAGAGCGTGATCAGCCGCCAGCGCGCGGCGCGCTGTGCCTCGAACTCGCCAAGGACTTCGGGATGGTATCCGGCGCCGAAGCTCACGGCAGCGACGCTGTCTTCCACTTCGCGCGCGACGCTGCCGAGGTTGCGATCGCGCACATTGGCTGTGACGTCTATTCTACGAGATGCATCCTGCCGAGTGATTTCGTTAGGCGTCGGCGCGATGCGCACGTCGGCCAGCTCGCTGAGCGGCGCGATGCCGCCGTTGGCGATGGAAATCGGTAGCGAACGCAGCGCATTCGGGTCGCTGCGCACGCTCGGCGTCCCCCATACCACCACGTCGAAGCGCTTCTGGTCCTGATAGACCTCGCCGACCTTGCTGCCGCGGATGAGCGTCTCGACCTGATCGCGCACATCGCCGGGCGAAACGCCTAACCGCGCCGCTGCGTCCTGTCGCGGACGCACCTCGATCTGCGGAACAAGGACCTGCGCCTGAACTTTGAGATCGCTGACTCCCGCGATGTTTGTCATCGTTGCCGCGACGGCGTCGGCGCGCGCGCGGAGCTCCGAGAGATCCGGCCCGAAGATGCGCACGACGATGGTGGCACTCGCTCCCGTGAGCACTTCCTTGATGCGCTCGCGCAAATACGTGAGCAGGTCGCGATACAGCCCCGGATACGTATCGACGACATGCTGGATCTTCCCCACGGTCTCGTCGTAATCGACGCTCGGATCCACGCTCACCCACAGCTCGGTGAAGTTGGGACCCACAACCTCGTCGGCTACCTCAGCGCGGCCGATGTGCGACCCGAAGTTGCGCACCCCTTCGATCGCGCGCAGGTCCTTGCTCGCGCGGATCGTCACGCGTGTCATCGCATCGAGCGAGGTGCCGGGCTTCTCCACCCAGTGCATCAGGAAGTCGTACTCGCGGAAGTGCGGCAGGAACTCCTCACCGAGCAGCGGCGTGAAAAGGATCGCAGCACCTAGCGCGACCGCGACGATGCGCTGAGATGTCAGCGGCCGATCCACGAACCACGGCAGCCAAGCGGCGTACCTCGCGCGCAGGCGCTGGACGAGCGGTGGATCTGGCTTGTGATCCAGGCTCTGTGGTAGGAGGAGCAGTGAGAGCGCGGGCGTGACGACGAGCGCAACCACGAGCGACGCCATAACGGCCACGACATACGACATGGCGAGCGGCCGGAAGAACGTCCCGGCGAGTCCGCCGAGGAAGAATACGGGGAGCAGAACGAGCGCCACGATGATGCTGGCGTAGACGACAGCGCTGCGAACCTCCAGCGAGGCGTCGAGCACGACGTCAAACGCGGGCCGCGGCGCCTCGAGCGAGCGGTTCAGGCGCAGGCGGCGGATGATGTTCTCTACATCGATGATGGCATCGTCGACGACTTCGCCTAACGCGATTACCAGTCCAGCGAGCACCATCGTATCGATCGTGCCACCGCGATAGCGCATGAGCACGGCCGCGGCGACGAGCGACAGCGGGATCGCCACGAGCGAGATGACGGCCGTGCGCCAATTCCTCAAGAACAGCGTGAGGATGACGATAACGAGCACCACGCCGATCAAGAGCGCACGATTCAGATTGCTGATCGACATCTCGATGAATGTCGCGGGGCGGAAGATCGTCGGATCGACTTTCACGCCAGGCAATGCCGGAGCGAGCGCAGCGAGTGCCTCCTCGACGCCATGCGTCACGTCGAGGGAATTGGCCCAGGGGTGCTTCTCGACGATTAGCAACAGACCTGGAACGTCGTCGATGACGGCGTCACCGATCGGCGCCTGGTGCCCTTCCACGATGGTGGCGACGTCGCCTAACGTGATCGGCGCAGTGCTGCGGAAGGCCACAGGAGCGCGCGCCAGATCTTCCGCGCTGAGCACGCTGGGCCGTTGCGAGACCGCGAAGCGCTGGTTCGGCATGTCGATGAAGCCACCGGCTTGCACAGACACGGCAGTGCGCGCCGCTTCGCGCACTTGCTTCACGGTCAGCTCGTTCGCGCGCAGCAGATCAGGGTGGACCAGCACCTGCAGCTGTCGATCCCGCTGCCCCCAGATCGCGACGTTCGCCACACCCGGCACGGCGATCAGGCGCGGCCTTATCGTCCACTTGGCCAGCGTCGTTAGGTCGATCTGCGAGAGCGTCTTCGACGACATACCAATCTTCAGCACTCGGCTCAGCGACGAGAGCGGCGACAGCAGGACCGGCGGTCGCGCGACAGATGGCAGCTCCGGCGCTACACGAGACAGACGCTCGGTCACGAACTGGCGGGCGTCGAGCAGATCCGTGCCGCGGTCGAAGAGCACGACGACGCTCGAGAGACCCAGCACCGACTTGGAGCGCAGCTGGTCCAGGTAAGGCGTGCCATTCAGCGCATTCTCGATCGGTATGGTCACGAGCGCCTCGACTTCTTCCGTCGAAAGCCCGGGCGCTTCGGTCTGCACTTCGACGAGCGGCGGAGCGAATTCGGGGAAGACGTCGAGCGGTGCGTGGCGAACGACTTGCAGCCCTGCGATGAAGCCGACAACAGTCAGCGCGACGACGGCGACGCGCAGTTTCAAGGCAGTCTGAATGAGCCAGCGCACGCGCTATTTCCCCACGCCGAATTCGGTGCCGAACAGCTCAGCGGCTCCCGCGGTCACGACGCGGACACCAGGCGTTAGGCCGCGGACAATCACGGCGCGCCCATCGACGATGTCACCGAGCTCCACTCGGGTTCGGACCATGTGCACTGAGTCCTTGGCGACGTAGGTCCACGTTCCGCCATAGACGTCGTACACAATAGCGGACATCGGGACCGCGAGAACGCGTCGAGCAGCCTCGGCACCCGCCGAATGAAGAGAAACCGTCACGCGCTCGCCTGCTCGCAGCGCGCCACGTGACGCAACTTCGTAGAACAGATCGACAGAGGCAGCGCCTGGATCGCCGCGGCGAGGTGCTGTGACCGGCGCGGCCGGCCAGGAGCGCGCTCCGGCGTCGCCTAACGTAGAGACGATAACTTGACCACGTGCGACGTTTCGCGCATCACCCGCATACAACGGCACGCGCACCCACACGCGATCCAGCTGCGCGATCTCTACCAGCGGCGATCCGGCGGCGACTGGCTGTCCCGGCGCAACATGAACCTGCTGCACGACGCCGCTCATCGGCGCGGTGATATGCAGCGCCGTCAAAGCGCGATTGTCACCTTTCCCCTGGCCGCGCGCCATCTCGACCTGAGCTCTGGCGCCGTCCAGCTCGGCGCGCGCCGTCGTTAGGTCCGCCTGGGCGCGCTCCAGATCGCGCGCCGACACGAGCTTATCAGCGTAGAGCTTCGCCACGCGCTGCGATTCAGCCGAGACTTGCGCGAACTTCGCTTCCGCGATCGTCAGTGCTTCGCCGCTGCGCAGCAGGTCGCGATCGGCAGGAAGGGGGATCAAGCGCATGAGCTCCGCACCCCGCACGACGTTCGCGCCTGACGCCACAATCGGTGTTGCGACTGGCGTGACGACAGTCCCGGCGACCGGCGCGGACACAATCACGTCGAGACCCGGGGGCGCCATCACCTCGCCGCCGACTGTGCGCGTCGCGCGAACGGCCATCGATTCCACTTGCATCGTCTCGATACCGAGTCGCTGCGCGGCTTCCGCTGACAACGTGATCGTCGTCAGCGCGGATTCCGTCGTTGGATTTGCGATCGTGGCTGGAGTTGGCCCCTTCCTGGCGTCGTCGCCGCAGGCCGCCAGCAGCGCACCCCACAGCAACGCGCTCGGCAGACGACTGCGATTCACGAGGCGCCTCTTGGCCGCTCTCCCGGCCAGACGCCTAACACGGCACCGAGCTCGGCGCGTGCGCGCTGAAAGCCTAACAAGTTGTCGATCAGTTCACGCATGATGTCCCGTTCGTTTCGGATTGCGTCCAGCACGGGGAGAACACCGGTTCGCCCTTCCTCGTAAAGGCGCACAGCTCCAGCGCGCAGCGTGCGCGCCGTCACGACGAGCGAGTCGCGCGAGAGTTGAGCTCTGAGTCGCGACTCATCGTAGCGCGCGATGACGGCCTGCAAGCGCCGCTGCTCCATGAGCCGAGCTTCCTCCGCGCGCGCGCGTGCGATCGTCGCCGCGCCTGCACGCTCAGCGGCCAACTCGCGACCCTGACTGAAGATCGGAATCGGCAGCGAGAGGCCTAACAAGTTGTTCGTGCCGTCGGCGGTGCAGCACTCGCGCGCCGCGAACACCGAAGGTATGGGCAGCATCGCCCAGCGCGCCGCGGACGCAGTCGCTTCGGCGCTGCGTGCCGCAGCGAGCGCGGCCCGCACGCGCGGAAGGCTCGAGACTGTAATCGAGTCGGCGTGTGCGCGAACGCTCGTCAGGCCGTCTACGCCGTGCTCGAGCGGGTCACGCGGAATGAAATCCGTTGCCGAACCAGGCGCGATCGCCAGCGCGAGGGCAGCCACGGCCGCGCGGGCGTCTTCACGAGCGCGCGACAGCGCGAGCCGGGCCCGTAGCGCCTCCACCGAGAACTGATCGCGCTCCAGCGCGGAGATGTCGCCGGCCGAGACACGCCGTTCGGCGAGCCTAACGACGGTGTCGGCGACGGCGGCCAGCTCCAGTGCTATGCGATGCCGCTCCTGTCCGGCAACTGCTTCGAAATAGGTCGTGAGCACGTCCGCGCCGAGATCCGCGAGTGCCTGTGTGGAATCGGCGACCCCACGTTCGCGCGTGGCGCGCGCCGATATGACGTCGCTCGGCCGCTCGACGAGCCACGCGAGCGCCTGGGTCACTCGGTACGTCTTGATCGGCTCCAGATCGGCCCGCTCGTACAGCAGAGTGGGATTTGGGATCGCGGTGATTATCGCTGCTTCGCCTCGTGCCTGCGCGGCCGCGCCACGGCCCAGCGACGCGGCCGGGCGAATACTCCAGGCTCGCGCGAGAGCTTGGCTCAGTGTGACAGAATCGCCGGCCGATCTTTCCTGCGCCGCAGGCGTTTCAGGCAAGCACAAGGCGGGGGAAGCAACCAGTACTAACCTGAGGGCGCGAAGTGACATTGACCGTGGAAAGTACGATTCTGGACGGAGTCCCGCGACGGAGGAGGCTCTAGGTGTGACGCTGTTTTGGTTAATGCAGCCATGAAGCGCCTTATATTCCCGATCACCGCACACACATGGATGAACAGGAAAGGATCAAAGGCATGAGCCAGGATAAGGGCAAGAAACTGCTGCTCGTCGTCGGCGACCGCGTGCTCATCCGCGTGGAAGAAGGCGAGGAGCGCAGCAAAGTCGGCTTGTATCTGCCACCCACGGCCGTCGACAACCAAGCTGTCCAGGGAGGGTATATTATCGCGACCGGCCCGGGGCTGCCGCTGCCGGACTTCGGCGACAACGCGGACGAACCCTGGCGCACGAGCGGCGTGCGTGAGACGCGATTCGTGCCGATGCAGGCCAGGCCGGGTGACTACGCGCTCTTTTTCCGAAAGGCCGCCGTCGAGATCACCTTCGAGACCGAGCGGTACATCGTCGTGCCGCAGAGCGCCATCCTCGCGCTGGCGCGCGACGATCAGGAAGAAAACTCATAAAACGAACGACGGATTGGAGGCAGGACTTTGATGATGTACGACGAACGCTTCATCTCGCCGATGCGCGAGGAACTGACACGAATCGGCTTCGAGGAGCTGCGCACGCCAGAAGACGTGGACGCGAAGATCCCGAACGCGAAGGGGACGACGCTCGTTGTCGTGAATTCCATGTGCGGCTGCGCAGCACGCAATGCACGCCCTGGAGTCGCACTCGCCTTGCAGCAAACGCAGTCGCGGCCGGACAACCTAACGACAGTCTTCGCCGGTCAGGACGCGCCGGCGACGGAGCGTGCGCGCTCATACTTCGCCGGTTACGCGCCGTCTTCTCCATCGATTGCATTGATGCGCGACGGTCAGTTGATCTACATGATGGAAAGATTCGAGATCGAAGGCAGACACGCGAGCGCTATAGCGGCGGATCTCGTCACCGCATTCGACCGCTACTGCGGCGCAGAAGCGAGTACCTAACGCGAAACGCACGAGGCCCGAGGGTCAGACAGGAGGCATCAGGCGCTGGGCGCTAGTGCCGTTCCAATGTTTGCAAGTTGCGTCGGTGAAAACGCACGACCACGCGTAGCTTCACTAAAGCGTCAAGCAAGTTGGAACGGCACTAGTGCGCCGGGCGGGGGAGGGAACTAGGGAGATGCTCGTCCTCGTGACTGCGCACCACTCTGAGCGTGAGCTCGCGCGGCACGTCGCGACGCGTCTGCGCATGGCGATTCCGCTTCCCACGACCCATCGCGTCAAAGCAGCGGACGGCCGCGTCGCACCGGATTTCGTCACGACGCTCGATGCCGCGGATCGCACGCTGCTACTGGTCACGCCCTCGAGCACGTCGCTGCGCACCGCTCAGCGCCTGCTCAAATTCACGTCCGGGATTGGGGTTGGCATAGACCGAGTCTTGGTCGTCGCGCACGGCTTTCGAGAAGACGGAGGCTTGGGCGTACGCGAGCTGGGAGAGTTGCTTCAGCGCGAGATCTTTTGGGAGCTGGAGTCTGACCACGCGCCAAGTGACCGTCAGGACGCGAACTACGTCGCGCTAGCGGCGAAGCTAGGACTCGGCGGATCCTAGCGGGTCGCTGCTTCAGCAACGGGCTTGTGCATTATTGATTTCGTCGTTGGTTCCAGTAACACATTTCCCGACCGAGCATGCGTCGTCCCATCGCGCTTCTTGCCATCCTCGCACTCGCGTGCGCTTCGCACGCAGCTGCTCAGTCGTCGCCGGTGACTGCTGCTGACTCCGCGCTCCAAGCACGTGCCACAAAGACCGCGATCACGCGATCAGCGTTCACTCGGAATGACATGTACTTGGCAGGCGCATTCGTACTCGGCATCGCGGCGACGGCGGCGCTCGACGCGGACTGGGGAGGTCGATTGCAGGCGTCGAGGGTCCAGCAGCGCGGCGTAGTGCGCAGCTTTTCCAAAGGCGCGAGCATCCTCGGCAATCCGGGCGCGGTCATCGTCACGAGCGCGCTATACGCCGGCGGTCGACTGCTAAACCAACGCGGGCTCGCAGATGCTGGCCTTCACGCGACCGAAGCCGTTGTCCTGAGCGGCATAATCACATCGGCTATGAAGGGCGTCGTTGGCCGCGCCCGTCCGAACACACCGAACAGCGACCCAAGCGAGATCGGGCCGGACCCTGACCAGTTCCGCGTCGGCCGCGGATTCAGCAGCGAAGGCTACTCGTCGTTTCCATCCGGGCACACGACGGTCGCCTTCGCCGCGGCGTCCGCGTTCACGCGCGAATTATCTGAAACACATAAGCGCGCTGCGTGGATCGTCGGGCCAATACTCTACAGTGGTGCGACGGCGATCGGTCTCTCTCGGATGTACGACAACAAACACTGGGCGAGCGACGTAGTCGCCGGCGCGGCGGTCGGGACACTCGTTGGGCGCACGCTCGTGGCGCACCAGCACGCGCACCGCGGCAACCGGATGGACCGTCTGCTTCTGCCTAACGCCGTGGAGCCAAGCGCTACAGGCCTGACCCTGCGCTGGTCGCTCTCGGTTCGTTGAGCTCCGGGCCCGCTCCTATCGCGCGTACTTGATCCAGCGCGCGACTTCCATGAGTGAGGGGCGTTTGCCGTACATGAGGATGCCCACCCGATAGATGCGCGCGGCGAGCCAGACGCACACCAAACACGCAACGATCAAGCCGAGCATAACGAGAAGGATCTCGTACCACGGCACAGGGATGATGCTTATACGCACGGGCATCAGAATCGGCGCAGAGAACGGAATCCAGGAGATGACCTTGTTCATCGTGCTCGTGGGATTGAGCATGACCGGCTGAATGAACACGGCGCTCATGACGATGAGGATCGTCACCGGCGTCGCCGCCTGCTGCGCGTCCTGCTCGTTTGAGACCATTGCGCCGATCGCCGCGAATAGCGCCGCGTAGAGCACGAAGCCGAGCACGAAAAACGCCAGCAGCGTGAGCGCCGCCGAAAAGCCCACGTCGGGGACCGGCACGGGCGCGTTAGGCGCTCCCAATCGCGCCAGAATCGGCGCTCGGTACTTCACGATCAGGATCATGCTGGCTGTCCAAACGGCGAGCTGCGTCAGCGCGACGCAGCCAACTCCCAGCACCTTTCCACCCAGCAGCGACTCCGGCTTCACGCTCGCCACCACGACCTCGGCGACGCGACTGTTTTTCTCGTCGATCACGCCACGCAGGATCGTCTGACCGTAGAGCACGATGAGCATGTACAGCACGAAGGACGCGCCGAATGCCGCTGCCACATTTCCCGCGCCGGATCCGCCGCGCCCCTGATCGGTGATACGTTCGGTCTTGAGGTCGAGCTTGACGCGCGAGATCTCCTGTACGCGTTCGGCATCGAGCCCCGCTTCACGCAGCCGGTTGACAAGGACAGCCTGCTCAACCGTACGCTCGATCTTCTCCATGTCGGGGATCGTGCTGGCGTTGCGTCCTGCATAACGCGCGGTCGTGCCGCGCGCGCTCGCGCTATCCAGGACGAGATAGCCCTCGAAACGCTTGGCGATCACATCGCGCGTCACAGTGGACTCGGCTTGCGCCAACTCGGCTGGCGAGACGCGCCGGACGCGTGCGAGCGACGAATCTCCCTGAATGTCGTTCCCTAACGATTGCGCGACAACCTTGCCCAGGTCGCGCTCGGTCGCGTCGAGTATGACGATGTTGGACGCTTTCGCCGACGTCGAGCTGCGCACCGCCAGCCAGATCGGCACCACGATCATTGCGGCCATCAGCACAGGACCGAGAACAGTGGCGATCACGAACCACTTGGATCGCACGCGCTCGACGTACTCGCGCTTGACTACCGCCCATAGCTTACCCATGTCCTGTCACTCCTGCTTCGACGCCTTTGGCGCCGACACGATCGAGGAATATCTGGTGCAACGACGGCTGAATCAGCTCGAAGCGCTCGATGGGAACGCCTAACGCGACAACGCGGCGCAGCAGCTCCTGTGGATTGGCGCCGTCGGCCAGCTCCACCTCGAAGAAGCGGTTCTGATCGTCGACAGATTTCACCATCCTGGGGTCGTCAAGCAGCGAACGCACGCCGTCGGTGGATTGGTTCGCTACCGCGATCGCGACGTGGCGGATTCCGTGTTCCGATTTCACAGCTTCGACGGACCCGTCAAGCACTTTCTCACCGCGCGCGATGATGCACACTGAATCGCACATGCGCTCTGCGCTCTCCATGAGGTGCGTGCTGAAAAGGATCGTCTTGCCGCGGCGTTTGAGTTCGATCACCGTGTCTTTGAGCGCTTGCGCGTTGATGGGATCGAGCCCGCTGAACGGCTCGTCCAGGATGACAACGTCGGGATCATGCAACAGACAGGCGATGAACTGCACCTTCTGCTGCATGCCGCGCGACAGCTCGTCGACCTTGGACAGTCCCCAGTCCTTCTCCGCTGTCTTGAGCGTTAGGCGTTCCAGCCATGGACCGATGCGCTTGTCAGCCTCGCGCGCGCTGATCCCCTTGAGCTCCGCCAGGAACCGGAGGAGGCGACGTACCTGCATCTTCTTGTACAGGCCACGTTCCTCCGGGAGGTACCCGACACGGTCGAGCAGCTTCGGTTCCCTGTTGGAACGGCCCAGCACGCGAATCGACCCCTGGTCCGGCATGATGATGTTGAGGATCATGCGGATGGTTGTCGTTTTGCCGGCGCCATTGGGGCCTAGCAAGCCATAAACGGCTCCTTGAGGCACCTGCAGCGACAATTCGCGCACCGCAACGTGCTGCGCGAAGCGTTTGACAACCGACTGAATGTCGAGCGCGAGTTCGGCCATGAGATCAACCAAGGGGTCAGGTCTTGCAATACGACATCTAACAAATGCGGCGATACCCAATTCAACACCGAATGAATTGGGTATCGCCGCGTGATTTAGATGTCGTATTGCAAGACCTGACCCCTGATGCGAAGAGTGCGCAGAATATAGCGGTGCAAACGGCCTCCCCCGCCCCGTCCCGACTTCCGGTCCATCGCCTCATAAGTGTCGTCGCCGCCCTTGGGAGTTCGGTATTGCTCCTCTTTCTGGTGGCGCCGATCGCGCAACTCGTTACGCGCGGCGGCGTCTCGGGGATTCGCGCCGTTGGCGTTGACGCTGATCTACGAGGCGCCCTCCTACTTACCGCCCTCACAGCGACGGGCGCGACTCTCTTCGGCATTCTGACTGGAACGCCGCTCGCCTATTTCCTGGCGCGCACGCGCTCGCGCGGCGCAGGAGCGATCGCAGCGGTGCTCGATCTCCCGCTCCTGATCCCGCACCCTGTGGCCGGGATCGCACTGCTGCTCGTGCTCGGCCGCGAGAGTGCGGTTGGCAGCACATTGCTCAAAGCTGGCCTGGGGGTGGTAGGGACGCCGTTAGGCATTCTCGCGGCGATGCTTTTCGTGTCGGCGCCGCTGTACGTGAGCGGCGCGCGGGAGGCGTTCGCTCGCGTCGATCGTCGCTTCGAGGGCGTCGCGCGCACGTTGGGTGACAAACCCTGGCGCGTGATGCGGCGCGTCACGCTGCCGCTCGCGCTGCGCGGACTCGTGGCGTCCGGCGTCGTTATGTGGGCCCGCGCCGTCAGCGAGTTCGGCGCGATCGTAATTCTCACATACAACCCCAAGACGGTGAGCGTGCTGAGTTACGATCGCTTCACGACGTTCGGGCTTTCCGAAGCAATCCCCGTCGCGGCAGCGCTCGTGCTCTTTGCCGTGATCCCGCTTGTTGTGTTGCGCCTGTTGCGATACGAGCGGCGCCTGGACCAGCCCTGGTGATCAGCGTTCGCAACCTCGGCGCGCGCGTCGGCGCGTTCCACCTGCGCGACGTCTCGTTCGACGTGCCGGCAGGCGCCTACGGCGTTGTGATTGGTCCCGCCGGTTCTGGAAAGACGACGCTACTCGAAGCGATCGCCGGCCTCACGCCGCTGATCAATGGTGACGTCTCGTTAGGCACACGCAATGTGACGCGCGAAGCGCCGGAAGATCGCGGCATCGGGATCGTCTATCAGCATGGATACCTCTTCCCGCACCTCTCCGTCGGCCAGAACATCCATTACGGCGCCACGGCGGAAACGACCACGTCCGCGCAGGAGGTCACTCGCCGCTTCGGAATCGCGGACCTCGTCGATCGTGACGTGCAGTCCCTGAGCGGTGGCGAACGCCAGCTCGTGGCGCTCGCTCGAGCGCTGGCGCGCCGCCCGTCCTTCGTGCTGCTGGATGAGCCGTTCAGCGCCCTGGATCCCAAGCGTCGCGCGCTTGCGCGCCGCGAAGTGCGCGCGCTGCATCGCCAGTGGGGTTTCACAGCGCTTCAGGTCACGCACGACTTCACCGAGGCGGGCTTGTTAGGCGACGTCGCGATCCTCCTCGACGCCGGTCGCGTGCTGCAATACGGCGCGCCTGACGAGGTCTTCCGGCGCCCCGCCACGCCGTACATCGCCGAGTTCCTGGGCGCCGAAAATGTGCTCGCGG
>DASYRX010000092.1:0-18487 GCA_036003845.1 Gemmatimonadaceae bacterium | reverse complement strand
GCGGCCGCTTCGGTGAAGGTGCGATCTCCATTGTTGACAAAGAGCAGATTCGCGCGCTCCTCGGGCTTGGACCACTCGGGACCTGATACAGAGATGTAAATGTCGAGGAAGCCATCGCTGTTGATATCCACCATCGACGCGCCCGTTGCCCATCGCTTCGTGTTCACGCCCGCTCGATCGGTGATGTCCTCGAACCGCATGTTGCCCTTATTCAAATACAAGCGGCTCGAAACCATGTTGCTGGCGAAGAAGATGTCCGGCAGTCCGTCGTTGTCGACGTCGCCTACCGCTACGCCGGCGCCGTTATAGACATAGACATCCGTCTGAACGTTCAGCGAGTCACTCGTCGTGATTGTATTCGCGAACGTAATGCCTGTTTGCTCGGGGCTGAGTAGCCTGAATAGCGCGTGCTCCCTGTTCGCCTTTTCACAGGCAGCGAGCGAAACCAGCGCGAGTGTGAGCGTGCGTGAGCGACAGCGATGCATGCGCACAAGCTGTGAGCGCGCAAAATGTCGCGCTATCCCCTATCCGCCATCCCCTATCCCCTTGCGCTAGTCCGCCCTGATAGCGACCAGCGGGTCGACGCGCGCCGCGCGCCGCGCCGGCAGCACACTGGCAAACACACCGACGACGAACAGCACGAGCAATGAGACGATGAGCGTACGCGCATCGGCCGGCGTGATGCCGTAGAGCTGCGCCGCGATGAACCGAGCGCCACCTAACGCCAGTGGAACTCCGATGATCGCGCCGGCAGCCACGACGAGCAGCGACTGGCGCAGGATGAGCCACATCGCCAGTCCCGCTCGCGCGCCTAACGCCATGCGCACGCCGATCTCGGCAGTCCTGGCCGTGACTTGGTAAGCCATCACACCGTACAGCCCCACCGCGGCGAGCGCGAGCGCCAGCGTGCCAAATAGCACAGCCAATGTCGCCGAGAGGCGTTCACGCACGAGGCGATCGTCCAGAATCTGCGCGATGCCTTGGGCGTCGCGAACGTTGACGCCAGGCAGCGCGGCCCTGAGCGCCCCGCGTACAGAAGCGGCCATGGCGTTAGGGTCGCTGGACACTTGAGCTACTAGAATGAGGTAGTCCCAGTACTCCCACTGCTCCATCGGCACATACAGCGAGGCTTCCGACTCCGCGCGCACGTCGAAGTACTTGACGTCGGCGACGACGCCAACGACCAGCACCGGCGGGCCCTCGCTGAACCGAATGAGCGTGCCGAGCGGATCGCGCCCGCCGTAGTATTTGCGAGCGACCTTCTCGCTGATGATCGCGACAGGCTGCGTGTTCGCCCCATCCCTGGTCGCAAAATCGCGCCCCGACCGCAGCGCGATTCCGGCGGCGCTGAAATAGTTAGGCGCTGAGCCCATGTAGTGCACCGCAGTCTGCTCGCCGGGACTCGGTTCATAGCCTGGCACGCTGATGAGTCGCATTGACCCGCCGGCGTGTATGAGCGGAGCTGTCGAACCAATTGCAGCGACTTGTACTCCCGGCAACGCATTCACTCTTCGCAACATCTCCTGGTAATGCGGCCGCAGCGTTGTGTATGGCGAGTCTCGCGTTTCGATATTCGCAACGACGAGATGCACGGCGTCAAAACCGCCATTCAGATCGCGAAGATTCCGCAGCGTTTCAACGAGTAGAGCCGCCGATGATACGAGCAACAGCGCCAGCGCGACCTGTGCCGCCACGATAGCACGATCCAGCCGGCCGGCGCGCGGTGACCTGCCTGCGCGACCAGCGGCGTCGCGCAGACTCGCGACAATGTCGAACCGCGTTGCGCGTATTGCGGGCAGCACGCCAAAGATACCGGTGCAGACGACAGCGACGGCAACCGAAAACGCGAGCAGCGTTACTTGCGGACGAACTGCGATGAGGAGCCCAATCGGCCCCATGACACTCGGCGGCACGTAATGCGCAATCGCACGCGTCCCCCACACGGCGAGCATGAGCCCGAGGACAGCTCCGGCTCCTGCAAGTAAACCGCTCTCGATCAGCAACTGCCGCATCACACGCCATCGCGATGCACCTAGCGAAAGGCGAACCGCCAGCTCTCGCGCCCGCGCGCTGGCGCGGGCAAGCAGAAGATTGCCGACGTTCGCGCACGCGATCAGCAAGAGCACCGCGACGCCACCCATCAGCGCAGCGAGAACGCGGCCATACTGCGCGCGGAGATCCATTTTGGCCGACGGAATGCCGTGGCTGATGTCGATGAGCGTGGCACGTTCCGGCGTGCTTGGTTTGTCGCCTTGAACGAACTGTCCGGCCGCGCAGCAGCGGCTGAATGCGGCATCGAGCGCCTCTTGCGCGCCCTTTACTTCGTTAGGCTTGACGCGCGCGACGGGCGTGACGGGGTAGCCGCGCGGGGCACGGCGCGCCTCTCTTCGTAGACCCGTGATGGAGAGTGGCGCTGCTATCGTGAAATTCCCCGGGAAGTTGAGACCCTTGAAGCCTGGCGGCGTGACGCCGACAACGCCGAAGATGATGTCATTCATCTTCAAGGACTTTCCTAACGCGGCCCGTGCACCGCCGAAGTTACGCTCGGCGAAATCGCTGCTGATGACCACGACCGGTGACGCAGCGGCAATGTCCGAGCGAGTCAAGAGCCGGCCGGCCGCCGGCGCGATCTCGAGCAACATAAAGAAGTCGCCATCGACGAGGTGGATTTCACCCACTCGATCTGGTGCGGCGCCACCGATCTCGATTTGCCGCACAGCGGCGTACGTAAATGCCGCGATGGGCAAGACGGACGCGCTTTGAAGGGCTCGATACTCGCCTTCACCGAAGCTGTATGTCGGTCCGTCGTCCTTCGACATGCGTTGCAGCGCGACCATCTCTTCCGGATGCGGCACCGCGACCGGCTGCAGCATCAGCGCGTGCAGCACGCCGAATATGGCCGTGTTCGCGCCGATACCTAACGCGAGTGACAGCACCGCGACGCAAGTGAAGACTGGAGAGCGTCGCAACGTGCGCAATCCGTAGCGCAGGTCCTGCGCCGTCGTATCGATCCAGCGCAGCGCCCCCAGATGGCGCATCTCCTCCTTCACCAGCGTCTTGTTCCCGAACTCTCGCCTGGCAGCGAACTGTGCATCCTGTCGCTCCACGCCGGCGCTCGCACTCGCCATGGCGGAGAGCGAATGATGGAACTCAATCTCTTCCGTGCGTTCTTGTTCCGCGGTCCGCGCACGCAACAAGCTGCGCAGACGAAATCGGATGGCGTCGACGAGTGACATAAGTCAACTCGGCTTAAGCACCCGTGTGATGGCGGCGCAGACTTGCTCGAAGGCAGACATCTCGGCGCCGAGTGCCCTGCGTCCCGATGCCGTGATCGAGTAATAGCGCGCGCGCCGTCCAGTCGGGCTCTGTCCCCACTTGGAAGTCACCCAACCGCTGCGCTGCAGTCGTTCGAGCGCGGGATACAGCGACCCCTTTTCGATGCGCAGCACGTCTTTCGACGTGCGGGTGATGTGCTGCGCGATCGCGTAACCATGCTGGCGACCGATTGTCAGCGTCCGCAGGATAAGCATCTCGAGCGTGCCGGGTAGCACGTCGTGCGTCGCGTTTGTGGCAGCGTCTTGGCTCATGGATAGACGGTCTGACTATAATGGATAGACAATCTTCCTATCGGAAGCGTTGCTGTCAATCGCTTTCTGTTTGCAAAGAGCAAGAGCCATTCGGATAAACGGAGCAGCGGAGGGTACGGAGCCGAGCCCTGAAACAGCGCAAGGCTCATCGTATGTGGTCGACCGGTTAGGCTGTCGCTTTTGATTTTTCAAGTAAGAAACCCTTGGAGGTGGCTCGCCAAGTCTATGAACGACTTCTCGGTGAGGAACGAATCGTTCTGTCAGCCCAATCCGCGTATTCCGAACAGCCCTTGCCGTTGACGTCTCTATGCTTGACGGCAAGATCGCGTGATCGGGCTGCCGCGCATTCTGGCGCTCGAAGCAGCTTGACTTGGTCCGGCGGACGAGTTGAATAGGCGGGCGCCGGGTGCTGGCAACGCTGCCTAACGCAGTTCCGAATCCCGCACACCGAACCCCGAACCCCGAATCCCTCGTGACCGTTAGAGCACCCGACCATTCAGAGCTCGATCAGCTAGCCAAGATCTGGTACGACGGCTGGCAGGATGCACACGCCGAGATCCTCCCCGCCGAGCTCGCGCGCATGCGCACTCTCGAAGGCTTTCGCGAACGACTGAAAGCAGCGCTGCCGCGAGTCCGCGTGGCCGGACCAGTCGGCACGCCCCTTGGCTTCTGCATAGTGAAGGACGACGAGCTCGATCAGCTCTTCGTCTCGGCGCAAGCGCGAGGAACAGGTGTCGCCGCCGCTTTACTCGCTGACGCCGAAGATCGGCTCTCCAGCAGTGGCGTGGAGACGGCCTGGCTCGCGTGCGCGATCGGTAATGACAGAGCGGCGAGATTCTATGAGAAAAGCGGATGGCGTCGAGCAGGAATCATGGTTCATCACCCTGAAACGCCGGATGGGACCTTCGAGCTCGAAGTGTGGCGCTACGAAAAGCCGTTGACGCGATCGGTCTGACTGAGCGCCGACTACGCTTGCCCTGAGGACAGGGTTCGTCCGCCTGACGATTTGAAACGAGATTTGAAAAGAGCAAGAGCCATTCGGATAACACGGAGCAGCGGATGGTACAGAGTCAAGCCCTGAAGAAACGCTGTGAAAGTCGCGCGCCAGAGTTTCGGGATCTTTTTGATGCTGAGGATGGAATCCGTTCTATTCGCCGGTCCGCTTAATCCGAACGGCTCTTGCCGTTGACGCTGTAAGAGCGAAGGGCCCGCCATACACGGCGGGCCCCGTCCATCGCACAAAGCCACAGGCGCTCAGGATCGCTGCAGCTCCCTCGCAACCTCTTCGAGTCTGTCGTAGCTGAGCGCGGCGCCCTTCTCCATTCCGCTCTGCAGCACCATGTCACGCGTGGCTAGCGAGTCGTATTTGGCCGTCAGCGTCATGCGAGTCTTTCCTCCTTCCTCTGTGAGCACGACCGTGCATACCGACGCGTCTTCGGGTTTGGCAGGTGGGAATGGTGCGTAGATCTCCGTGAAAACAAATCGTTCCGGCGGCTTGATCTCGCGATACTCACCGTAGAACTCCGCTTCTCCCTTCGGATGCCGGGCGATGTAGTGCCACTTGCCGCCGACACGCACATCTCCTTCGGCAAACGTTGAGTAGCCCTCGCCCATTTGGCCCCACCAACGCTGCACGTGTTCAGGCTTGGTCATCACTTCGAAGATCACGTCTCGCGGGGCGTCGAACAGACGCGTTAGGCGGATCTCGGTGTCCGACGGCGTTGAGACCTTGAAGGTCTCGCTATTTGCGGCGCTGCTTACGGGCATCTTTCGTCTCCTTCGGTTTCAGAGTGTGTAGGTAGCTGTCGAGGCGATCAAGTCGTTGCTCCCAAAGCGTGCGGTAACGCTCCGCCCAGACCGCCACTTCTTTGAGCGGCGCGGCTTCCAAACGGCACGGCCGCCACTGCGCTTCGCGGCCTTTGCTGATGAGCCCTGCCTTCTCCAACACCTTCAGATGCTTGGAGAAGCCGGGGAGGCTCATCTTGAACGGCTCGGCCAGCTCGGTGACCGTGGCCTCCCCGGTGGCGAGCCGCGCGAGAATGGCGCGGCGAGTGGGGTCAGCTAAGGCGGCGAACGTCGTGCTCAGATGGTCTGTGACCATGTTATTCAACCATTGGGTTACTTAACTATTAGGTTAAGTACAAGCGTTCGTTGTGTCAAGTCTCGGCTGCGGGTTTCCAAATTTCGTTCCGATATGAATTCCGATCCCAACGCCGCCCTGCGCGACAGCGTGCTCCAGCGCGTCCTTGACGGCACGGCCGAAAGTTCCGCGGCTCTGCGCCAGGCGCGTTCGAAGGCGCAGGTCTCCTACCCGAAGGCCGGCCAGTTCCTGTTGAAAAAAGGGCATCGTTAGGCGTTCTCGCTAGCGCGCCCACGGCGGGATGGCTGCAGCCGCTACTGCAACTGCATTTTGCCACGGCCAAATCGACGCCGTCCCGCTCTGGTGATCTAGTCGCTTTTCAGTGCGACAGTCGGATCGACGCGCATTGCACGCCAGGCTGGGCCGAGCGTCGCTAAGATGGCAGCGACGAGCAACACAGTCCCCACGACAACAAAGACCAGCGGGTCGCGTGCCTTCTGCGCAAAAAGCAGCGGCTGAATCCACTTCCCTGCCCAGAGCGCGATGGCGCCGCCGATGGCGATGCCCGTTACCGCGAATGCGACGCCCTGCCCCACGACCATTTGCATCACGTCTCGCACGCTCGCACCTAACGCCATACGCACGCCCAACTCATGGCTCCGTTGCGCTACGGCGTACGCGACTACGCTATAGAGACCGATCGCCGCGAGACCGAGCGCCAGCACACCGAACGCGACAAACATTTTCGCCCCAAACTCCCACGACCGCTGTCTCGGAGCGACAAGCTCACGCATCGGCCACGCGCGCGTGAACGAGCTTCCCGGCATCTCTTGCAACAACCGGCGGCGCAAGACGTCGACGTAGTCCTGTGCACGGCCATTCACACGCACGAGGACGCTGTGGATGTCACCACCGAAGATCGCGCGGTACTGCTCCCAGGGCACGTAGTACCAGTTCTCCGAGGCGTTTTCGATGCTACTCCCACGCATGTTCTCGGCAACACCAATGACTGTCATGTACGGATTGCGCGCCTCGCCAATGCGCACCTGCTTGCCTAACGGATCCTCGCCTGGCCAGAGCCGCTCGGCCATGACCTGATTCACGACGACGACGGGCGGTGTGTTGGCGCGATCGTCGGTGTTGAATGGACGCCCACGCAAGATTCGCGTGCCCGTCGTCTCGAAGTAGCGCGGGTTCCCTGCCTGAAGCATGTATCGTTGGCCGCGGCGGATGCGCGCCGTGTCAGCACCAGGAAACGATGGGAATCCGCGCCCTTCGTTTCCGCCAAAGGGGACGGACGCTGCGAGAGTCGCACTGTGTACGCCCGGTGTCATAGTTGCAGCGCTCAATAAGCGTGCGCCGAGTGCATCTTCTTCCGCTGGTGTGAGCCGCGCACGCATGCGGCCTTGCACAATCACGAGCGGATCCACGTCGTAGCCAAGTCGTGTTGAACGCACATTGTTCAGCGAGCGCACGAAGAGCCCCGCGCCCACAAGTAGCACGACTGATAGCGCGCCCTGAAAAAGGAGCAGTACTGTGCGAGCGCGTGATCGACGGTACGTCCCCTCGCGCACGCCGGCCTTGAGCGAACCGGCGACGTCGTGCCGCATCGCGGCGAATGCCGGCGCCAACCCAGTGAGTAGCGCGACGGCGAGAGTAACGCCGCCGGCGAAGACGAGCGTCCGCGCGTCTCTGCCGACGGCGACGGGTTCCGCTCCCTGCAGGAAAAGCGCTCCGAGCGCGCGCGCACCCCACACCGAGAGCGCGAGACCGGCGATGCCACCTAACGCGGCCAAGAGCACGCTCTCGGTGAGCAGCTGCTGCAGCAAACGTCGCGTAGACACTCCCAGCGCAAGCCGCATCGCCGTTTCACGGCGGCGACCCGCGGCCCTCGTCAGCAGCAGATTTGCCACGTTCGCGCACGCAATGAGCAATACGACGATCGCAACGCCCATGACCCACGTTGCCACACGTGACTCAGCCCCAGCGTCGGGGCCGCGGGCGGTGTGCACTGGCACGGCGAAGGCGCGTGCGCCGGCCACCTGCGCCGTGGGCCAATTCTTGTAACCGCCAATTTCGCCCTCCACGACCCAGCTGCGCTGGTAAGCCGTCGTTAGGTCTGCGTCCGTAGTCTCGATGCTCGCCCCGGGTCGCCTTCGCGCGTACATGTTGAGCCACGTCCAACCGTAGTGCTGGTAGAACGTCTTGTCTCGCAACGCCGCGAAGGTTGTGACCGGGATATACGCAGCCGGCGTTGCCTCCTCGCTGAAACCGGTGAAGCCGCGCGGTGCGACGCCGATGATCGTATACGGCTCGGCCGCGAGAAATAGCGTCTTGCCGAGTACGTCCGCGCTTCCGCCAAACTGCGTGCTCCAGTAATCGTGGCTGAGGACAACGACCATCGCGCCTGCTGGCGTTGTGTCCTCGGCGGTCGTGAAGAATCGGCCGATCACCGGCCTAACGTCAAAAAAGTCGAAGAGGGTCGCGCTCACTGTCGCGACCTGCATCTCTTGCGCCTCGGCCCCGACGCCCACGTCCAGACTGCGCTGCGAGAAGACGGCCGTTTGCTCCAGCGAAGGAACTGACGTGAGCTCCAGGAAGCGCTTGTACGAATGGCTGTTGTCGAGCCGCCGCTCGCCGTTCCACGTGTACTGCATCATGATGCGGTGGACGCGTTCGGGGGCGCTCAGAAAAGCCGGCGGGCGAAACAGCAAGCGATCCACGATGCCGAACATCGCGGTGTTGGCGCCGATGCCGAGGCCTAACGCGATGAGAACGGCCGCGGTGAAGCCCGGCTTGGAGCGCAGGCCGCGCCACGCGTAGCGCATGTCCTGGGCGATGCTTTCGAGTACGACGGTGCCGCGTGCGTCTCGCGTGTCGTCCTTGATGCGATTCACGCCGCCGAATGCGACGCGCGCCGTCCGCTCGGCGTCTGCGCGGCTCATTCCCTGTCGCACGAGCTTCTCGGTCTCTCGCGCGATGTGCTCGGAGAGCTCTTCGTGGAGTTCCTGCTCCATAGCGCCGCGTTTGAAGATGGCGCGCAGGCGAAATCGCAAATCCGAGAGCATGGCAGCCTTCCCTTTGTCCTTCTACAAGAGAGTACAATCGCTCTTGTAGAAGCGCAAGGGAGCCGGTCAACACGGCGTCTGTTGCTGCCGCCGAGCGTCGCCAGCGCCGCGTTCTTGCCGGCGTTTGAGCCTCGAAGGGCGATCCGTTGGTTGCTCGCAGGTGCGACTACGGCGAGAGGCTTCCGTGTCGGGGCGATAGCAGTAATGTTCGCATGCGAACATCCGCCAATAACCTGTGAACGCACGGTCCCATTTCGTTAGGCTGATCGCGCTGATCGCCCTGCCAGCGACGCTCGTCGATGTTGCCGTTGGTCAGACCGCTCGCCCGCTTACGATCGACGACGTTTTCGCGATCCGGACGCTGACGACAGTCTCGCCTTCACCGACTGGGGATTGGCTCGCCGTTGTCGTGCAGCGTTCGTGGGCTGAATCGCCAACGTATCGCCCGTATGACATGCTGGGCGACGACCAAGCCGACGTATGGCTGATACCAAAGCGAGGTGGTTCCGCTCGCAATCTCACGCTTGGGGCCGCACGCGGGCTTGGTTACTGGAATCCCGTTTGGTCTCCTGACGGTCGAAACCTGGCGGTCCTAACGACGGAGTGCGGCGGCAGCATCGGGCTCGCGCTAGTGAACGCGCGGTCTGGCGCGCGCAAATGTCTGTCGGAGCGCGCGGTAGACACGCGGCCCCCGTTAGGTGGGGGCATCGATGAGCCGAATCCTGTTACCTGGCTCGACGACGAGCACGTGCTCGTGTCGCTCCTGCCGATTGGTGTTCCGGCGAGCGCTTTCGCACTGCGTCGGTATACGCCGTCGCTCGCGCGTGCCGGCTGGGACCAAGCGCATAAGGCGCAAACACCATCGGTGAGCGTGCTTTCGACTGAGCTCGACACTACTCTGACGCCGCGACCTTCTCAGCTCGTTTCGGTCGATACTCGTACGGCGCGCGCCGTGCTGCTCTTCGAAGGTCCCGTCAGCGATGCCGCCGTGGCGCCGCGGCGAGACGAGCTTGCAATCGCTACTGCGCGACGAACACTCGTTCGCGTCAACCTCTCGTCAGGCGCGCAAGACAGACGAACGACGCTCGGTGACATCGACGCCCTGCACTGGACGTCGTCTGGCAGACTGCTCGCCCGTCAGAGCGTGCCGGGTGCGCAGCGCTTCGACTGGTGGTTGATCGGAGCGACTTTGGGCGCGGATCGAGTCCTAACGGGCGGTCTGCGCGAGTCATCCGATCGAAACGTGATTGCCCTGGGTGACAGCGCACTCGTCGTCGCAGCCGGTGGAAGGCTCTGGCGCGTTGCGTTAGGCGCCGGGCAGCTCGCACCGCTGGCTGTCATTAACGACGGTCTTGTCACGCGGATCGTCGCGCCAACGCGACATGACGCGAGCATGCTCGGTCGTAATCGCATTGTCGTAGGGATTCGCCAAGGGATCGTGCGCACTCTCTACGAGCTCGAACTTGATACCAACAAATGGACGGCGATCCAGTCCCCATCGACGCGAGCGCGCCTTGCCGCGTTTGAACCCGTCGCGCGGCTGGCGTACTTCAGGGCCGACGAACCCGACGGCACCGTCCTGTCGGCTGTTACGCCGGCATCGACATCAGCGGAGCGACTGCTCACGCTCAATGAGCACCTGGCGCGCAGCGCCACTTCGCGTCGACTGCTGCTCCGCTACAGAGCCGCGAACGGCGATTCACTGTCGGCCGTCGTACTGCTCCCTCCGCAGTACGTGCCTAACAAGCGCTTTCCGATGGTCACCTGGGTCTATCCCGGCGTGGTCGTATCGGATACGGCGAACGCGACGGTGGACTTCTGGCTCGCGAAGAATCACGCGCACGCCGACAACCTGCACTTATTGGCTGCGTCTGGGTACGCCGTGCTGGTTCCGAGTATGCCTCGAGGACCGATGCCGCGCGATCCATATCCGGAGTTGCCTAACGGCGTCCTGCCGGCCGTCAGCGCGGCCATCGCAGCTGGCATCGCGGATTCGGCTCGCATTGCCGTGATGGGCCAGAGCTTCGGCGGCTACGCTACGTTCGGGTTGATCACCCAAAGCGATCGCTTTGCAGCGGCAGTCGCGATCTCGGGATTCAGCGATCTCGTCAGCAACTATGGCACGTTCGACGGCGAACGGCGCTACCGAGCCGATGCTCACCTTGCCCGCGTTCAAGCTCGCTTCAGTGAAGGCGACGTGATCGGGTTGGGAGCGCCACCCTGGGCCGATATCGAACGTTATGTTCGCAACAGCCCGCTGCTGCACGTGGCCAAGGTCCGCACGCCGGTACTCATCATTCACGGGGACGTCGACTACGTGCCAGTCCAGCAGTCGGAAGAGTTTTTCACGGCGCTGCAGCGGTTAGGCAGACCGGCGGAGTTCGCCCGTTATTGGGGCGAGAGCCATGGTGCGACCGATTCGAGCGCCAACGCGCGCGATCGATGGGAGCGCGTGCTGGCCTGGTTCGCGCGCTGGTTGAAGCCGACGGATTCATAGCGATCGGACTAGGATGAATTCGTCCACTGGACTGTTCGCAATCTCCGGCCGCGTCGCCATCGTAACAGGGGCGGCGCGCGGGTTGGGCCGCAGACTCGCGCACGGATTGGCGGAGCATGGAGCGTCTGTTGCCGTGTGCGACATCAACGTCGACGGCGCGAATGCCACCACAGCTGCCATTCAGAAGGTCGGTGGCCACGCGACGTGTGCGCGTGTAGACGTCACTGACGCCGCGAGCTGCGAGGAATTGGTTCGTCATGCGGTGAGCACGTTCGGGCGCGTGGACGTATTGGTGAATGACGCTGCGATCGACATCGTGGAATCGTTCGAGAGTATTACCGACGAGGCGTGGAAGCGTGTCGTCGACGTCGATCTCAAGGGCGTCATGCACATGTCACGCGCGGTTGTTAGGCATATGCTCGAGCGCGGCGGTGGCGGCAGCATCATCAACATTTCATCGATCGCTTCGGCGATCGCCATTCCCGGACTCGGCGCCTACAGCGCCGCCAAAGGAGGCGTGAATCAGCTGACGCGCGTGATGGCTGTCGACCTGGCCGCTCACGGGATCCGCGTGAACGCCATCGCGCCGGGCTACCTCGAGAACATCATGGAAGGGCTCGGTGGCGAGCACGCCAAGCCGGAGACCGAGAAACGCATCGAGATTCGCACACCGATGCGGCGGCGCGCCCGCCTGGACGAGCTAGTGGGCCCGGTCGTATTCCTCGCGTCTGACGCGGCGTCGTATGTGACAGGCGCCGTGTTGTTCGTCGACGGCGGCTATACGGCTGCCTAGCGAGGACGCAAACGCCGCAGCAGCGACGGTTGTGCCTAACGGGATCATTTGCCAAAGAATTGGATGAGGTTCCCAGCGTTGTCTTTTACAAGCATGTTGGCCCGTTGCTCGGGTGTCGGAGGATAGGGTCCGAGCACGATCTCCACCCCTTTAGCGCGCAGCCTCGCTACGGTGCCATCAAAATCCTCGACGATCATGCCGACCTTGAAGATGCCGCGAACGAGGTCGGGCGGGCTGTCGGCAGGCACCGCGTCGCGCGGTGAACGCGCACCGTCACGCTGGACTAGCTCCACAATCAGGCCGCCGCCTTCCAGCACGTTCACGGCAACTCCGTTCACACTCCGCATAACGATTCTGAGTCCAAGTTTCTCAGAATACCATCGCGTACTCGCCGCCAGATCGGCGACAGAGAGCGCGAAGAACGCTCCTGACGTTGTGAATTGCGCGGGCGCTGGTTGGCCGAGTGCCAGCGCTGGCAGCGTTACCGACAATAGAATGCCGATGGCTCGCATGCATCGCCTCGTTCAGTCCGAGGTTTGTAAACGTGCGCGCGTTTGTGCGCGCCCTTTAGAACCTACTCGTGCAGTACTTGGTGCACGAAGGCGACTGCACTCGAACCTTCACCAACGGCAGACGCAGCTCGCTTCATGTTACCGCCACGGACGTCGCCGACTGCGAACACGCCTGGCAAACTCGTCTCGAGAAAATGCGGCGCGCGCGCCAGCGGCCATTCTGCCGAGATCAGATCGTCCTGCGTCAGCGAGGATCCGGTTTTGATGAATCCGTTCGCGTCCAGAGTGACACAATCCTCGAGCCACGCCGTGCTCGGCACCGCGCCAGTCATCGTGAACACATGACGAATCGGTCGCCTTTCGACGGCCGCAGACTCACTGTTGCGCCACGTGACGTGCTCCAGGTGTTGAAAGCCCTCGAGGCCCGTGAGCTCTGTGAAGAAGTGGCGTTCGATCACGGGACTATCTTCGATGCGCCGGATCAGATAGCGCGACATGCTCTCCGCGAGCCCACCGGACCTAACGAGCATGTGGACCTTTCTTACAGTCTGTGCGAGAAAGACCGCTGCCTGGCCTGCTGAGTTTCCGGCACCGACGACTATGACCTCTTCGCCCCGGCAGAGCTGCGACTCCATGAACGTGGCGCTGTAGTAGACGCCCGCTCCCTCATACTGCGACAAGTTTTCGAACGGCAGCCGACGATACTGCGCGCCAGTTGCGATGATCACTGTGCGCGCAGGTATGCGCGTACCATCCTCGATCTCGATCGCATACGGCGTTCGTTCGCATTTGAGTTTCTTCGCGCCTTTGGCGACGATCAGCTGCGCGCCGAACTTCGCTGCCTGGTTGTATGCACGCGCAACCAGCTCTTGCCCCGAGATGCCGGTCGGGAACCCGAGGTAGTTCTCGATGCGTGAGCTTGCTCCCGCCTGCCCACCGGGCGCTTCTGCCTCGACCACGAGCACGTCGAGCCCCTCTGACGCCCCGTAAACGGCAGCAGCGAGTCCAGCAGGGCCGGCGCCGATCACCACGACATCTCGCAGCTGTTGCTGGTCGATCGCCGCGTTGAACCCGAGACAGTCCGCAATCTGTTCGTTCGTCGGATTGCGCAGCACGACCGTGCAGCGGCAAATCAGGACCGGGATGTCGCTTGTCGTCACACCGAACTTGTCCAAGAGATCTTGCACGCCGTCGTCAGTATCGAGATCAATCGACGTGTACGGATGGCCGTTTCTCGTTAGGAATTCCTTGACTCGCAGTGTGCCGGCGCAGTGAGTTGAGCCGATGAGCACCACGTCGCCCAGGCCATGCGCGATCAATTCCACCCGCCTGAGAAGGAAGGCGCGCATGATGATCTCGCTAAGCTCTGGATCGGTCTGCACGACACGGAGCAACTCGTCGCGCGTGAGCTCGAGCACCTCGCCAGTTTTCAAAACACGCGCGCGCACGAGCGAACGTCGGCCGGAAAGCATGTTTGCTTCCCCGGTGAACTCACCGGTCTTGTGAACGACGATGCGCCCTTCCGTTTCTCCAGTGGGGCGAACGATCTCGACCTCTCCCGATACGACGACAAAAAATGGGACAGGCTGATCGCCTTGCTCGACGAGTACTTCGCCTTGATCGACCGGTCGCCGGCGCCCGTGTTCGGCAATACGTGCGACTTGAGCCGGCGTAAGAGTCGGAAACAGGTACTCTGTCCGCGAAACACGTGGACTAATCGTCGGAACTTCTGTTGCTGTCATCCCTTTGTCCGGACTGGGTGTCTTGGGCAGAGTACTCAGCGTCGATGGACCGCGAAAGCCGTAGTTTGGCGACGGATCCATCGATCTGGTATCAGCCGAAAGGGCAATGGTTTTGTGCTCGAGTTCGCCGACTTGGCGTGACACACGCATTTACACGACCGCTACAGGCGAGCATTGAGCGTTTAACGTACCTTCCGTGCCTCGTGGCCGCGGCGAGGTTTCCGGCTGGCGTTAGCAATGCGTTAGGCACGCTATCCGTCGGACCGACGAGATCCTGTACACCATTCCCGAGTAGTTCACGCACACTGGACGGAGGGACGTATGAATAGCGAACGCAGCACCTTAACGCCGCCGAGTACGGCGACGATCACCGATCACGAGATGCAGCAAGTCGAACGCGCGAACGCGACCGCGTTGCAACCAGTCGTTTTCATTCATGGACTGTGGCTGCTGCCGAGTAGCTGGGATCGATGGGCTCAGGTGTTCGAGGAAGCCGGCTTTACGGCGCTCACGCCAGGATGGCCCGACGATCCGGAAACGGTCGCTGAAGCGAACGCCAAACCGGAGGTCTTTGCGCACAAAACCGTCGGCCAGGTGGCCGACCACTTCGAGCACATCATTCGAGGACTGAACTCAAAGCCTGCCCTCATCGGTCACTCTTTCGGCGGACTGTTGGCGCAGATCCTTGCAGGCCGTGGGTGCTCGGCTGTCACAGTCGCAGTCGATCCCGCACCGTTCCGCGGCGTGCTGCCACTCCCATTCTCGTCGCTCAAGTCTGCGTGGCCCGTGTTAGGCAATCCCGCCAACCGCAACCGCGCCATTCCGCTTACGTACGAGCAGTTCCGCTATGCCTTCGCGAATGCTGTAGATGAACAAGAGGCGAAAGAGTTGTATGAGAACTTTGCCGTCCCGGCGTCTGGAGCACCGCTTTTTCAGGCTGCGGCCGCGAACCTCAACCCGTGGACGGAGGTCAAAGTCGACACCGACAATCCAGACCGCGGACCGCTGCTCATCGTCTCGGGCGAAAAGGATCACACAGTTCCGTGGGCAATCGCGAACGCCTCGTACAAGCAGCAGAAGGACAATCCGGGCATCACCGAGATTGTTGAGATCCCGAACAGGGGACACGCTTTAACGATCGACAGCGGTTGGCGCGAAGTCGCCGAAACGGCGCTCAAGTTCATCAAGCGATTCGTGTAGACTCACGTTAGGCTCCACGTTGGAAGCGCCGGGGGCTCTCCGTCCGGGCATCAACCGACGGAGAGCCGCATTGCGTACATTCCGTTCGCGCGATCTATTCGGAGTTGAGCATGGCAGACAAACCCTTCATCGCACGCGGCTTCCAGGGTCGCCGTGCGGCCTCCTCAGCTGGTCGCCTTCCGCCTGGACAGTATGAGACGCGCGACTTCCCTGTCCTCTCGGCGGGGCCCACACCGCGCGTTCCACTCAACAAGTGGGATTTCACAATTCGGGACACGCAAGGACGCTCAGTGCGATGGTCCTGGGAAGAGTTTCAAGCGTTGCCGCACGACAAGCCAACTGTCGACATCCACTGCGTCACTAAGTGGTCGAAGTTCGACACGACGTGGGAGGGTATCTCGGTCGATACACTACTCGATGCAGCGAAGACCGCGGGCCTCGCCGAGGGAGCGTTTGTCGTGGCGTTCTGCGATGGCGGATACACGACCAACCTTCCCATCGACGACGTGTCGGCAGGAAAAGCATGGGTCGCGTTCGGTTACGATGGTGCACCGCTGCCGCCTGAACACGGCGGTCCTGCGAGGCTGCTCGTGCCACACCTCTATTTCTGGAAGAGCGCGAAATGGGTGCGCGGGCTGCAATTGCTGCCAAAGGATCAGCCGGGTTTTTGGGAGCAACTCGGCTACCACGATCGCGGCGATCCATGGCAGGAGCAACGCTACCAGGGCGATCCCTGAGTGCCTAACGAGCCTGCCACTGTCCCCGCACAGCGGCTGGAATGGCGCGTCGCCACAGTTGTCGATGTGCGAGCTGAAACTGCGCGCGCGCGGACGCTCGTTCTCGACGTGCCGCAGTGGCCCGGGCATCGTGCGGGCCAGCACGTCGACGTGCGGCTCGTCGCCGAGGATGGGTATCAGGCGCAGCGCTCCTACTCGATCGCGTCTGCGCCGGAGCAACGCTCGATCGAGCTCACCGTCGAGCGGATCGAGAATGCCGAAGTGTCGCCGTACCTGTGCGATACGCTCGTCGTGGGCGACGGGCTCGAACTGCGCGGCCCGATCGGCGGCTACTTCGTGTGGGACATTGCGTTAGGCGGTCCTTTGTTGCTCGTGGCAGGCGGATCGGGGATCGTCCCGCTCATGTGCATGCTGCGGCACCACGCGCGAGCGACACCTTCAGCGCGCGCGCGAGTTCCTGTGCGGCTGCTCTACTCCGCGCGGACCTGGGACGACGTCATTTACCGAGAGGAGCTGCAGTCGCTGAATGAACGCCCGGAAGTCGATGTTCGCTTTACGTTGACGCGCGACGCACCGAGTGGGTGGACTGGGTATCGTCGGCGCATCGACGGGGAAATGCTCGCTGAAGTCAGTCCGCCGGTCGCAGAGAAGCTGCGAGGGTACGTCTGTGGTCCGACTGCGCTGGTGGAATCTGTCGCGACACAACTCGTCGAGATGGGGCACGATCCTTCGCGGGTTCGCACGGAGCGCTTTGGTCCTACAGGTTGAGCGGCACCATGTCGTTCGGGAGGCAATATGCAGTCTGAGGAGATGCGATTGGACGGCAATGCGGCGGGCGGTACGCTGCGCGAGCTGTTCGCGCAGGATGTGACCGCGGCACTGGCGACCTGCGCCGCCTGCGGCTCGTTAGGCGCCATCGGAACGCTGCTCGAATATGGTCAGGGCATGGGCGTGATCTTACGCTGCCCCTCGTGCGACGCAGCGATGTTGCGTATCGTGCACACGCCGGGCTGGCTGCGCGTCGACGCCTCCGGAATCTCCGTTATGATGATTCCGGAGAACGCCTCAGTCGCTTGATGTCGCCGTTGCAACGCCGCGTGCGATCTCGCTAATGCGCGGAAACCGGCCTGCGAGATAGTCACTCGACACGCGCATGAGATCGGCGCGCGTCTCGCCGACAAACGGGCCGTGCATAACGATGGGGACGTTGGTCGGCTCGCCGGCGTAGAGCATCACCCGCGCACCGGCGTCGCCAGCGATGAGACGCAACGAGCTTTCTCCGGTGCCACCGCGATCGAGCCATCCCACCTGACCCGCGGCGAGCTGCTTGCCGTCGCTGCCGGCTTGCACTGCGCCGTCGAGCACATAAATGAAGCCGTTGTATGCCGCGGGCAAATCCTGCGTCACCGCTGCGCGCGGACGCAGCGCGATGTCGGCCACGGTTACGGGCACATAGTTGTGCGTTGTCGCCTGCGCATCACCCGACGTGCCACTATAAACGCGCACTACGACGCCGGGCTCCCGACGCACTGGCGCGCTGTCGCGACTCACCGTCTCGAACCTCGGCGGGCTCCAGCGATGCTCGTGAGGAAGCGTAAGCCACAACTGAAGAATGCGAGTGCGGCCCTGCAGCGTGACCTCTTCATTGTGAATGACCCCGCTGCCAGCGGTCATCCACTGCATGTCACCGGTGTTGAGGGAGCCTTCGATGCGATCGTGCAGCCCGCCCTCGAGTACGAACGTCACCGTTTCGAAGCCGGCGTGCGGGTGCGCTTCGCCGGCTGTCACGCCCGGCGCGAGGTCGACGCGGTCGTCGGCAAGCAGAATGAAGGGATCCTGCGACTTGAACTCGTTAGGGTCGACGACCAAGACAGCCTCGTGCCCCGCGCCCATGAAACCAGGCGCGGGGGCAGGCGTGTTGACGACTCGTGCAATTCGGCGAGGAGTTGCCATGTTACGTAGTCCTCATGCCAGCGGAGTCACTGGACAATGCGCGCCGGCGCAGGGCAACATTGGTGATGCCACCGAGAATACCGCCGCCTAACGCTGTCGCGGCGAAGACCGGCGACCAGAGTGCCCGTAGACCGAGCGCCGCGTCAATCGAATAGGCACCCGGGCCCGAGAAGGCGAGCACGACAGCGATCGCGGTGTACAGCAGCGGCAGCTCGATTCCGTTTGTCGCCGCGAAGAATCCGTTATCCCAGTGCACGGTGATGGCCGCGACAATCATGACTGAAACTATCATTGCCGGACCGACTGGGCCGAGGAATC